>JAFVAO010000066.1 GCA_017480445.1 Lachnospiraceae bacterium
TAAAATGGCACAGGGTGCAAAGCCCGGAGAGGGCGGACACCTTCCGGGAAGAAAGGTTTATCCGTGGGTGGCAAAGACAAGACATTCAACACCGGGTGTGAGTCTTATATCGCCACCGCCACATCATGACATTTATTCCATTGAGGATCTGGCGCAGCTGATCTTTGACCTGAAAAACGCGAATACCGATGCGCGCATCTCCGTGAAGCTGGTGTCGGAGGCCGGTGTGGGAACCATTGCTTCCGGCGTGGCGAAGGCCGGCGCGCAGGTGATCCTGGTGTCGGGCTACGACGGCGGTACGGGCGCAGCGCCCTATTCCTCCATCCATCACGCGGGACTGCCGTGGGAGCTGGGTGTCAGCGAGGCACACCAGAGCCTGATCGAAAACGGTTTGCGGGAGCGTGTGGTGTTGGAGACAGACGGCAAACTCATGAGCGGCAGAGACGTGGCGATCGCGGCGCTTCTGGGCGCAGAGGAATTTGGTTTCGCGACGGCGCCATTGGTGTCCATCGGATGTATGATGATGCGTGTGTGCTCCAAGGATACCTGCCCTGTGGGCATTGCGACCCAGAACGAGAAGCTGCGCGGCTGCTTCCACGGCAAGCCGGAGTATGTGATGTGCTTCATGCGCTTTGTGGCGCAGGAACTGCGGGAGATCATGGCGTCTCTGGGATTCCGCACCGTGGATGAGATGGTGGGACGCACGGATTGCCTGAAGAAAAAAGAGAAATTCGAGGCGCCCAGAGCGGTGCTCTCTGATCTGAATACGATTCTGAATCCCGGATTCGCGAAGGCGAAGGATCTGCATTTTGACGAGACGAAAGTGTATGATTTCCAACTGGAAAAGAGCAAGGATGCGGCGGTGCTTCTGCCCGCGTTTGCGGGAGCGCTCTCCGGGAAAGAAGGAAGTGCAGGGAAAGCAGCGGGCGCGGAGAAATTGGCTGGCACGGAAAAAGCCTGTGGCGGCAGTGTGGATGTCGAAGTGTCCAGTACCGACAGAGCCTTCGGCACGATCCTTGGCAGCAGGATCACGCGCGTGTATGGGGATTCGCTTCCGGAGGACAGCTTTGTTGTGAACGGCCACGGCGGCGGCGGACAATCCTTCGGTGCATTTTTGCCGAAAGGTCTGACGATCCGTCTGGAGGGCGATGCCAACGATGGATTCGGCAAGGGACTCTCCGGCGGAAAGCTGGTGGTGGTGCCCCCGAGGCAGGCAGGCTACAGCGCCCATGAAAATGTGATCATCGGCAACGTGGCGCTCTACGGTGCGACCTCCGGCAAGGCGTACGTCTGCGGTGTGGCGGGCGAACGTTTCTGTGTGAGAAATTCCGGCGCGGTGGCAGTCTGCGAGGGTTGCGGCGATCACGGACTGGAGTACATGACCGGAGGACGCGCGGTGATCTTAGGGATGACCGGCAAGAACTTTGCGGCAGGTATGAGCGGCGGTATCGCGTATGTGCTGGACAGAGAGCACACACTCTACCTGCGGATGAACAAAGATATGGACTCCCTCCTGGAGGTCACGGAGAAGTACGATATCGCAGAGCTCCGCGAGATTCTGGAGGATTATGTGAAGGAGACAGACTCTGCTTTCGCGAAGGAGGTACTGGAGCACTTTGCGGAGTACCTGCCAGATTTTAAGAAGATTGTGCCCAACGATTATCAGCGGATGCTTTCCGCCATCTCGAAATTTGAGGAGCAGGGGATACCGCATGATGCGGCTGTATTAGAGGCGTTTAAGGAGGTGTCAAAGTAATGGGTAAGGCGACAGGATTTCTGGAATATGAGAGAAAAAATAACGGCGACATCCCCGTGCAGGAACGCGTACAGAACTTCAAGGAATTTCACACGCCGCTTGCGGAGGAGGAACGCAGGCAGCAGGCCGCGCGCTGTATGAACTGTGGCGTGCCGCTGTGTCAGTCCGCCATGAAACTCTCCGGTATGGTGACAGGATGTCCGCTGCACAATCTGATCCCGGAGTGGAATGACCAGATCTGGCTCGGACACGATGAGCATGCATTTCACAGACTGATCAAGACCAGCAATTTTCCGGAGTTTACGGGGAGGGTCTGCCCGGCACTCTGTGAGAAGGCCTGCATGAATGGACAGTTCGGAGAGCCGGTCAGCGTGCATGACAATGAACTTTTTTTGATCGAAAAAGCTTTCGCGGAAGGCTATATCAAGCCGCGCATTCCCAAGGTGCGCAGCGGCAAAAAAGTGGCTGTGGTCGGCAGCGGTCCCTCCGGACTTGCCGTGGCCGACGAGCTGAATCACAGAGGACACAACGTGACGGTGTACGAGCGCGAGCCGCAGATCGGCGGACTGTTGATGTTCGGCATCCCGAATATGAAGCTGGACAAATCGGTGATCGCGCGGAGAAGAAAACTCATGGAGGAGGAAGGCGTTACGTTTCTCACCGGCGTGAATGTGGGAAAAGATATTACGGCGGAAGAGCTTCGATCAAAGTATGACGCAGTGGTGCTCTGCTGCGGTGCAAAACAGCCCCGAAGCCTTGCCGGCGCAGACATGGAGCAGACGAAGGGGATTTATTACGCGGTGGATTTCCTGACGGATGTGACCAAGAGTCTGTGGCAGATCGAAGAGAGCGCAAAGGTGCAAAAGGATAAGATGCAGAAAGATCATGAGTCTATAACGAGCAAGGCTTGTAAAACCGGAGATTGCAGAATCATGGACGCAGATAGTGTGAAACTCCCTTCAAAATACGGCAGTGTCAAGGGCAAGCATGTGGTCGTGGTCGGCGGCGGAGACACCGGCAATGACTGCATCGGCACCGTGATCCGACTGGGCGCGAAGTCCGTGACGGCGCTGGAAATGATGCCGGAACCGCCCGTGGAGAGAGCGGCGTCGAATCCCTGGCCGGAGTGGCCCAAGGTGAAGAAGACGGACTACGGTCATGAGGAGGCGATCGCACTTTATGGCGGTGACCCCAGAGTCTATGAGACGACGGTGAAAGAATTCATCACGGATAAAAAAAATAAGCTGACCAAAATCAAAACCGTGCAGGTAAAATTTCAGGACGGAAAGCTTGCAGAGGTGGCAGGCAGCGAAAAGGAGCTGCCCTGTGATCTGCTGTTGATTGCGGCGGGATTCGTAGGCTGTGAACCCTACACAGCGGAGGCTTTCGGCGTGACCAGGACGAAGCGCGGCACGGTGGAGACTGCACCGGATCAATATGCGGCCAGTGTGAAGGGCGTGTTCACCGCAGGCGATATGCACAGGGGACAGTCGCTCGTGGTATGGGCTGTGTGCGAGGGCAGAAGCTGCGCCAGAGAGGTGGATGCATATCTCATGGGGTACACGGTGCTGTGACGTAATGGGTAGCGCTGTGCTCTGTGAAATATGATCGCGGCAGTCGTGCAAGGATCATGTGAAAACGGATAAGCAGGCAGAAAATATGGAGGGCATGGTGAAAGGGGGAATTACATGGAGATTTTGGAATATGCGCTGAGCAGCGATAAGCGGGAGGAAATCCTGAAGTATTGTGATCGCAGGCTGTACAAGCTGGAGGAGTATGAGCATGTGATCGGAACGCCCCTCATGGATACGCTGCTGACCTATTATAAAAGCGGCTTCAGCACGGTGAAGGCCGCGGAGGCGCTCGGGATCCATCGGAATTCCTTCCGGTACCGTATGCAGAAAATCTGGGAGCTGCTGGAGCTGGAACCGGAGGATTATATGGCGTATCTGGAACTGGTGAACTGTATGTTGATCAGAAGGCGGATGCATGGAGCATGAAAACGGGTTCGGACTGTTATACAGTCCGAACCCGTTCTTATGGTCGCTTAAAAGTGTTGCATGGGAAGTTGCATCCGCAAGGACACATGCAAAGATTGATTTACAGCTGGCTCTTGTACAGATCGATGATCTCTGCCACACTGGTTTCGCGGGGATTGCCGGGACAGCAAGCATCTGCAAAAGCACTCTCGGAAAGGAACTGGATATCCTCCTCCTTCAGGATGCCTTTGAGATTTGCAGGGATGCCTACGTCTGCGGAGAGCTTCTTGACAGCTGCAATCGTAGCGTCAGCAGCCTCAGCGTCGTTCATGGCGTCGATGCCGTCCACACACATTGCCTTACCGATGGCACGATAACGCTCTCCGGCAACGCTCTTATTGTATTCCAGACCAACGGGCAGCAGGATCGCGCAGGCAACGCCGTGCGGTGTGTCATAGAGGGCGGACAGACCGTGTGCCATACTATGCACAATACCCAGACCTACATTGGAGAAGCCCATGCCGGCGATGTACTGGCCGAGTGCCATACCTTCGCGGCCGTCAGGTGTATTGTTCACTGCATCGCGCAGATTTGCGCTGATCAACCGGATTGCCTCGAGATGGAACATATCGCTGATCACACAATGACCCTTGGTAATATAACCCTCGATCGCATGAGTCAGAGCATCCATACCGGTAGCTGCGGTAAGGCTCTTCGGCATCGTGGCCATCATGTCGGGATCCACGACAGCGATCTCAGGAATATCGTTGGTATCTACACACACGAATTTACGCTTTTTCTCTACATCGGTGATCACGTAGTTGATCGTCACTTCAGCAGCTGTGCCGGCTGTGGTAGGTACTGCGATGGTAAATACCGCGTGCTTCTTGGTGGGAGCAACGCCCTCCAGAGAACGCACATCCGCAAATTCCGGATTGTTTGCGATGATGCCAATGGCTTTGGCTGTGTCCATACTGGATCCGCCGCCGATGGCAACGATGGAATCTGCACCGGATTTCTTGAACGCTTCAACACCGTTTACTACATTCTCGATCGTGGGGTTGGGCTTGATGTCACTGTACACTTCGTACGCAAAATTCGCAGCATCCAGAAGATCGGTCACTTTCTTGGTTACACCGAACTTGATCAGGTCGGGATCGGAGGTGACGAAAGCTTTCTGATAGCCTCTGGAGGTAAGCTCGGGAACAATGTTCTCAATTGCTCCGTGACCGTGGTAGGAAATGGTGTTGAGTACAATTCGACTTGCCATAATACATTTCTCCTTTTCATATAGTTTTTTGCCGTACCAGATATACCCATTATACCATAAATTGTGTGAAAATAAATAAAAATCTTATAAAAAAACAGAAAAATTAAACAACACATGTTTGTGAATGAAATCAAGAAATTTACATTGTGATGGAAGAAGGATAAATCAAGGAAAACGCCGTTAGTCGTCAGCAGATGAGTACCTTATCTTTTCCGTCATAATATAAATATCCTTTTTACAATTGTGTGTCTGATGACAAATTTGTCATAAATATTGAGCGTAAAATTAATATCTTGTAGTACCATATATTCACAACATTCTATATTTAGTATAGAAACCTAGAGGGAACACTTTTGAAGAAAGGGAGCAAAAATATGAGAAACTTTATTGATGGTTCAAAAAGTTTGTGGTACAATAAATTGATAATTCAATAAGTGTATAAACAAAAAAATAAATATTTTTAAAATGCGAATTATTTTGATGTTGTACGTCGAATGGAATATAAAAATTGTTTGATTAAATATAGCATTTATTGTATAAAATAAAGATTTTATGGTTGTTGTATAGGTGGAGACTATAATTTTTAGGTCTACGAGGGTGAAGCGTTATGAAGCCAAATATCAATAAAAAAGTTAGTATATATAAGACATTTAGTCGGATCTCAGGTGCAACGGCATTCATAAGTTGCTTTATCGGAATTATTGCAAACTGGGCATCCATAATTTCTTTTATAGAAGATAGACAGGAAAAAGAAACAGGAGTTATTAGTCAGGAGTATAATGGAGATGATATTTCTGCAACAAGCAATGATAATGTGCTAGATTCTGTAGAGAATATGGAAGTGAAGAATGACATTGTGGATGCTGGAAAAGCTGCTGGGGGGGTGAAAGAAATCCACGAAACAGCAAAAGCAGATAAAGAAGTATTGCCTACAGAGAATGAGAGAACTGTATTTTTTCAACAATATACATTAAAAGATATTAAAGAAGGAACTTATGTGCTCGCAGATGGGCAAGATGACAAAATTATATGGATTTATACTCAAAAACTATACGGGGGCGAGCAAAGATTATTAATTAATTATGTAAGGCTTGCGAAAGATAACCGAGCTGTTTTTGTTTGCCGAGGAAGAGTAGAAGATGTACAGGATGGAAGATTTTATATACAAACTTGCATGAATCCTGGATCGGGAGAGATTATTGGGCAGAACTTTGAATTTGGTTATGTCGAAGATGATATCGTAATATTGGAGGATGATGAGGATATTATTGCCGGAACATATTGCAAGAGGGATGATTTACATATACGCGTATATGGCGACTATGGAGATGTTTATTATGATAGTGGATACTATTATTGGAATTCCGATAATATCATTCAGTTGTCATCAGATGAGGAAGTACTTGATTATTGTAAAGAACAAAATGTTGGAACGCTTGTGACTTTTGATGCAGTTATGAGCAATATTAATTATCACTTTCCTTACCCATATGGGGAGTATTACCTTGATATCCAGCAAAACCCAGAGGAGTATGCAGAGTATGTATGTGGAATAGGGCTAATTGAAGGGACAGAAGAATATGAAGGATATTTGGTGACATTTATTGGTCAATATGTTGGAAGAGAGGATGACCTTGGTTATACAGGATTGGGAAATCTTCCGGTTTTTAATACGCTTGAGGTTTTCCCTAAACAAGAATAATATGATTATAGATCTGTCCAAATCATGTTTATTAGTCAGGTGGATCACGGGATGCATTATAATAGAGTTGTATTGGGCAGGAACAATGGTGTTGCCAAGTGAATGGGATTTTACAGGAGGAAAATAATTTATGGGATTTTTGGGAGAATTCTTTTCCGGATTATTAGGTGAAGTAAGTAGTGGTGTTGCAGATAGTATATCAATGTATAGCGATGAAGTTGATGAGGAAGTGTTAGAGTATAAACATCCAGACTATAGAAAAATAGGGTTGGATAATGCTGAATCTAATCACGGTTGGTATACATGCGTTAAATGTGAACGTAGTTTTAGAGAGGGAGACATGGATATAGATCATATTATACCGCAGTCTAAAGGGGGTGATTCCACACGATATAATTTGCAATGTATTTGCAAACATTGTAACAGATCAAAGCGTGATGATACATCGGAAACTGCACAAGATCTAGCTAGAAGAAAAGAAGAATTAAAACGTCAAAGGGAAGAAGACGAAAAGATACTTGAAATAACTCAAAAAATGATAAGAGAGGAAAAGCGAAAGTAACTCTTCTTCTGGGTGGGGATGTGAACATAAATTCAATATCCACGTTCCTTTAAAAGGCTACCGATTGCAACTTTTTCAAGGCTATCGGGTAGAATTTCCATTTTTTCGACTAAAACATAATCGGGTAAATCTTTATATTTATCCCTATAGAATGTAACGTCCTTTCCTACTTTTTTATATTGTTTTTTTGTACCAGTAAAGATGGTGCCAATTACAGATGTAATTATTTGTCCGACTATTTTTCCGATATCATTTGCAGTGCTCATGCTAAACTCCTCCATAATACTCTTTAATGATTTTATTATACTAAACGAGGATATTTGTGTCAATTGACGATATGAGATCAACTAGGAAAGATGAAATTTTATCAGAAAGCCAATAAATGCCCTGAGATTAAAACAGATATTCCGACCGGATCGGTTAGATTTTCCGTTCATTATTTAATTGAATAGTAGATGTAGAACGTATTGAACAAGTTGCTATGAAATACGTTGAAAACATTGGAAGGAGTGTGCTTGTTTCAAGCAAAAATACTTGAAAAAGTATTGTATAATGAATTGAAAGGAGCAAATTGCCACATAAGAATACGACGAAAGGGAAGCACTAACGATGTCCGATACTTCATGAGCATGGTACTCTCGTGCGTAATCCGTATCCCGGCATATACTACATAGAGAGCGAAGTGCTTTTTCCTACCCAGATTGTGGTGGTGAGGGAGCTTGATAAGGCGTCGCATATATGGCTTGGAGCGCTTTCGGGGAAGCTGGAAAAGCAGGACATGGAGGAGCTTCTGGAAAGCGCGAGGGCGCTTCGTGAGAAGGCGGAAAGGAATTCGCAGACTCTGTTCTACAGGTTAGCGTAGCTGCAAATAAGAGGATCGTAGACGAACTGAAAGGAGTGGAAAAGGATATGTGTCAGGCACTTTTGGAGATCATGGAACCGGAAATCAATCAGATCAAACAGGAAGTCACAAAAGAAGTCACAAGGAAGGATGTTGCAATCACTGTTAAAACGCTTCGCGATCTGGGTCAACCGGAAGATTTTATTCGGGAGATTATTATAAAGAATTTTGAATTACCGCCGGCAGACGCGGACAGTTTTTTTGCAGACTGACAGTGCTCTTTTTGCTTGACAATTCCCAAACAGGCAGTATAATACAAATGTACGCATGGAGCCAGATAGAAAGCGGTGCAGAACGGATTCGTACGCAGTATATGCACAGCAGAAATCGAGGGAGTAGAGCATTGAATAAAGATCTGACGGTGGGAAAGCCGGAGACGGTATTGTGGCAGTTTTGTCTGCCGTTGTTTGGCAGTATTATTTTTCAGCAATTGTATAATATCGCGGACAGTCTGGTCGCGGGGAAATTTATCGGAGAGCACGCGCTTGCGGCAGTGGGAAATAGTTATGAGATCACGCTGATCTTCATCGCATTTGCATTTGGCTGCAACATTGGTTGTTCTGTGGTGGTGTCGATGTTTTTCGGAGCGAAGCAGTACCGGGAAATGAAGACGGCAGTGTCGACGGCGATGATCGCAAGTGGAGTGCTGTGTGGCTGTCTGATGCTATTGGGCATCGTCTTTTGCGGGGCGATGCTCGATCTGATTCATACGCCGCAGGAGGTGCTGGCGGACTCGAAATTATATCTGGACATTTATATCTGGGGACTGCCGTTTGTATTTTTCTATAATATCGCGACGGGGATTTTTTCGGCGATGGGGGATTCGAAGACGCCGTTTTATTTTCTGGCGGTGTCTTCGTGCGTGAACATTGCGATGGATATCTGGTTTGTGGCTGGATTTCAGATGGGTGTCGCAGGTGTGGCGTGGGCAACGTTTATCTGTCAGGGCGTAAGCTGTCTGGCCGCGGTGTATGTGGTGGTGCGCAGACTGCGGCAGATCGATACGGCAGGGAGAGGTGAGCTGTTTTCGTGGCCAATCTGTGCACGGATCGCAAAGGTGGCGATCCCGAGTATCCTGCAGCAGAGTTTTATCTCCGTTGGCAATATCGTGATCCAGGGTGTGATCAACGGATTCGGACCGGGAGTGATGGCGGGATATTCCGCGGCGATCAAGTTGAATAACTTGGTGATTACGTCGTTTACGACGCTGGGGAACGGTATCTCGAACTATACGGCACAGAACATTGGCGCCGGCAAGAAAGAGCGTGTTCGCGAGGGCTTTCAGGCCGGTCTGAAGCTGGTATGGATCCTGTGTGTGCCGCTTGCGATACTGTATTTTGCGGGTGGAAAGTTCTTGCTGCTTCTGTTTATGAAGGAGCCTTCGGCGGAGGCGATCGACTCCGGTATTCAATTCCTGCGGATCGTGGCTCCCTTCTATTTTGTAGTCTCCACCAAGCTGGTGGCGGATGGAGTTCTGCGCGGTGCAAGCCTCATGGGCAGATTTATGATCGCGACATTCACGGATCTGATCCTGCGTGTGGTGCTGGCGATCGTGCTGTCCGGTACGGCGCTTGGCGCGACCGGAATCTGGTGCGCATGGCCGGTGGGCTGGTCGATTGCCACGGTATTGTCCGTGCTGTTCTACAGACGCAGCGTTAAAACAAGATATGGCGAACATACACAATAAGATTATGAGTCCGAATAATCGTTTGTGTATTTCGCCATATCGTAACTTGTGCATATTAACCTGTGCACACGCTTTTTACTTCTCGTTTACACTCTCAAACTCTGCCACAATCTGCTTCTCCGGCTTCGCCGTCACCAGCGATACAACCAGAATCACGACGGTAGACACGATGAACGCGGGCAGCAGCTCATAAATATTCCAGGCACCGCCCAAAGGACGTATCAGGAATTTCCAGATAAAGATCATCACGCCGCCCGACACCATACCTGCAATTGCACCGGCCTTGGTGGTGCGCTTCCAGAACAGAGAGAAGAGCATCAGCGGACCGAAAGCCGCGCCGAAGCCTGCCCATGCAAAGGATACGATAGTAAATACGGAACTGTTCGGATTCCAGGCGAGCAATATGCCGATGATTGCGATCACGGCCACAGTGGCGCGGGCATAGCGCATTGCCTGTTTTTCCTCCATCTTGATGTGCAGAAAGTCCTGCAGAATATTCTGAGAGAAGCTGGAGGACGCCTGCAACAGCTGGGAGTCTGCGGTGGACATGGTACATGCGAGGATACCTGCCATGACCAGTCCGGCGATCAATGCGAAGAACACGCCTCTCTGGCTTAAAATATTCGCCAACTGGATAACAACCGTCTCGGAGTCAGCGCTTGAATTCAGATAAGGGATCAAACCATTTTTGGATACAGCATTGCCGACAACGCCGATCAAAACAGCCACACTCATGGAGATCACGACCCAGACACTTGCGATGCGTCTCGAAAGGGTCAGCTCGCGCTCGTCGCGGATGGCCATGAAGCGTAGCAGGATGTGGGGCATACCGAAGTAGCCCAGTCCCCAGGCCAACGTGGAAATGACGGAGAGGAAGCCGTAGTGCACAGCGGATCCGCTCTCGGGATCATACATGGCGTTCATGTTGAGGTAGCCGCTCAAGGATTGCGCGTTTGCCACGACGTTATCCCAGCCGCCGGCGTAGCCGATGCCGAACAGTACGATGGCGATCAAAGCAAAGGTCATCACAATACTCTGCATCAGGTCTGTGGTGGACACAGCGAGGAATCCGCCGATCACGGTGTAAGCCACCACTACGGCGCCGCCCACGATCATGGCAACATGGTAGTCAATGCCGAACAGGGAATTGAACAGGGTACCAATGGCCTTGAAACCGGATGCGGTGTAAGGGATAAAGAAGATCAGGATCACCAGCGCCGCGATACAGGAGAGAATGTTTCTCTCATCGTGATAGCGCTTGGAGAAAAAGTCCGGAATGGTGATAGCGCCGATTTTCTCGGAGTAACGTCTCAGACGCTTGGATACCAGCAGCCAGTTCAAATAGGTTCCGGCTGCCAGACCAATGATGGTCCAACCGACGTCACAGATACCGGTCAGATATGCCAGACCGGGCAGTCCCATGAGCAGGTAACTGCTCATGTCGGAGGCCTCCGCACTCATGGCGGTGACCAGAGGTCCGATCTTGCGTCCGCCCAGGTAGAACTCATCCACGGATTTGCCGCTTCCCTTTTTGTTGGAAGCAAAACCGATGTAGAGCATCAGCGCAAGATAGAGGACCATGACAATGTTAATACTGATTTGTCTCATATTGTTTCTCCTTCTTAATGTTTTCTCATGAAATGTTTTTCAAAAAATTTCACACTTTTCTACAATACCATAAGTTTACGGTTAAGAAAAGAAAAACTTTCAAATAATTGTCGCTTTTTGCCGTGAGGGGTGCTATAATCGTTCCCGGAACAACTGCGCCGAAAATTGGCCGGAAGCGGATGAAACGGTTGTAGAGGAGGATGTGAGATGGCGCGTCTGAGATGGTGCCGTATTGGCTGTATTATATTGATGTTATTCTGTGTTACGGTGATCCCGGCGGGACTGTATCTGATCCTGGGATTCTGTGGATTTTTTGCCGAGCTGGGGAGCGTGCTGGACAACACGACCTATTGGCTGTTAAAGTTATTGGGCGTGCTGCTCATTGAAAATATTATTTTCTGGACGGGTATGTTGTTGGTGTATGCGACGTCGAAGCAGTTGGGCGTGCGCTGGAGAGTGCTGGGGCTTGTGTGCGGACTGATTCCGATTGCACATCTGGTGATGTTGTATGTGATCCTCAAGACTGCGTGGCTGGAGGTGAATACGGAGACGGCGCGCATCAAGCGGAACCGGAAGCGGCATGATGCGCAGATTTGTAAGACGAAGTATCCGCTCCTGTTGGTGCATGGGGTGTTTTTCAGAGATTTCGAGCACTTGAATTATTGGGGGCGTGTGCCGGAGGAGCTGGAGGAAAACGGTGCGACGCTCTATTACGGCAATCATAACAGCGCGTCGGCGGTGGATGAGAGTGCGAAGGAGTTGGAGCAGCGGATCCTGGCGATTGTGCAGGAGACAGGCTGCGAGAAGCTGAACGTGATCGCCCATTCCAAGGGCGGTCTGGATATGCGGACGGCGCTTGCCAAGACGTCTGTTGCGCCGTATATCGCGTCGCTCACCACAGTGAACACGCCGCACAGAGGGTGTGAGTTCGCGGATTATCTGCTGGGGAAGGTGCCGCAGAAGCAAAAGGAGACGGTGGCCGCAGCCTACAATGCGGGTGCTGCGGCGCTCGGGGATGTGAATCCGGATTTCCTGGCGGCCGTGTATGATCTGACCAGTGAAAACTGTGCGAAGCGCAACGAGGAGGTCAAGGATGTCCCGGGCGTGTATTATCAGTCGGTGGGATCTAAGCTGAATAAGCCGGCATCGGGGCGGTTCCCCTTAAATCTGACCTATTATCTGGTGAAGTATTTTGACGGAGCCAATGACGGACTGGTCGGGGAGAAATCCTTTCCCTGGGGGGAGCGTTATCAGTTCCTGCAGGTGCCTGGAAAGCGCGGCATCTCGCACGGGGATTTGATCGACTTAAACAGGGAGAATTTCCCGGGATTTGATGTGCGGGAATTTTATGTGCAGCTGGTGGCGGATCTGAAGAACAGAGGGTTTTAGGCAGTGATGAAAAAGCAAGCGATTACGACCTATCAGGAGGCGGTGGACTATCTGTATGAAATCCCCCGCTTCACAGCGAAGCATGCGCTCGAGGACACGAAGGCGCATCTGGTCAGGCTGGGGTCACCGGACCAAACAGTCAGGAATATCATTCATGTGGCGGGCACCAACGGAAAGGGATCCGTGTGCACGTACCTGCGCTATTGTCTGGAGGAGGCGGGATATCGTGTGGCGGTATTTACTTCGCCGCATCTGGTGGACATCAGAGAGCGCTTCGTGGTGGACGGGCACATGATCGGCGAGGAGGATTTTCTGCGCCTGTTTTTACAGGTCTATGACAGTCTGGACTGGACGTGCGCGGAGCAATACCATCCGACGTATTTTGAGTATTTGTTTTTGATGGCGATGCTGTATTTTGCGGAGGTACAGCCGGATTATTGCATTCTGGAGACGGGGCTGGGCGGCAGGCTGGACGCCACCAACGCGGTGGCGGAGAAGGCGTTGACGATCATCACGCGCATCGGGTTGGATCACACGGAATATCTGGGCGATACGCTTGCGCAGATCGCGTGGGAGAAGGCCGGCATTATGCGGCAGGGGGTGCCGGTTGTGTATTGCGATGCGGTGCCTGAGGCGTCGGCTGTTTTTGTAGAAAGAGCGAAAAAATTGCAGATTGAGAGCTATCCTGTGTCGAAAAAGGACTACGCTTTCTCGAAATTTGAAAATAAAAGCATTGATTTTTCCTTGCATACTCGCTATTATGGTTATATTGGAGTTACTTTGCGCACCATGGCGCGTTACCAGATGGAAAACGCGGCGATTGCGGTGCGGGGACTCGAGGTGCTTTCGGATGCGGCGGCAGTCGCTGCGGGGCAGGAGCCGATGTGTATGGCGGAACGAAAGCCGGTGCGCACAGCGGAACAGAAGCCGCTCTGTACGGCGGAGCAGATCCGCACAGGGCTTCGGAAAGCATTTTGGCAGGGGCGCATGGAGGAGATCCTTCCGGAGGTGTTTGTGGACGGCGCCCACAATGCGGACGGTATCCGGGCATTTCTGGATACGGTCAAGGCGGACGGCTGCACAGAAAGCGGCCGGAAGCGGACACTGATTTTCAGTGTTGTACAGGATAAAGATTACAAGTCGATGATAAGACAGGTGCTTGCGGCGGAAGTATTTGACCGGATTTATGTGGCGCACATGCAGTCGAAGCGTGCGGCGGATCCGGAGCAGATACGTCTTGCGTGGGAACAGGGCGAGACGAAGGTGCAGATTGTGATCTGTGAGGATGTGCGGGAAGCGCTGCGGCGTGCGGTTGCGGTGCAGGAAGGCGACCGGATCTATGTGGCTGGCAGCCTGTATCTTGTCGGTGAGATAAAGGAGTTTTTGGAGCATGATCAATTTTGAAGAGGAACTGAAGAAATTTCATCCCAGTCTTGAGGTGGAGGACGCCGAGGAGGCGATCTATAATCAGGATTTGACGGATATGGCGGATCTTTTGGTGAAGATGATACAGGAATACGAGGAGAAACAGGGCAACTAGCGGAGGAGAAAACATGTTTTGTTATCATTGCGGCGCACAGCTGTCAGAACAACATGATTTTTGTACCGCATGCGGGGCGGATGTATCTCTTTACAAAAAGATCATGTATGTGGCGAACCGGTTTTATAATGACGGGTTGGAGAAGGCCACGGTCAGAGATCTGACCGGTGCAATCACCAGTCTGCGGCAGTGTTTAAAATTTAATAAGAATCATGTGGAGGCGCGGAACCTCTTAGGGTTGGTGTATTTTGAGACCGGCGAGGTGGTCGCGGCCATGAGCGAGTGGGTCATCAGCAAGAATCTGCGTCCGGAGAAAAATATTGCGGACGACTATATCGGACTGCTACAGTCCAATGCATCGCGGCTGGACGCCCTCAATCAGACGATCAAAAAATACAATCAGGCGTATGCCTACTGTGTGCAGGAGAGCAAGGATCTCGCGGTGATCCAGTTAAAGAAGGTGCTTTCCCTGAATCCGAAATTCATCCGGGCACATCAGCTGCTGGCGCTTTTATATATGGACAGCGAGCAGTGGGAGCGGGCGCAGAGAGAGCTGACGAAGTGTGCGGCGATTGATCGCAACAATACAATGACGCTGCGGTATCTCAAGGAAGTGGAAATGATGCTGCTGCCGGACGAGAATGTCAAGCAGCCCCTGAAGCGGAAAAAGGAAGAAGCGGTTCGCTATCAGAGTGACAATGAGATCATCATTCAGCCCATGAATGTGAAGGAGCCCAAGAGCGGCAATGCCGCGACACTTTTGAATGTCGGGATCGGTCTGGTCATCGGTCTGGCGGCATGTTATTTCCTGGTGGTGCCGGCGAAGGTGGGTGAGGTTCGGGCCGAAGCGCAGCAGACGATCACAGAGATCGCCAATCAGTCGGACGCCAAGACCAGCCGTATTCAGGAACTGGAGGCATCCATGAAAAAGCTGCAGGAGGAAAATGACAACCTGAACAGCGAGCTGGAGGGCTATGTGGGAGACGACGGCACGCTCAAGACCATTGATGAGTTGTTGTCGGCAGGAACGATTTATCTGCAGACGCAGAACGCGGAGGAGGCGGCGACGCATCTGGAGAATATCGCAGCGAGCGTCAATGTGGATGAGACTTCGGAGGCGTTCCAGAATCTGTATCAGACATTGCTTGCAGCCATCGGACCGGAGCTCGCCACGACTTATTACGACGGCGGTCTCGCGGTATACCGCAATGAGGATTTCACAGCGGCCATCGAGCAGCTGGGCAAGGCAGTCTACTATGATCCGACCAATGCGGAGGCATTGTATTATCTGGGACAGGCCTATCGCCGCAGCGGAGATAAGGAAAATGCTGCAGTGATCTATGAGAAGGTCATCGACCTGTTCCCGGGTACCCAGAATGCCGCCAACGCGCAGCGCTATCTGGAGGAGATGGGACAGTAAACCAACTAAAGAGAATCACCCAAATTACGAAAGAGAAGAATCTATAGCATATGCTGTAGATTCTTTTTTTGACTTAAACAGGTTTTCACAATCGGAAGGGGAAGAGTTCATGGAAGAGTTTCAGATCATTGAAAACTATCTGATGGTACGGCTGCCGGAGGAGGTGGATCACCACCGCGCGGACTATATCTGCCGCAAAGCCGATCGCTATCTTCTGGATCAGAAGGTGGAGCATATCGTGTTTGATTTCGAGGACACAAGATTTATGGATTCTTCGGGGATCGGAATTATACTGGGACGTTATCGAAAGATTTCCTGTTTTGGAGGAAAGGTGTACGCCATCCATGTGGACAAAAAGGTGGAGCGGATGTTCCGCATGGCGGGATTAAACAAAATTGTGGAGGTGCTGGCATGAACAGTGAAAAGAATGAGATGGAGCTTAGCTTTGACGCGGTGTCGGAGAATGAGAGCTTTGCACGCGTGGCGGTGGCGGCGTTTGTGACGCATATCAATCCGACGTTGGAGGAGATCGATGATGTAAAAACAGCGGTGTCGGAGGCGGTGACCAACGCAATCATCCACGGGTATGAGAATTACAGAGGCTATGTAAAGGGCGGCGAGGGAGAGCGGCCGGTTCCGGTACATCAGGGGAAGGTGTATGTGCGCTGTCGTCTGGAGGGCGACGTGCTACATATCGAGGTGCAGGATCAGGGAAAGGGTATCGCGGACATTGCGCGCGCGATGGAACCGATGTACACCTCACGGCCGGAGCTGGACAGATCCGGCATGGGATTTTCTTTTATGGAGGCGTTCATGGATGACCTGGAGGTGGAGAGCAGACCTGCCGCGGGCACCATTGTGCGCATGACCAAAAAACTGGGATCGACATCGTGGATCGCCTGCGGGGAATAGCCTATGGAAGAGATGTCAGTACTGATTGAAAGAGCACAGAGCGGAGATAAAGAGGCGCGAGAGGTACTGATCGAAAAAAATCTGGGTCTGGTGCACCACATTGTACGGCGGTTTCTCGGACGCGGGCACGAGGCGGAGGATCTGTTCCAAATCGGTGTGATCGGACTGATCAAGTCCATCGATAAATTTGATCTGGGACTCGGCCTGCAGTTTTCCACGTACGCGGTGCCGATGATCACCGGAGAGATTAAGCGATTCCTGCGGGATGACGGACCGATCAAGGTGTCGCGCACCATCAAGGAAAACGCGCTGCGGATCCGGCAGGTCCGGCAGAGACTGCAGGCGCAGTGGGGCAGGGAACCGACGATGGAGGAGCTTTCCAATGAGACGGCGCTGTCGCCGGAAGAGATCGTGTTGGCCACGGAGGCGACCGCGGAGGTGGAGTCAATCTATGCGGCGGTGTATCAGGATGACGGGAGCGCGCTGTACATGGTGGATCGTGTGGCAGACGCCGGCCCGGGACGGCTGGGGTGTCTGGCGGGCGAGGCGGTGGATTATGAGAAAGAAAATCTGTTGAACCACATGCTTTTAAAGCAGCTGATGGAGAAGCTGGATGAGCGGGAGAGCGCATTGATCCGCATGCGGTATTTTGAAAATAAGACCCAGACGCAGGTCGCGGAGATCCTCGGCATCAGTCAGGTACAGGTCAGCCGATTGGAAAAGAAAATATTGTTACATATGCGGCAGCAGATCGCGTAAAAAAATTTGTATATTTTTCTTCTTTTTTTTCCGCTTGTTTTCTAGTATGATAGTAAGAGGGAAAAGGAGAGATAGTATGAGACTGGAAAATGATCCCGATACAAATTTGTATGAGGAGACAAATCGATATACGGAGGATCGGCTGAGCAAGCCGCGCAGGAAAAAGAAGCGTCCGCTGCGATCGGCGCTGATTGTGTTGGCCTATCTGACGGCGCTCATTGCGATCATGAGCGTGGTGGCTCTGTTGAATACCTGGATCACGGACAAATTGGAGCGCAATGTGAATGATATGGCGGCGGCCACATCCGGACAGACGCTCACGGAGGACGGCAAAATCACCCTCACCAAAGAGGAATTGGATGCTTTGCTTGAGCAGGCGGCGAGTGATGCGGTGACGGAGGCGCAAGGGTCGCTGGAGCTGGATCAGCGTGTGCGGGATCAGATTCGTAACGACGCGCAGGCAGAGATTCTGGATGGTATCCGCACCGGTCTGGAGAGTGACGATCTGACGACGGTGGAGGTACTGCGCAGCTTTTATCCCGAGAATATTGTCGTGGCCAGCGGCGGGAAATATCATTTTGTGCCGATCAATTATGACCTGAAAATGAATCCGTATGATGAGGCGAATCTACAGATTTTAGAGAGCGGAGAGTATCAGTATCTGGACGGAGAGACGGTGATCTCACACAAGGGAATTGATGTGTCCAAATTTCAAGGGAAAATCGATTGGAACGCTGTGGCACAGGACGGTGTGGAGTTTGCGGTGATGCGCGTGGCCAACAGAGGCTATGGCACGGGAAAGCTGGTCATGGACACCACGTTTGATGATAACTTTAAAGGGGCTCTGAAAGCGGGGATTCATCCGGCCGCGTATATTTATTCCCAGGCAATCTCCGAGGAGGAGATTCGCGAGGAGGCGCAGACGGTGCTCGACAAGGTGGCGCCCTACGATATCAAGTGTCCGATTGTCTATGATGTGGAGAAGACAGCGGACGTCACCGGACGCATGAACCAGTTGAGTCTGGAGGAGCGCACCAACTTGACCCTGTTGTTCTGTCAGATCATCGAGGAGGCAGGGTATAAGCCGATCATTTACCACAATGTGGAGATGGGGGCCCTGATGATCGATGTGGAAACATTGGAGCAGTATGATAAGTGGCTTGCGTATTACAACGGCGACATGTATTATCCGTATGATTATAAGATCTGGCAGTATACCGACAAGGGAAAGGTAAACGGGATCAAGGGCAATGTAGATATGAACATCAGCTTTGAGGCTTTTTGGGAAACGGATTGACCGTTTCCCTAAAAGCCTTCTTTTTTGCGCATCATGCGCAGCTCGCGGCGCTTCTTGGCGTTTTCCCACTCCATTTCTTCGCCTTCATTCTCCAAAAGCAGCGGCGGAACCTTTGTAGGTCTGTCGTCATCCCCCATGCAGACCATCACGAAATAAGCGCGATTGATCGGGTGGCGTGTGCCGTCGTTCTGTTCGATGTAGGAGTCTACGCGCACCTCCAGAGAAGTGTTGCCCACGTAGGTCACCCGCCCGACTAAAACCACCAGATCATTTAAATAGGCGCCGGATTTGAAATGCAGATTGTCCACGGCGACGGTGGTGGCATCTCTGCCGCAGTGGCGCTTGGCGGCAATGCCTGCCGTCTCGTCGATCCACGCGAGCAGCTGGCCGCCGAAGAGACGGTTGATGCCGTTGATATGCTCATGCATGACCATATGAAACTGTTCTGTCATAGAATCGGAGACCTTTCTGGCAGCCGGTTCTTGTCTGTTTTCTCCCATGATAACCTCCCGCAATGATTCATTGAACGATCGTTGGTTTGATTATACACCAATCGAAGGCTTTTTGCAAAACCGATGCATATTAATTTTGGAATTGGTGAAGAATTTACTACGAAAAACATGATCTGTCTGTTGAGAGGAGGAAGGAAAATGGATGTAAACGGTATGCCGATTGAAGGATTTTATTCTACCAATTTGCCGGCGGGATTGGGCGCGGCACCGCCATTGTCGGCGGCGCTTGCACCTGTGGACGAGCATTCGGCAGAAGAGCACCTGTCGGACGGCGCGGCGGGGACGAATGCAGTGCACACGGATGCAATGACAGAATCGGAGATGGAGCGTATCATTTTGGAATATAAAGCCGCACAGTCGGCCAAAGAAGCGCAGCGTGTTCTGGAGAACAGGGTGCCTGCCGAACAGATGGACAAGGTGCTGGGCGGTTTGGAGGAGGATCTGTTTTCCTAGCGGCAAAACGGTGCGGTCTACGTCCAGCCGCCGTCCAGTGTGAGAATCTGTCCGGTGAGATAGTCGGGAGCCTGTGCCAGTTGGAGCGCCAGCTGGCCGACTTCCTCGGCGCGGCCGAAGCGGTCTGCGGGAATCTCGGCGCGAAGTGCTTCCCGTTCGTCCTCAGAAAAGCAGGCGTTCATGGAGGTGTCAATTACGCCGCAGGCGATGGCGTTTACCTGAATGCCGCTGGGGGCGAGCTCCTTGGCGAGCGCCTGCGTGAACGCGTTCATGCCGCCCTTGGATGCAGAGTATGCAACCTCTGTGGAAGCGCCGACATTTCCCCAGACGGAGGAGATGTTGATGATGCGGCCGCGCTGCCTGCGCAGCATGAGCGGTATTGCAGCGCGGGCTGTGAGAAAACAGCTGTCCAGATTGACGCCCAGTATGCGGCGCCAGTCATCCAGAGTCATATCTGTCAAAAGACCTACATAGGAAATACCGGCATTGTTCACCAGGACATCCAAATCGGTCAGGCCGGCGAACAGTCGCGCCACATCCGCTTCCCGGCTGACGTCTGCCTGTATAGGGGTGCAGGGAACCTGAAAGCGGTTCTGCAAGTCCGCACAAAGCGCCGAGAGTGCCTCCATAGATTGGCTGCAGGTCAGTGTAAGCGCATAGCCGTCCTGGGCAAAGCAGCGCGCGATGGCGGCGCCGATGCCGCGGGAGGCGCCGGTGATCAGCGCGTGTTTGGTAGGTGTGTTGTATTGTCCCATAGTAACCTCCGATGATCGTTGTGGTATTACTTAGGTATTGTATCACGTTCGGGCACGGTTTTCTACCGGGAAACGTGGAGATTCTTGTGTGCGCGGGCTGTTTTTGCTATAATGAGCGATGGAGGATTCGATATTGTGCTGTAGGCGGCAGATATTGAAGGGAGAATAACAGACAGTGAAGTATCGTTTGCGAACAAGGATAGGTGCACTCTGCATTGTGATGGTTTTGGGATTATCCGCCTGCGGGCAGCAGGAGACGCCGGTGGGTTTGAATGAAACAGCGGCACAGACGCAGCAGGCGTCCCAGATGCAGGAGAGAGAAGACGAGGCGAAGGTGGAGGCGAATTCCGAGGCAGAGATTGAGGCGAAGATCGAGGCGCTACTGGCAGGCATGACGCTGCGGGATAAGATCGGGCAAATGCTGTTTGTCTCGTACCGGATCTGGAAGGAGGCACCGAAGGAAGTGGAAGGGAATGTGACGGTCGAAAATGCCGCGGAAGAGGTGCCGGCGGGCAATGTGACGGCGTTAAATGACGAGATCCGTGCTGCGCTTCGAGAGAATCATTTCGGCGGCACGGTACTGTTTGCCGAGAATTATCAGGATGCGGAACAGACGCTGCGATTGATCGCGGATATACAGGAGACAAGTGTGGCCGGAGGCGGACTGCCGCTGCTTGTCGCGACGGATCAGGAGGGCGGCAATGTCGCTCGCATCGGTTTCGGAACGCCCGGTGTGGGCAATATGGCACTGGCGGCCACGGGGAATCCGGACAATGCGAGACAGATGGCGTACATCTATGGAGAGGAGCTTAGCCTGCTTGGTGTCAATACGGATTTCGCGCCCGTGTTGGATGTCAACAACAATCCGCGCAACCCGGTGATCGGTGTCCGCTCGTTCTCGGATGATCCGGCGAAGGTGTCATCGTTCGGCCTGGCTTATCTGTCGGGATTGCATGAAGCGGGCACCATCGCCACGCTGAAGCATTTTCCGGGGCATGGCAACACGGATACGGATTCACACACCGGGTTCCCCTGTATTCAGAGCAGTTATGAAGAGCTGCAGAAAACGGAGCTGGTGCCCTTTCAGCAGGCGATTGACGCGGGGGCGGATATGATCATGACGGCACATATCCAGTATCCGCAGATCGAGACCGGTACCTATACTTCGATCGCGACGGGCGAGCAGGTGTATCTGCCTGCCACCATGAGCCGTACGATCCTGACGGATATCCTGCGCGAGGACATGGGCTTCGAGGGTGTGATCGTCTCCGATGCACTGGATATGGCTGCGATTTCGGAGAATTTTGAGACGGAGGACATTCTGACCCTTACGTTCAATTCCGGTGTGAATATGCTGATCCTGACGATTGTGACCAATGCGGATCTGTTTCAAAAGACGCAGGATATGGTGGATATGGCGGTACAGCTGGCGGAGGATGGAACGATCGACGCCGCGCGGATCGATGATTCCGTGCGAAGGATTTTAACGTTGAAGCAGAAGTACGGTTTGTTGGATCAGACCGATTTTGGCGTGACGGAGGAGCAGGTCAAGGCTGCGACGAGCGGTGTGGGCAGTGATGCAAACCGTGAAACGGTGTGGGATATCGCCCGACAGGCTGTGACGGTCGTGCAGAATAAGGAGCAGGCATTTCCGCTACAGTTTGCGGCGGGACAGAGCGCACTGATTCTGTTTGCGGACAGTTGCGCCAGCCGTGTGGGGACTGGAGAGCAGGTAAAGGAGCTTTTGCAGGAGCAGGGGTATGTGCCGGAGGGGGCAGAGATCACCGTGCTGGTGAACAGCGCGGAGAATGAAGAAGACTGTGTGCAGGCCGCCGACAAGGCGGATCATGTGATCTTAGTCTATCGCACGTACGGCAAGGCAAATCTGGATCCGAACACGGGGGACGGCTTCTCTTCGGCGGTATTTGATCGTATCATTGAGGAGCGACATGCAGCGGGCAAACAGGCGTTGCTGATATCCTGTCAGCTTCCTTATGACGCGGCGCGTTTCCCGGAGGCAGATGCAATTTTGCTTGCTTATAATTCCAGCGTCATGCGGGAGATCCCGCCTGCAACCGGCGCAGGCAGTGCGTATATCCCGAATCTGCCCGCGGCGCTGTGCGCATGCTTCGGATATGGGGAAGTAAAGGGGCAGTTGCCGGTAGAGCTGCCGCAGTTGGATGAGAGCTATCAGTTCACGGAGCAGATCCTGTATGAGAGAGGAGAAGCTGCTTTGAAATAAGGTGCAAGGAGAAGCAAAAAGGGAATCCGTCGCTTTTTTTGCGCGAAGTGTGATATAATGGGAATAGAAAAGGGAGTTTTGTGAAAGGAGAAGGCATATGTACGATGTGATCATCATTGGTTCCGGCCCGGCCGGACTGTCAGCGGCAGTATACGGTATTCGTGCCGGCCTGCACCTTTTGGTATTGGAGCAGAACCCTATGAGTGGGGGACAGATTCTGAACACCTACGAGGTGGACAACTATCTGGGACTGCCCGGCATCAGTGGGTTTGACATGGGTCAGACGTTCCGCGCGCATGCGGACAAGCTGGGCGTGGAGTTCGTCACGGCGCGGGTGAAGGAGATCGTGGACAACGGCGATTTTAAGACGATCCGCACGAGACGGCAGGACTACGAGGCGCGGGCCGTGATTCTGGCCAGCGGAGCAGAGCACGCACACCTTGGCGTGCCCGGGGAGGAGGAGCTCTCCGGTATGGGCGTGTCTTATTGTGCGACCTGTGACGGGGCGTTTTTCAAGGGCAAAACCGTAGCTGTTGTGGGCGGCGGCGATGTGGCGCTGGAGGATGCCATTTATCTCGCGCGTACCAGCAGCAAGGTATATCTGATCCACAGAAGGGACGAGCTGCGCGGCGCGATGGTGCTGCAGGAGGAGCTGAAGAGTCTTCCGAATGTGGAGATTCTGTATAGTCATACGGTTCAGGAGATCCGCGGCACAGAGGCGGTAGAGTCTCTGCTGATACGGGATGTGAAGACCGGTTCGGACAGAGAGCTTCCCGTGGATGGCATTTTCATTGCAGTGGGGATTCATCCGATGAGCGAATTGGCGGCGACGCTGGCAGACTGTGATCCGGCGGGGTATGTACTGGCTGGAGAGGATTGCGCCAGCAGCTGCAAGGGGTTGTATGTCGCGGGCGATATCCGCAAAAAACCGCTCAGACAGGTGGTTACAGCGGTTGCGGACGGTGCGAATGCGGCGGTTGCGGCAGCAGAGTTTGTAAGACAATTTCAGAAAAAATAAATTATTACAAAGTTTTAATAATTATTTCACAAATTGGGAGAGCGGCCGACAGGCCGCTTTTTCGCTGTAAACTTGGTAATTTTTTTGGAAAATGTTTCCCTGGAAGGTGTTGACAAACAGGATTCTTCATGCTATATTTGTTAACGTACGTAACATTTTTGTAACAAATCAGGAGGAAATGTATGGTAGGCAAATCTATGAGAGCAACTGTATGTGCGCTGGGTGCCGCTTTATTATTTACGGGCACAACGTTTACGGCAGATGCTGCTTATACAGGGACGGCAACCGGTTCTGCACTGCCCAGCGGCGGTGTGGGTTTAAGTCTCGCAAACAATGCCACTTCACTTGAATACATAGCTGGAATTGATAAACAAAACAGTAAGGTGAATGTCGCTGACCTCACAGGGAAGGCAGAGCAGAAGGTAGATACAGAGGCGGAGCAGTTCCGCAATCTGGTGATCGCACAGGTGAATAATTATGTCAATGTGCGGAGTATTCCCAGCGAGGAGGGCGAGATCCTCGGAAAGTTGTATGATGATTCGGTGGGCACGCTGCTCGGCGAGGAGGATGGTTGGTACCAGATCAAATCCGGATCGGTGACCGGCTATGTGAAGGCTGAGTTCTGTGTGACCGGCGATGAGGCTGTGGAGCTTGCGAAGAAGGTGGGCACACGGCTGGCGACCGTCACCACCACGACCCTGAAGGTACGCACAGAGCCGAGTATGGAGGCGTCGGTGCTTGGACTGGTGCCGATGGAGGACGAGCTGGTAGTCTCTGATGAAGTGGAAGGCTGGGTCAAGGTAGATGTGGAAGAGGGACTCGGTTGGGTCTCCACAGATTATGTGACGCTTCGGACAGAGTTTGTACAGGCGGAGTCGAAGGAAGAAGAGGAGGCACGTCTGAAGAAAGAGGCTGCGGAGCGCGAAAAGGCAAGAAAAGCGGCGGCTGCAAAGGCTGCACAGAGCAATACGAAGAGCACAGCGGAGAGTACGACGGCAGCGGTTTCTGCGCCGGTGGTTGTATCGGGCGGCAGTGACATGGGGAATTCCGTGGTGGAATATGCGTTGCAGTTTGTGGGCAATCCGTATGTATACGGAGGAAGCAGTCTGACAAACGGTACGGATTGTTCCGGTTTTGTCATGAGTGTGTATGAAAACTTCGGTGTGAGTCTCCCGCATTCTTCTTCTGCGGACAGAAGTCAGGGATATGCTGTGGAGGGCGGTCTGGACAATGCACAGCCGGGTGACATCATCTGCTACTCGGGTCACGTGGGACTGTATGTGGGCGGCGGTCAGATTGTACATGCATCCACCAGTAAGACAGGCATTGTGGTTTCGGATGCATCTTATAAGAAGGTGTTGGCGGTCAGAAGAATTTTCTAAATGTGCTGACGGATAGATTCCGGAAATGAACGATTGAGAAAGCTGCTCTACGCGGAAGGCGAAGGCAGCTTTTTTATATGATAGGATTCAAGTGTCAAAAGCTTGTTCGTAAGTTTCGATGTGGCACATTACACAAACGATTATTCGGATGTGCAGAGCGCTTCACTGAGCCCAATGCGTGGAACATTGGAACCATTGGCTTCCAATGTTCCGCTGGTCTCAGTTCCGCAGCACAAACGCATATTCTTATTGTGTAATTAGCCACATCTGGTTCTGGAAAAGGATTTTTGATACTTAAATCACTAATTGCGTCCGCAAGGACACGGTGGGACTGGATATGCAGGAGACACAAGAGCAGAGACAGATGCAATTTTATATGGCGCCGATGGAAGGACTGACGGGGTATGTGTTCCGCAATGCACATGCGCGTTTTTTCGGTAAGCTGGACAAGTATTTTACGCCGTTTATTGCCGGATCGGGATTAAGCCACAGGGAACTGCACGATGTCTTGCCGGAGCATAATCGTGATCTGCCGGTGGTGCCGCAGATTATGACCAACAGGGCGGCGGATTTTCTGGCGGTTGCGAAGCGGCTGGAGGAGTTTGGCTACCGGGAGGTGAACCTGAATCTGGGCTGTCCGTCCGGCACGGTGGTGAGTAAGGGCAGAGGTGCGGGATTCCTGAAGGATCCGGAGGCACTGGAGCGCTTTTTTGAGGCCATTTATGACGCCTGTCCGCTGCGTATTTCCGTGAAGACACGGATCGGCGTATCCGATGCGGAGGAGTGGGAGCGGATTCGGGCGATCTATGCGCGCTTCCCGGTGGAGGAGTTGATCATCCATCCCAGACTGCAAAAGGATTTTTACAAGGGACCGATCCGCTGGGATGCCTTTGCGCGGGCGGTCAGTTGTTTCAATGACAACAGGGACTGCAATGGTTTTAAAGGGTGCGATGATTTCAAGAAAACGCCGCTGTGCTACAACGGAGACGTACACAGTGTGGCGGCATATCGGCAGTTGCGGGAACAATATCCCCAGGTGGATCGGGTAATGCTCGGACGGGGTATTTTGATGGATCCGTTTCTGGTACAGCACTGTCAAAGCGGAGAGAGCGATTATGCGTTGGAGCGCTTGCGCGACATGTTGCAAACGCTGCTGCAGGAGTATCGCAGAGAGATGGGGAATGATACCCACACTTTATATAAGATGAAAGAAATCTGGACCTATCTGGGGCTGCGCATCGCAGACAATGGGACCAAAGCGCTGAAAAAGATCAAAAAAGCGCGCACATTGGAGGAGTATCGGATCGGCGCGGCGGAGGCATTGCGCGCCTGGGAGGAGACCTGCGCGGAGTAAATCGCGTCGCGCAGATGTTGTCTGTATAATTATAGAATTTGTCAAAACAAAAAAAGTGACACGCGAGTCGTCCAAAAATATAGTTTATGCAAAATCTACAAAAAAAATTCAAAAATCAATAAAACGATTTAAAAAGGACGGGAAAAAGTCCACATTTATCCACATTTGAAAATGCCAAAAACTGGACAAAAGGGATTTATACACCGACTTATGCACATTATCCACTAAAATTAAGGCGTTTTTCGGGATGCGAAAATGTTTGTCAAGCAAAACATTCGTTTTGTGAATTTTTGATAAATCGAAATAAATAACACCTCGATTTTAATAAATCTATTGACAGATACAATTTCAAAAATATATAAAAAATTTGTGAAATTATTGCAAAACAATTGCACGGCATGTTATAATGCTTATACAATAAACTATCGAAAGGGATGATAGCATGAAATTCATAATTGTAGGCAGAAACATTGAAGTGACCCCCGGATTGAAAGCCGCGGTGGAGGACAAGATCGGCAAACTGGACAAGTATTTTAATCCGGATACGGAAGTGCACGTGACATTGAGCGTGGAGAAAGAGAGGCAGAAGATTGAGGTGACCATACCGGTGAAGGGCAGCATCATCCGTTCTGAGCAGGTCAGCAACGATATGTATGTGTCCATTGATCTGGTAGAGGAGATCATCGAGAGACAGTTGAAGAGATATAAAAATAAGATCGTGGACAGACAGCAGGCCGGCGGCGATTTCAGCCAGATGTATATGGAAAATGAGTACATGGACGATGAGGAAGTGAAGATTGTCCGCACCAAGAAGTTCGACATCAAGCCGATGTATCCCGAGGATGCCTGCATCCAGATGGAGCTGTTGGGACATAATTTCTTCGTGTTCTGTAATGCGGAGACAGATCAGGTCAATGTGGTTTACAAGCGGAAGGGAGATACCTACGGGTTGATCGAGCCGGAAGCTTAAAAGAACCGCCCGGATCGGGTGGTTGCATCAGAAAACAGAATCAGACGGCGGTCATTGCCGGACGTGGAGAACACGCCGGCAATGGTTGCCTTTTTCTTTTTACACAAAACTTGTTATTTTTTTATCAAAAACCATTGCAAAAGAGAAATGGCTATGATACAATTGCTACAGTTGCAATGTCAAAAAAATAACGATCATATAATAAGGAAATCGGAGGAAAAGAAAATGGCAAGAAAAGTGGTTTTGGCAGGCGCGTGTCGTACAGCCATCGGAACAATGGGCGGATCTTTGAGCACCGTCCCGGTAGCGGATCTGGGCGCGATCGTGATCAAGGAAGCGGTGAAGAGAGCAGGCGTTGCACCGGAAGCGGTAGATCAGGTGTATATGGGCTGTGTCATCCAGGCCGGACAGGGACAGAACGTGGCACGTCAGGCATCCATCAAGGCAGGCCTTCCCATTGAAGTACCCGCGGTGACGATGAATGTGGTGTGCGGATCCGGGCTGAATTGTGTAAATCAGGCGGCACAAATGATCATGGCCGGCGATGCGGATATCGTGGTAGCCGGCGGTATGGAGAATATGTCTATGGCGCCCTTCGCCATTCCCAACGGCCGTTACGGATATCGCATGATGTGGCCGAGCCAGAGCCAGGGCGGCCTGGTGGACACCATGGTAAAGGATGCACTCTGGGATGCATTCAATGATTATCATATGATTACCACAGCAGACAATGTTGCAAAAGAGTGGAATCTGACCCGCGAGGAGTTGGATGAGTTTGCGTTGAAGAGCCAGCTGAAAGCGGAGGCAGCCATCCAAAACGGCGCATTCAAAAATGAGATTGTGCCGGTAGAGATTAAGAAAAAGAAAGAGACCATCGTGTTTGACACCGATGAGGGACCGAGAGCAGGCTCCACCATTGAAGGGCTTGCAAAGCTTCGTCCGCTGAATCCGGATGGAGTGGTTACCGCAGGTAACGCTTCCGGCATCAACGACGGAGCGGCAGCGGTGGTGCTGCTGAGCGAGGAGAAGGCGAAGGAGCTGGGCGTGAAGCCCATGGCAACCTTCGTGGCAGGCGCGCTTGCGGGCGTTCGTCCCGAAGTGATGGGCATCGGTCCTGTAGCTGCGACCAGGAAGGTAATGGCGAGGACCGGTATGAAGATTGAGGACTTTGATATCATCGAGGCAAATGAGGCATTTGCGGCGCAGTCTGTGGCGGTCGGCAAGGAGCTGGGCATCGATGTGGAGAAGCAGCTCAACCCCAACGGCGGCGCGATCGCGCTGGGACATCCGGTAGGTGCTTCCGGATGCCGTATTCTGGTGACACTGCTGCATGAGATGCAGGCAAAGGGCGCGAAGACCGGACTGGCCACGCTGTGTATCGGCGGCGGCATGGGATGCGCGACGATCGTGAAGATTGAAGAGTAGAAAAACTTGGTGCAGCAAAACTCGTTCCGGATATCAGGTTGTATGTTCGGCACGCTTTCGCTACATGTGCCCCACGATACAATCCTGATATCCGGAACTCGGGGTTTTAGAAATTCATATTCGTATGATGATAGCAATAATAGAGAAGTGAGTAGAAAGGGTAAAACATGGAGTATATTTTGTATGAACAAAAAGAGCAGTACGCGGTGCTCACGATCAACAGGGAGAAGGCGCTGAACGCGCTGAATTCTCAGGTGTTGGACGAGTTGAATGAGGCGCTGGGTCAGGTGAATCTGGAAGAGGTGAGAGCGCTTGTCATCACCGGTGCGGGCGCGAAGTCATTCGTGGCGGGCGCGGACATCGGGGAAATGAGCTCGCTCACAAAGGCGGAAGGCGAGGCGTTCGGCAAGAAGGGGAATGATGTGTTCCGGAAGATCGAGACGTTCCCGATTCCGGTGATCGCTGCAGTGAACGGATTCGCACTGGGCGGCGGCTGCGAGCTGGCGATGAGCTGTGATATCCGCATCTGTTCCGAAAACGCAGTGTTCGGACAGCCGGAGGTGGGACTCGGTATTACGCCGGGCTTTGGCGGCACGCAGAGACTGGCTCGTCTGGTAGGCGCAGGCATGGCGAAGCAGATGATCTACACGGCGCGCAATATCAAGGCGCCCGAGGCATACCGCATCGGTCTGGTGAACGAGGTGTATGCGGCGGAGACCGATGAGGCAGGCAATGTGGTGAAGAGTGCACAGGAGGTACTGCTTGCTGCGGCGGAGAAGATGGCATCCACCATCGCGAAGAATGCGCCAATCGCTGTGCGCAACTGCAAGAAGGCCATCAACGACGGACTTGCGGTGGATATGGACAAGGCGATCGTGATCGAGGAGAAGCTGTTCGGCGATTGCTTTGAGACCGAGGATCAGAAGTACGGCATGGCGTTTTTCCTGGATAAGAACAAGGAAAAGGTAAAAGAAGCATTCAAAAATAAATAAAACAAAACAAATCACACAAAATGAAAATAATAGAAATGGAGGCATTAAAATGAAAGTTGGCGTTATCGGTGCAGGAACCATGGGACAGGGCATTGCGAAAGCATTTGCGCAGGTAGATGGTTACGAGGTTGCTCTCTGTGATATCAAGCAGGAGTGGGCACAGGGCGGAAAGGACAAGATCGCCAAAGGGTATGCGAAGCTGGTGGAGAAAGGTAAGATGGATCAGGCTGCAGTGGACGGCATCCTCGCCAAGATCACTCCGGGACTCAAGGAGGATCTGTGTGCGGACTGCGATCTGATCGTGGAGGCTGCATTTGAGGATATGCAGGTGAAGAAGACGACGTTCGGCGAGCTGGATAAGATCGCGAAAGCGGATTGCATTTTCGCTTCCAATACGTCCAGTTTATCCATCACGGAGATCGGAAACGGCCTGAGCCGCCCGATGGTTGGCATGCATTTCTTTAATCCCGCTGACCGCATGAAGCTGGTGGAGGTGATCGCCGGTGTGAATACGCCTGACGAGACCGTGGAGAAGATTAAGAAGATCTCCGAGGAGATCGGCAAGACACCCGTACAGGTGAACGAGGCAGCAGGCTTTGTGGTAAACCGTATTCTGATTCCGATGATCAACGAAGCCGCTTTCATCAAAATGGAAGGCGTTTCCGACATCGCAGGTATCGACGCGGCGATGAAGCTGGGCGCGAATCATCCGATGGGACCGTTGGAGCTCGGCGATTTCGTAGGTCTGGACATCTGTCTTGCCATCATGGATGTACTTTATAACGAGACCGGCGACAGCAAGTATCGCGCATGTCCTTTGATCCGCAAGATGGTACGCGGCGGAAATCTGGGCGTAAAGAGCGGCAAGGGCTTCTACATCTACAATGAAGACCGCACCAAGACCCCTGTTGACGCACAGTAGAATATATTTAATATAATATAAAACATGGAGGAAATAACATCATGGATTTTTCTTTGAGCAAAGAACATGAAATGGCGCGCACTCTTTTCAAAGAGTTCGCCGAGAACGAAGCAAAGCCCATCGCCATCGAGATCGATGAGACGGAGCGCTTCCCCAGAGAGACCGTTGACAAAATGGCAAAATACGGTTTCCTCGGGATCCCCGTACCCAAGGAGTACGGCGGACAGGGCTGTGATCCGCTGACCTATGTAATGTGTGTGGAAGAGCTTTCCAAGGTATGCGGCACGACCGGCGTTATCGTCTCTGCACACACTTCCCTCTGCGTAGATCCCATCATGACCTACGGTACAGAGGAGCAGAAGCAAAAATATCTGGTTCCGCTGGCAAAAGGTGAGAAGCTTGGTGCATTCGGACTGACCGAGCCCGGTGCAGGTACCGACGCGCAGGGACAGCAGACCAAGGCTGTTTTGGACGGCGACGAGTGGGTATTGAACGGCTCCAAGTGCTTCATCACCAACGGTAAAGAGGCGGATGTATATGTGATCTTCGCCGTGACCGGAAAGGTGGAGAAGAGAGGTAAGATGTTAAAAGAGATCTCTGCGTTCATCGTAGAGAAGGGTACTCCCGGATTCACCTTTGGTACCAAGGAGAATAAGATGGGTATCCGCGGATCGGCTACCTATGAGCTGATCTTCACGGACTGCCGTATCCCGAAGGACAACCTGCTGGGACAGAGAGGCAAGGGCTTCAACATCGCGATGCACACGCTGGACGGCGGACGTATCGGTATCGCGGCGCAGGCGTTGGGTATTGCTGAGGGCGCGCTTGAGAGAACCATCGAGTATACGAAAGAGAGAAAGCAGTTCGGTAAGGCGATCGCCGGTTTCCAGAATACACAGTTCCAGCTGGCAGACATGGCGACCAAGGTGGAGGCAGCGAAGCTTTTGGTCTATCAGGCTGCCATGAAGAAAGCAGAGTACACCAAGAATCCGAAGGTTTCCTATTCGGTGGAGGCGGCTATGGCGAAGCTCTATGCCGCAGAGGTTGCGATGGAAGTGACCACCAAGGCGGTGCAGCTGCACGGCGGTTACGGTTATATCAAAGAGTATGAGATCGAGCGAATGATGAGAGACGCCAAGATCACAGAGATCTACGAGGGAACCTCTGAGGTTCAGCGCATGGTTATCTCTGCCAATATCTTAAAATAGAACAGGGAGGAAAAAGACGTGAAAGTTATCGTTTGTGTAAAACAGGTCCCCGATACAAAGGGCGGCGTAAAATTTAACGCCGACGGAACGCTTGACAGAGCGGCAATGCTTGCCATCATGAATCCGGATGACAAGGCAGGATTAGAGGCGGCGCTGCGCTTGAAGGATCAGTACGGTGCAGAGGTCACCGTGCTCACCATGGGACTTCCGAAGGCAGCAGATGTGCTCAAGGAGGCATTGGCCATGGGCGCGGATAAGGGTATTCTCGTGACGGACAGAGTGCTGGGCGGTGCAGATACCTGGGCTACCTCAACCACTATCGCAGGTGCTATCAGAAATCTGGAGTATGATCTGATTATCACCGGCCGCCAGGCAATCGACGGCGATACCGCACAGGTGGGACCGCAGATTGCGGAGCATCTCGGCATCCCCGTGATCTCCTATGCGCAGGACATCAAGATCGAGGGAGACAAGGTGATCGTACAGCGCCAGTATGATGACAGATATCATATACTGGAGGCGCAGATGCCCTGTCTGATCACAGCGCTTTCTGAGTTGAACAAGCCCAGATATATGACACCCGGCGGAATCTTTGACGCGTGTGCGGCGGAGATCACCACCTGGGGCAGAGCGGACTTAAAGGATGTGGATGATTCCAACTTAGGTCTGAAGGGTTCACCGACCAAGATCGCCAAGGCATCCGACAAGGTGCGCAAGGGCGCCGGCGAAAAGGTGGTTCCTGAATCACCGGAGGATGCAGTGAGCTTCATTGCAGGCAAATTGGACGAGAAGCACATTATCTAAAGAGCAAAAATAATATTTTTGCTCTGCAAGTTTGGTCTGCGCGTTGCTTGACCAAGCTTGATACGCGCGAAAAAGCAGCGCAGAAATGAGGAAAAGAAAGATGAATTTAGAAGAATATAAAGGCGTATATGTCTTTGCTCAGCAGGTTGACAATCAGTTGAGCACCATCTCCTTTGAACTGCTGGGCAAGGCAAAGGAGTTGGCGGCAGACTTAAAAGAGCAGGTGACTGCGGTGCTGATCGGATACAAGGTGAAGGATCTGGCGGATCAGCTGGCAGAGTACGGCGCGGACAAGGTGATCGTAGTGGACGATCCCGAACTGGAGACTTATAGAACGGAGCCGTATGCGCATGCATTGGCATCCGTAATCAATCAGTACAAACCCGATATCATGCTGGTGGGTGCTACAGCCATCGGACGTGACCTGGGACCTACCGTTTCCGCGAGAGTGGCAACCGGACTGACGGCGGACTGCACCAAACTGGATATCGGTGATTTCCCGCTGGTAGCGATTCCCGGCAAAGAGGCTGAGCAGAAGCACAATCAGCTGCTCATGACCCGTCCCGCGTTCGGCGGCAACACCATCGCGACCATCGCCTGCCCGGACAACCGTCCCCAGATGGCGACCGTTCGTCCCGGCGTTATGCAGAAGATCGAGCCGATCAAAGGCGCGAAGGCTGTGGTTGAGGAGTACAATCCCGGATTTACTCCCAACAATAAGTACGTTACCATCAAGGAAGTGGTGAAGGCTGTCTCCGATGTGGCGGACATCATGGACGCGAAGATTCTGGTATCCGGCGGCCGTGGCGTGGGATCTCCCGAGAACTTCAAGCTCCTCGAGGATCTGGCGGAGGCGCTGGGCGGACAGGTGAGCTGTTCCCGTGCCGTTGTGGACTCCGGCTGGAAGCCCAAGGATCTGCAGGTAGGTCAGACCGGTAAGACCGTAAGACCGCAGCTGTACTTCGCGATCGGTATCTCCGGTGCGATCCAGCACGTGGCAGGTATGGAGGAGTCCGACCTGATCATCGCGATCAACAAGGACGAGGACGCACCGATCTTCGATGTGGCGGACTATGGCATTGTAGGTGATCTGAACAAGATCGTGCCGCAGCTGACCGAGAAGATTAAGGCGATGAAGGCGGCCAAATAAGACAGTAGTCATTTTCCTATGTGTATGCTATCATAAAAGGAGAGCGGAAGCTCTCCTTTTATGATGAACAGAATCGCTTATGGTGCGCAGGCTGCACAGAAGCGTTCTGCCCTTGCGGGTGACCCGCATGACAATTAGGGGGATGGAGGATCGCATATGAGAAAACGGACGTTTTTGGGGATAAGTGGGTTATGTTGTCTTGCGTTTCTGACAGCATGCTTTTCCCCAAATGATAAAAATATTCGCAGTGCGGAGCAGGAGGCATTCGAAACATTATCCGAAGAGGACAGCAGCGCTGAGGCTGCGGAAGAGGAGCTTGATCTGCTTCCCATGGAGGATTACGACGCCACCGTCTATACGATCGCGCAGCCGGACGGTGTGGAGCTGACGGTACAGCAGATATATCTTGGACGGGATAAGAATGACTTTCCGGAAAACGTATATGCGTTTTACTGTACCTACCGGGTGGCGGAGAAGGATACCGGAAAGGAATTGCAGACCATTTCCTTCTGGTCGTCTTTTGAGAGTCCGTTGGACCATACGGAAGAACCGTTTGCAGATCTGAATTTTGACGGCTATGCGGATATTACCTTTACCACATACCATGCGCAAAATGACAATACAGGCACGTATCTCTGGCATCCGGACACAGGAAGCTTCGAACAGTTTGCATCCTTTACGGGTGTCGCAGGAACTGCGCGCAATGCGGCGATGAAGCAGATATCGGAGAGGATGCATGGATCTGCCAGCGCCGGTTTGGGTACGATGTATCAATTTGTCACGCCGTATGAGCTTGAAAAGGTATGGGTGGTGGATTACACCTATGACCGCAGTGATACGGAGACAGAAGGCGACGCCCATTTTCAGCTAGTCCGGTATCTGGAGGGAGAGCGGGAGCAATTCATAGATGACATCTTCCTTTGCGACGAGGATTATGCCAATACGAGCTATTATTGGAAGATTTACGGCGCACAGATTGTACATACCATTCCCATCGAGGGCGGGACAGTCTACTATGCATATTATATCAAACGTCCGGAGCTTGATCCGGAGGGTGTGAGACACCATTATGTCTTTGTGGTGACGGATGATTATCATCTGGTGGCATGGGCGGAGACGGAAAACAAAAAAGAGGTATCCGCCACCACGCTGCAGGAGACCGGTGGAGGAGCGGCGCAGAACAAAACGCCGGACACAGCGGAGGTTGCCGGAGGGAATGCTGTGGTGGAACTGATTTATGGAGACGGTACATCGGATTTGCTGAGACCGCAAAAGACGAATGAACTGATCGAGTGAGCAGCTGCAACAAAACGAACAGGAGACGGACATGAGACGAAATGTATCGCTTGCGGAGATTTCCGACGGCAAATTATACAGTGAACATGATATGGTCAAAGCGGACTGCCGCGGCTGTGAGGGCTGCAGCGATTGCTGCCGGGGGATGGGAGAGTCCATTATCCTGGATCCCTATGATGCGTTCCGGTTATCCGTGGGACTGGGCAGACCCTTTGCGGATTTCCTGGAAAAGGAGGTGGAGCTGCATGTGGTGGATGGCGTGATTCTGCCGAATCTGAGGATGTGCGGCCCCGATGAGGCGTGTGCATTCCTGAATGCGCAGGGCAGATGCAGCGTCCATCCCTGTCGCCCGGGGATCTGTCGGATCTTTCCGCTGGGGCGGTATTATGAGGGGGACGGCTATCGCTATTTTCTCCAGACGGGAGAATGCCGTGCCGTGCGCTCGAAGGTGAAGGTGAGCAAGTGGATCGATACGCCGAACGGGCAGAAGATGCGGGCATTTGTGATACGCTGGCACAATCTGCTGCGGGATACGGAGGCAGAGCTTGCCCGATGCGGCGACGACAGACAGCGGGAGATCAACCTGGTGCTGCTGCGCTGCTTCTATCTGACCCCATACGACGAAACGGTGGATTTTTGTGTACAATATGACGAAAGAGAAGCGCAATATAAAAATTATTTATTGCAAAAGTGACGAGGGTATAGTAGTATATAGATATATATGCACAGGAGTTAGTACACGATGGAAAGCAAAAATATCTACGAAGTGAAACTGAATCAGAATACCTATGATGTGATTTCGGCAGATACGGCTTTTTACGGGTTTATGGGCCAACGGCTTTATTATACCTTTGACCGGTTGATCGATGCGGCGGATGTGCAGCACCTTGCGACGTATATGCGGGGAGCGGAGGATGTAGCGATCACACTGATCGGGGAGGACGGTACACCCATGCGGTGTGTTGCCTCTTTTACGGCGATGGATGACACGATGACGGATGTCAGTCTGATCCGTTTGGACGGGATCCGCCGGTGGGAGAGACAGAACCGTTTCCGGATGGACAAGAAAAACGGGATCCTCGGGCTGTATGGGGATTATTATTTTGATTACGACGTCGCAGAGGATCATTTCCGGATCTACGCGGCGGATCGATATGAGCAGAATATGCTCACACTGCATCTGGCGGATTTTGAGAGCCAGCTGAAGGAGCGTGCGGACGACAGCAACCGGCAGGAGATAGACAAGCTTATCCAGGCGCTGCGAAGCGGCACGGAGCGTTTTGTCATCAATGTTGCCGGGGATGTCCTGAAGCTGAAGGATACGGCGTTTACACTTTTCAAAGGGCTGTCTGCGTATGAAGACGGGCGCTATGTGTATGCGACCGGCTATATTCATTTCTGGAATGAGCGGTCCGCGGAGGTGGAGGAGAGTACCCGGGCGCTGGAGCGCGATTATCTCACGGGCGTGCTCACCAAGGCGGAGATCACCAATCTGGTGATCAATGCGGTTGATGTCAAGAAGATCAGCAATGTGACGCTGGCGATCATCGATATCGATTATTTTAAAAAGGTCAATGATGTATACGGACATATGAAGGGTGATGAGGTTCTCAAGCGTGTGGCGGACATCATCAATAACGAAGTGCGGGAGACGGGACTTGTGGGCCGGTTCGGCGGCGACGAGTTTCTCGTGCTGTTTTATAATGCCTACGACATGGAGGTCATGCGGGAGCGGCTGCGCAGTATCAAAAACAGCGTCGCATCCAGCTTTGTGAAGACGGAGTACGGGGAGGATATCTCCATCACGCTGTCCATCGGCTGTGCGGCATTCCCGAAGGATGCGGACAATTACGAAGACCTCTTTTTCCTGGCTGACTTCGCACTGTACAGAGCGAAGGAAAAGGGTCGGAACCGGTATATCATTTATAACAGAGAAAAGCACGGCACCATCGAGGACATCAAGGGGAAGAAGATGGCTGTGAACACCTTGAACAGCAGAGGAAACATGTCTGTTGCGGAGCTGGTGTGCGCGATGCAGGATAAAGTGTACACAGGGCAGGATTATCCGCTGGATAAGCTGTTGGATGATGTCGCGTTGAATATGAATATCCAGAGAGTGGTGCTGTACGCAGGACACCCGCGCAGACTGGTGGGAATGGCCGGCGCGAACCGACTCTCGGCGGATGTGGTGGAAGAGACGAAGGATTACGTGGATTCACCGGCGCTCATGAAGCTCTACACAACGCCGGAGATCGTTGCGGTTGATTCCGTCAGACGGTTTGAGGGCTTGAGCCCCACACTGCATGACCAGCTGATGAAACAGAATATTCTGTCGTTTGTGCATGTGCGCTTCCGGGACAAAAACGGTGTGGATGCCGTCTTGAGTCTGGAGTATGTAAAAAATGTGCTGACATGGAACAGATCGCATTTTCCTTATTTCAGATTGCTGGCAAAGCTTTTGTCAGAGTATGACCTGGGCGTATAGCTGCGGGGATCACGCGGATCATGGAAGAGAACGGTGAGGTGACGGATGAGATGGCGTCGAACAACAGCTTGAAAAATTGCAGAATTGTGATCCGGGATGTGGAGACGGAGCAGACCATTGCGGATACGATGATTCTCACTCACACAGAAGAAACCGAACAGATTACGATAGAGACAGACTCTGATGCGCTGCAGGAGGGGCTGACCGTCAGCGCTCTGATTTTCAGTGCCACCGGTCTGTACGAAAGTCACGGTGTGGTGGCGTCCAGAAGCGGAAACCAGACGGTGATCACGCTCTACGAGGGCATGGCACAGAACGACCGGCACGCGGTACGGTATCAGGTGAACATTCAGGGTAAGGTGGATTCGATCAATCGTCCTGCGGTGGGCAAGATCGCAGAGGAGTTTGAAATTGTTGTGTTGAACATGAGTGCCATCGGCATTTTGATCCAGGCCCCGAAGGGGAAAATACAGGAGAAGGACACCATTCATTTTTCTGCGAACGCCAAAGGACAGCGCATTGCGATCACAGCAGTGGCGATGCGTGTGGAGACGGAAGAGGCGGACAGAGAAAAGATCGGATGCAGCGTGCAGTTAGTGAACCTTGGCTGAAGGATAGGGGATAAAGGTGGCAATCAAACGTCGTCCCGTGCGAACGAGACAGCTTCGTTCCGGCATGGTTATTGATCAGACAATTGTAGATAAAACAGGCAGAGCGCTGATTGAAAAGGGAGCGCTGCTGGATGATTTTCAAATTGAGGGACTGCTGCGTCACGGGATCATGGAGATCTATATCCGGGAGGGCGAGGCAGATCCGGAGCCGGAAGAGGAGATTGTGATCTCCCAGGCGGTACAGAACACGATCCAGAAGGTGCGCGTGGAGGATCGCGCCAGAGTAAAGCTGACGGAGAGCGTGAAAAAGCGCGTGAGTGAGGGCATCCAGTACCTGTACAGCAATTCCGCGGACGCGGGATTCGCGGAGGCGTCCAACGCGATCGCGGGGGAGCTCATGAAGGCGGTGGCGGAGAACGACGCCATTGCCGTGGATATCGGTGCGCTGAAGGTCAGCGACGAGTACACGTTCAAGCACAGCGTGGATGTGGCCACCATGGCGATGGTGGTTGCCAAAAAACACGGGCTGAGCGAGGAGGATGTGCGGGAGGTCGGGATTGCGGGGCTGCTGCACGACATGGGAAAGTGTAAGATCCCGAATGAGGTGTTGAACAAACCGGCGCGCCTGACGGATGAGGAATTCCACCTGATGAAGCAGCATGCGCTGTTTGGCTATCAGATTCTCAAGGAAAAGAACCAGTTCAACGACAAGATCCTGCTGGGGGTTTTGCAGCACCATGAGAAGTTGAACGGCCGCGGGTATCCCATGGGCGTCGGCCCGGAGAAGATCCATTTGTACGCGAGAATCATATCTGTGGCGGATATCTACGATGCGCTGGTGACGGAACGCCCCTACAAAAAAGGGTTTTCCCAGAGAGATGCCATCGAAATGATCATGGCGATGACGGAGGAACTGGACATCGAAGTTATGCGAAGCTTTCTGAGCAGTGTGATTCTGTATCCCGTGGACAGCATTGTGACGCTGAGTAACGGAGAGAAGGCCAAGGTGGTGGAGAACCACGCCAACTATGTGCTGCGGCCCACTGTGGTCGGAATCAAGTCCGGTAAGGTATATAATCTGTCCGAGGATGTCGGATGTGCAAGCATATTGATCATGTAAAACCCCGTCGACGGGAGCTGCTCTAAGAGAGCGGTTCACCCGGACGGGGTATTTGTCTGTTCCGGTGTGAGCGCGGACAGGATCAGGATCTCCACGCTCATCATATCGTTCATGCGGCCGCTTTTGACAGCTTCCTCCGCCTCCACGCACTGTTCGACGGCGCTTCGCAGGGCGGCTGTCCGAAACCGTCCGGCCTGCGCCATGTATTTGCCTGCGGCGAAGGGCGGAACGCCCAGCTTGGCGGCGATGGCCTTCTGGTCGAAGCCCTGGGCACGCATTTTTTTGGTCTGCAGCAGCATGTTGCACTGCCTTGCGATGAGAAACAGGATACGCATGGGCGGCTCCTTTAAGGAGAGCAGATCATAGTAGAGCTGCAGGGCGAGCCGCGTTTTGCCGTCGGCAATGGCGCTCACCATGTCAAAAATGTGGTTGCTCACGCGATTGGTACAGATCGCTTCCACATCCGCATCGGTGATCACTTCCTGCTCCATGCAATAGCAGATCAGCTTTTCCAGCTCCATCTGGATGTTCTCCATGTCGGTGCCGGTCTTTTCCAGCAGCAGCAGCGCGGTGCGCTCCGTGATCTTTTTGTGCTCTTTGGCGAGGGTGCCGGCGATCCACTTGAGCAGTGTGCGCTCATCCTGCATGCCAAATTCCGCGGCATAGCCCTTGTCCCGCACGGCTTTGTACAGCTTGCTGCGCTTGTCCACCTCGCTCTCCGTGAAGACAAAATAGCTGGTCTCGCTGGGATGCTCCAGGTACTCCGCCAGCTTCTCCCCGCCCGCTTTGAACAGGCCGCTGTCGGAGATCAGGATCACACGCCGCTCGGCGAGAAAAGGCATGGTCTCTGCGAGATCGATGATCTGACCGACGGGGACGTCCCTGCCGGTGTAAACGTGCACGTTCATTTCATCGCCGTCCGCGCAGAGCGCGGTGCGCAGTCGATCCGTGTACTGCCGCTTCAGGTAGCGCTCCTCCCCGAACAACAGATAGGCATGGGAAAAGGTATTCTGTTTGATGTCGTTGTTGATATGCTGCATGTGTGTACCTCGTATGCCTCTATTATACGTCATGTCCGCTGGTTTTGCATCAAAAAAGTATGCGAGAAAACTTTTTTCGTATATTGAGATTATTTGTCGGTTATGTTATGATAATTATGGTTTTTTTCAAACTATAAACAAAGGAGTGGATAAAATGGCTAAAGGAAAAGGTTTTATCGGTGAATTTAAGGAATTTGTAATGCGCGGCAACGTGATGGATATGGCAGTCGGTGTGATCATCGGTGCTGCATTCGGCAACATTGTGACGGCGCTGACAGACAGCTTTATCAACCCGTTGATCGCAGTGTGCACCGGCGGAAGCGGTGAGGACGGCGTACAGATCGGCGGACAGTTTTTTGTAAACGGTGTGGCGTTTAACTACGGCGCATTTATCTCGGCGATCATCAACTTCCTGATCATTGCATTTATTCTGTTCTGCATGATCAAGGCGGTGAACAAGGCGATGAGCATCGGCAAGAAGCCGGAGCCGATGGCTGCACCTACCACGAAGAAATGTCCCTTCTGTAAGAGCGAAATCGCTCTGGATGCCACCAGATGTCCGCAGTGCACTTCTCAGTTGGAGGAGAAATAAGATTTCATGATGCGTGTATTCAAAAGCAGCAGACTGCGTGTCTGTGCGGGAGTGCTCACGCTGGCGGCCTGGCTGACCGGATGCGGCGGTGCAGGGACGCATACCGCGGAGGCGATGCAGCAGGTGAAGGAGCTGCAATATAAGGAGGCGTTGGCCGAATTTCAGACAGCTTCGGATGCCGGTGAGAACGAGCGGCTGATCAGGCGCGGGCAGGGAATTGCATACATGGGCATGGCGGACTACGAGAACGCCATCGCCAGCTTTGAGGCGGCGCTGCAGGAGAGCAACGGGTTTGTGCAGTCGGTGGACTATGACTTGAACTATTATCTCGCGGCAGCCTATGCCAAGAGCGGGCAGCTTGCGGAGGCGGAGCAGATCTATGATGCCATCCTTGCGATGAAATCGGATGAGGAAGCCTATTTCCTGCGGGGGAATATCCGACTGGAGCGCAATCATTTTGAGGGCGCCAAGGAGGATTTTGACAAGGTGATCTCCATGGACGGCAGTAATTACAGCCGTTTGATCGAAATCTACCAGGCGTTGGACAAATGCGGCTACAAGGAGGTCGGCAGACAGTATCTGCATGACTGCCTCGAACAGAACTCCAGCAGAATGAGTAATTTTGACAGCGGGCGCATGTATTATTACCTGGGTGAATTCAGCCAGGCGTGCATGATTTTAGAGAAGGCGAAGGAGAAGGGCAACGCGGACAGCTATCTCTATCTGGGCAAGGCTTATGAGGCCACGGGAGATTACAACTACGCGTCCAGCGTGTACAACTCCTGGCTGGCCAAGGACGCCGGCAGCGCGGAGATCTACAATCAGCTGGGGCTGTGTGAGATGCACAAGGGCAATTATCAGGCGGCGCTGGATGCCTTCCAAAGCGGCATGAAAATCGAGCAGAATCCGGTGATGCAGGCCCTTTCGTTCAATGAGATCGTCGCGTACGAGTACCTCGGAGATTACGCCAAGGCGCTGGCGCTCGTGGAGAATTATCTGAAAAATTACCCGGATGACGAGACGGCCGGGCGTGAGCGGGATTTTTTGAAAACGCGGTAAATACAGATCCATACAGAAGAGATCAAAGTGATAAAGGAGAGACTTTTGCGAGGCATGCCGGGAGTTGTGTCGCAGAAGTCTCAATTTTTTATACAAATAAAAAAATTCCACAAGATATGTTGTTTGTGCAAATAAAATAACACTATATATTGTATTTTGGCACATTTGCCACATTGACTTTCCCAGGGGGCAATGCTATAGTAGAATCAGTCGGTTTGGCGCGGGTCGAACCAGGAAGCCTACAGAAGATGCGCAGGAGGGAGATAGATGTTGCAGGTTATCAAAAGGGATGGTACAAAGGCTGATTTCACCCTGACGAAGATCAATGATGCGATCATGAAAGCGTTTACAGCGACGCAGATGAACTACAATAATGATATTGTGGATCTGCTGGCGCTGCGCGTGACCGCGGATTTTCAGGATAAGGTCAAAGAGAGTGCGATCCATGTGGAGGATATTCAGGACAGCGTGGAGCGTGTGCTGGGACAGGCGGGCTATGAGGAGGCTGCGAAGGCCTACATTCTGTACCGCAAGCAGAGAGAGAAAATGCGCACGATGAAATCCACGATTCTGGATTACCGGGATGTGGTGAACAGCTACGTGAAGGTGGAGGACTGGCGCGTGAAGGAGAATTCCACGGTGACTTATTCCGTGGGCGGACTGATCCTGTCCAATTCCGGCGCGGTTACGGCGAACTACTGGCTGTCCGAGATTTACGACGAGGAGATCGCGGAGGCGCACAGAAACGCCGATATTCATATTCATGATCTGTCCATGCTGACCGGATACTGCGCGGGATGGTCCCTGAAGCAGTTGATTCAGGAGGGCCTGGGCGGCATCACCGGCAAGATCACGTCCGCTCCGGCGAGACATCTCTCCGTGCTCTGCAACCAGATGGTGAATTTCCTCGGCATCATGCAGAATGAGTGGGCGGGTGCGCAGGCGTTTTCTTCCTTCGATACGTATCTCGCGCCGTTTGTCAAAGCGGATCACTTGAGTTATGAAGAGGTTAAAAAATGTATTGAGGCGTTCGTATACGGCGTAAATACCCCGAGCAGATGGGGTACACAGGCGCCTTTCTCCAATATTACGCTGGACTGGACGGTTCCCGACGATCTGGCGGAGCTTCCTGCGATTGTGGGCGGCAAGGAGATGGATTTCAAGTACAAGGATTGTAAAAAAGAGATGGATATGGTGAACAAGGCCTTCATCGAGACCATGATCGAAGGCGATTCCAACGGCAGGGGCTTCCAGTACCCGATCCCGACCTATTCCATCACCAATGATTTTGACTGGTCGGATACGGAGAACAACCGTCTGCTGTTTGAGATGACGGCCAAGTACGGCACACCGTATTTTTCCAATTATATCAATTCCGATATGCAGCCCTCCGATGTGCGGAGCATGTGCTGCAGACTGCGTCTGGATCTGCGCGAGCTGCGCAAGAAGACCGGCGGTTATTTCGGTTCCGGAGAGAGCACCGGCAGCGTGGGCGTTGTGACCATCAATATGCCCCGCATCGCGTATCTGTCCGCCAATAAGGGTGAGTTTTACAGCCGCTTGAACCGTATGATGGACATCGCGGCCAGAAGCTTAAAGATCAAGCGCGGCGTGATCACTAAGCTGCTGCAGGAGGGGTTGTACCCGTATACCAAGCGGTACTTGGGCAGCTTTGACAACCATTTCTCCACCATCGGTCTGATCGGTATGAACGAGGTAGGACTCAACGCCAACTGGCTGAGAGCGGACATGAGCTGTGAGGCAACGCAGGAGTTCACAAAAGAGGTGCTCAACCATATGAGAGCGCGCCTGTCGGATTATCAGGAGCAGTATGGTGATCTGTACAATCTGGAGGCGACGCCGGCGGAGAGCACTACCTATCGCCTGGCAAAGCATGACAAGAAGAGATGGCCCGCGATCCGCACGGCAGGAAAGCCCGGGGACGTGCCTTACTATACCAATTCTTCGCATCTGCCGGTGGATTACACCACGGATATTTTTGACGCGCTGGACGTGCAGGATGAGCTGCAGACCCTCTACACCTCCGGCACGGTGTTCCATGCATTCCTCGGGGAGAAGCTGCCCGACTGGAAGGCTGCGGCTTCGCTGGTGCGCAAGATTGCGGCCAACTATAAGCTGCCGTACTACACACTTTCGCCGACCTACTCGATTTGCAGAGAGCACGGGTATCTGGCCGGTGAGGTGAAGGAGTGCCCGCACTGCGGCGCGAAGACGGAGGTTTACAGCCGTATCACGGGATATTACAGACCGGTACAGAACTGGAATGACGGCAAGCTGCAGGAGTATGCGAACCGCACCGAATATGACATTGCCCATTCTGTCCTGAAAAAAGAGAATGTGGTAAAGGAAGAAACCGCAAAAGAAAACGCGGCAAAGAACACGGTGAAGGAAGCTACGCAGGAAGCACCTGCGAAGACCGGTACGGTCAGAAATGCATCCGAGGAGAAACGCGTGGTGTCCCAGAGACATACCACCAAGAAGTATCTCTTTACCACCAAGACCTGTCCGAATTGCCAGCTGGCCAAGGAGTATCTGGAGGACATGGATTACGTGGTGATCGACGCGGAGGAGGATGCGGATCGCGTACATCGTTACGGCGTGATGCAGGCGCCCACGCTGGTGATTGTGGAGGACGGACAGTTCAAGAAGTATGTCAATGCGTCCAACATCAAGAAATATGTGGATCAGCAGGCGTCGCAGGTGTAATGTAAGGACATAAATAGTTTCTGAGAGGAAATAAATCAGATGATCAACAAATTGATAAATAAGATCCGGCAGACGAACGCCCCTATCGTGGTGGGACTGGATCCCATGATGAAGTTTGTACCGGAGCATATTCAGAAGAAAGCCTTTGCGGCGTACGGCGAGACGCTGGAGGGCGCCGCGGAAGCAATCTGGCAGTACAATAAGGGGATTGTGGATGCCATCTATGATCTGGTGCCAGCGGTGAAGCCGCAGATCGCGATGTATGAGCAGTTCGGCATTCCCGGACTGATCGCTTTCAAGAAGACGGTGGATTATTGCAAGGAGAAGGATCTGGTGGTGATCGGCGATGTGAAGCGCGGTGATATCGGATCCACATCCGAGGCGTACGCGGTCGGACATCTCGGCAAGGTGAGCGTGGGCAGCAAGTCTTACTATGGTTTTGATGAAGACTTTGCCACAGTGAATCCGTATCTCGGAAGTGACGGAATCAATCCGTTTACCAAGATCTGTAAGGAGGAGAAAAAGGGTATCTTTATTTTGGTGAAGACGTCCAATCCCTCCAGCGGAGAATTTCAGGACCGTCAGGTGGACGGCAGATCGCTCTATGAGATCGTGGGTGAAAAGGTTGCTGCATGGGGCGCGGACTGTATGCCGGAAACCGGAGATTACAGCTTTGTGGGCGCGGTAGTGGGCGCCACCTATCCCGAGCAGGGCAAGCTTCTGCGGAAGGTGATGCCGCATACATTTATCCTGGTGCCGGGTTATGGGGCACAGGGCGGGAAAGGCGCCGATCTGGTGCACTTTTTCAACGAGGACGGACTCGGTGCCATCATCAATTCCTCCAGAGGGATCATTGCGGCTTATCAGCAGGAGAAATACGCCCGCTTTGACGCGGAGCACTACGCGGATGCGTCGCGGGCAGCAGTGCTGGACATGAGAGAGGACATCGCGCAGGCACTGGCATCCCGCACATAATCGTCCTACGAAAGACAGTATATACAGGCATCGGCCGTCTATTATGGGCGGCCGGTGTTTTTTCACACGAATAGGAGACAGATGCATGAAAGTCAGTTTATTAAACGATTCCTTTCCGCCTGTGATCGACGGAGTGGCCAATGTGGTCATGAACTATGCCCGCATTATGACGCAGGAGCGGATGGCGGAGGTGATGGTGGGAACGCCGCGCTATCCGGAGGCGGACTATGACGGCTATCCTTATTTGGTGGTTCCGTATCAAAGCTTTGACACCACCGGCATCGTCAGCGGATATCGGGCGGGGAATCCTTTTGCCATAAAGGCGATTCAGGAAATGACGGCTTTTGCGCCGGATATCATCCACACGCATTGTCCGGTGTCCTCCACAGTGATGGCGCGTATTCTGCGCAATGAGACCAAGGCGCCGATCGTGTTTACCTATCACACCAAATTTGATGTGGATATTGCCCGCGCGGTCAGCGCAAAATTCATACAGAAGGAGAGTATCAGGGCGCTGGTGGACAATATCTCTGCCTGTGATGAGGTCTGGGTTGTGAGCCGCGGCGCCGGAGAAAATCTGCGGTCTCTGGGGTATGAGGGCGACTATACAGTGATGCCAAACGGCGTGGATTTTGCGAAGGGCCGTGTGGCGGATGCGGAGGTAGCGCGTGCGCTGGTAGCGTATGATCTGCCGGCGGGCGTTCCGGTGTTTTTGTTTGTCGGAAGAATGATGAAATATAAAGGTTTGCCGCTGATTCTGGACGCTGTGAAGCAGTTGCGGGAGAGTGGTATGGACTTCCGCATGGTTTTTGTCGGAGGTGGCGCCGACGCGGAGGAGATGAAGCAAAAGGCAGAGGCGGACGGAATCTCGGAGAAGATGATCTTCACCGGCCCGGAGTACGAACGGAATGTGTTGCGGGCGTGGAATACCCGGGCGGACCTGTTCCTGTTCCCGTCCACCTACGACACCAATGGGATCGTGGTGCGCGAGGCGGCGGCCTGCGGTCTGGCGAGTGTGCTGATCAAAGACTCCTGCGCGGCGGAGGGCATCACGGACGGACGCAACGGTTACCTGATCGAGGAGACCGCGGAGGCTATGGCGGCGAAGCTTCTGGAGATCTGCAGGGATATGGACCGAGTGCATCAGGTGGGACAGAATGCCATGGATGAGATCTATATTTCGTGGGAGACGGCGGTGCATCAGGCGCATGAGAGATACGGCGAGATCATAGCGCTTCATCGGGACGGACTTCTTGCGGGAAGAAAGAGAGAGACTTCCGACTTTTTCTTAAATATTGCAGGGAACCTCATAGAGAAGACAGATAAGGCATTCCGGGTGCCGGGAAAGATTTACGGAGGTATGCTGGAGAATGTCGAGGAGATGTGGGAGGAGATCCGGGACGCACGAGAGAATACGATCGCGGAGATGAGACAAAAGACGGACGACTTCATGGCGGAAATGCGGGAGAAGCGGGATGAGATCAAGGACAGCGCCAGAGAGAATCTGCATCAGTTAAAGGACAGGATCATGGGAGGCGAGGACGATGAGTGAGGAACAGAGCCGGGCACAGGCAAGTCGTGACTGGTACAAAAAGATGGCCTTTTACCAGATCTGGGTGCGCAGCTTTATGGATGGCAACGGAGACGGAATCGGCGATCTGTATGGGGTTTATGACAAACTGGATTACATCAAAAGCCTGGGAGTGGATGGCATCTGGTTTTCGCCGATCTATCCGTCGCCCAACGCGGACTTCGGCTATGATATATCCGACTACCGGAACATTCATCCGGATTACGGGGATCTGGCGCAGTTTCAGAAGGTGTTGCACCGGGCGCATGAGCTGGGGCTGAAGGTGATCATGGATCTGGTGGTGAACCATACTTCCGATGAGCATTTTTGGTTTCAGGAGAGCCGGAAGGGCAAGGATAACCCTTACAGTGATTACTATATCTGGCGCGACAAGCCGAATAACTGGGACTCTATTCTGGAGGGGAAGGCCTGGGAATATGACGCGCAGAGAGGGCAGTATTATCTGCATCTGTTCGCCAAGAAGCAGCCGGACTTAAATATGGACAATCCCAGGGTGCGCGAGGAGGTCAAGGGAATCCTGCGCTTCTGGCTCGATATGGGTGTGGACGGCTTTCGCGAGGATGTGATCAATTTTATCTCCAAAAAAGAAGGACTGCCGGACGGTCTGCCCTTCCTGCCGGTGATCAACGGCCTGCCCTATTATAAGGACGGTCCGCACATTCATGAATATATGGCGGAATTTCGCAGTGTGTGCAAGGAATATAATTGCTTCCAGCTGGGCGAGGGACCGCTCACCACGGTGCGGTCGGCGCTGCGCTATCTGACGGGGCCGGAGAAGTCATTGGATATGATGTTTTCCTTTGACCATATGATGGCGGATTGTATCTATACGGAATATCTGCACCGGCCGTTCAGTCTGGTCAAGTTAAAAAAGGCGTTCACCAAATGGCAGAACGCGTTAAACGGCAAGGCGTGGAACGCGCTGTATCTGGAAAATCACGATCACCCCAGAGTGATCAGCCGCTACGGCAGCGAGCGATACTGGCGGGAGAGCGGGACAATGCTGGCGGCGAGCTATCTGTTCCAGCAGGGGACACCCTTTCTCTATCAGGGGCAGGAGATCGGGATGACCAATATCCGCCTGCACTCCATCGATCAGTACATGGACGTGTCCTCCCATACGAATTTTCATCGCTATCACTTGAAGGAATCGCTGGAGAAGCGCATGGAGCGCATCCATCATTCCAGCAGAGATTCCTCCCGCACGCCCATGCAGTGGGACGACACGGAACACGCCGGGTTCACGACAGGAGAGCCCTGGTTCGTGGTCAATCCCAATTATACCAGGATCAATGTGGCGGCTGAGGAGCGGGATCCGGAGAGTATTTTGCAGTTTTATCGAAAATGTCTGGCGCTGCGCAAAAAGAGTAAGGCGCTGTTGTGGGGGAGTTATCGGGAATTTTTCCCGGAGGACCGGTCGGTCTATATGTATGAACGTGCGTATGAGGGTGTCTGGTACCTGATTATATGCTCTTTCGCGCCCTTCACGGTGCGTGTGAGAGTGCCCAGGGAGTATGCGGGAAGGCGCGGAAAGCTGGTACTGTGCAATTATTCGAAAGAAGAGCGGGAGAAACAGCGCGGGATCCGCAGGGTGTTTGCCGGCACGCTGGACAGCGGGGACAATACCAAGGCGGAGCACGGCTGGTTTCTGCCGTATGAGGCGCGGGTGTACCGCTTCTGAGTCATTCTGATTTTAATAGCGCGCATCTCCCAGATAGGAGACAACTACGAGGCTGGCGCCGGTGTGCGTGCCGATCAGCGGGCCTACGTTGCTTGTGAGGAAATGCTTGTAACCGAAGGTTTCTTCGATCAGACTGCGGACATATTCGGCGTCCTCCGGCACATTGCCGTGACAGATCATGATCATGTCCTTGTTGCCGTCGAAGTCGGCCGCTTTATGCAGCTGCATGTTTTCTACGAGATAGGCCAGCGATTTCTTGCGCCCCCGCAGCTTTTTCGGCACGGTGAGCGCGCCCTTTTCATCCACGATGAGGAAGGGCTTGACACTGGCCAGTGTGCCTACGATGGCGCTTGTCCTGGAGACGCGGCCGCCCCGCCACAGGTCGAACAGGTTGTCGACGGTAAACGCGAGCAGGAAATGCTGCACATTGTCATTCAGCCATGCGACCGTTTCCGCCAGAGATTTGCCTTCGTCGCGCATCTTCACGGCATACCAGACCAGCAGTCCCTGCCCCAGAGAGCCGCTTAGAGAGTCCACGACCTCGATCGTCTTGTCGGGATGTGCCTCCAATACTTCCGAGACGCCGAGACGGGCACTGCCCACTGTGCCGGACAGACCGGAGGAGAGTCCGATATAGAGGAATTCATCCGCGTCATGGATACGCTCCTCAAAATATTCCCTTGCCTGCTCCGGATTGATCTGTGAGGTGGAAGGCTTCGCCCCCGCGGAAAGCAGTTTATAAAAATCGGCGGCGGAGAGCTCCTTATCTTTGCCGGCGATGATTTCTCCGTCCAGAATCGTGCTTAAATAAATGCAGCCCACATTGTGTTCTGTCAGCCAATCCTTGGGCAGATCGGCGCCATTATCTGTAATGATCTGAAACATAATATCCCCCTTTTATAAACGTAACACAATCTATATAACATAGTTTTAAAAACCACATATATCATACCAGAAGATGGCGCGCCTGTCTATAGATTTCTGATTTCTTTTTTGCACAAATGATTGTATACTGGAATTGTAGATTGACAGGCAGGAGGTGTCCCATATGTCCGGGGAACAGCGGTCGGCGTTTGACCATGCGCTTACCAATTTCATACAGGATTTTGCGAACGGCGGCGCGATCAGACATCTGGCGGATCAGGGCTACACGGTGACGGAGATCACAGCGCGGCTTTCTTTTCCTGCGCCCGGAAGCAGTGTGGCGGCGACCGTCTGGAAACACTATCTGGAAACCGGTAAAATCCGTCTGGAGCCGCCGGATGAGACGGGGGTGCTTCGGCGTGTGACGTATGTCAAAGAACAAAATGCCTACGGCAGGATCAGCATGCGGCAGGTGACGGAGGAGGTGCAGCCCGCATGCAGCCGGTATCTGCGCTGTGATTTCGGCAAGCAGTTGTATCAGGATCGAGAGGGCTTCTTAGAAAAGCTGGCGGTGCTGGATGCGCGGGACCGACAGTATATCCTGGATCTTCCCTGGCCGCTTGCGCCGGTGTATCACCAGGCGGATGAGCGGATGCTGCGCATTTTTCGCCGGTTGGAGGATACATAGCCGGATGCCGCGGAGCATAAAAAGGCGGGGTGCCCCAGGGGAAAACAGGCAAAACGAAAAAGAGCGATAAATTGCATTGCCCAATGGCGTATTTTGTGATAGAATATGACGTAACTGTGATGGAAACTGACACGAAAAGGGAGGGTTCGGGCGAATGGATCGTTATAAGCAGGAGTTCATAGAATTCATGGTAGATTGCCAGGTGCTGAAATTTGGCGAGTTTACGTTGAAAAGCGGACGGAAATCACCGTTTTTTATGAATGCGGGTGCCTATGTGACGGGCGCGCAGCTGAAAAAATTGGGAGAGTATTACGCGAAAGCGATTCATGACCGGTACGGGGACGACTTCGATGTGCTGTTCGGACCTGCCTACAAAGGGATTCCCATCAGCGTGGTGACGGCGATTGCCTACAGTGAGTTGTATGGGAAGGAGATCCGTTATTGCTCCGACCGGAAGGAGGAGAAGGATCACGGCGCCGACAAGGGCAGCTTCTTAGGCAGCAAGCTGCAGGACGGCGATCGGGTCGTGATGATCGAGGATGTGACCACCTCCGGCAAATCCATGGAGGAGACTGTGCCGAAGGTGCGCGGGGCTGCCAATGTGGAGATCGTGGGATTGATGGTCTCCTTAAACCGCATGGAAAAGGGCTTGGGCGGGGAGAAGAGCGCGCTGGAGGAGATACAGGAGCGCTATGGATTCGCGGCGAACGCGATCGTGACGATGGGAGATGTAATCGAGCATCTGTACAACAAGCCGTATCGGGGACAGATTTATATTGACGATGCGTTGAAACAATCAATCGATACATATTATGCAGTATACGGCGCGTAAGCGGCACCGGACACAGGCAATAGAAGGAGGATGGCAATATGGAAGAAAAAGTGTATAAGACGATGGGAAATACCGGTGCATGGAACATTGTGCTGGGCGTTGTAGTGCTGGTGGTCGGTGTGGCGGCCGGTGTGATGTTGATCGTGGGAGGCGCAAAGCTTCTCGCCAATAAGAGCAAGGTTCTTTTTTGAGATGTGACAGGTGGGCATTCCCGGACGGCGACGCCGGGAGTGCCTTTTCGTACTGTAGGAAATTTAGCGGTTTTGGCGCGATGGAGTAATTTTGTATGAAACGGAAACACTATATTTTTACAAACCGCAAAAATTCCGAGGGAGCCATCATGTCCACCATTTTGGGCGTGATCAGCAACGGCTCGCTGGGGATCATATTGTATCTGGCTTATCTGAAAAGCGGCGACGTGCCGGTAAGCTACGGATTGACCGGTTTTCTGGCGGCGGTCTTTTCGATTGTAGGTCTGGTGCTGGGCGCGCAGGCGGTGCAGCGGCAGGAGGAGTTTAAGCTGTTTCCGGTGCTGGGGATTATCTTAAATCTTGCGGCGCTTCTGATCCTGGCGTTTCTGGTGCAGCTGGGATTTTGAGCGGTTCTGAAATGTCGGGATTTGTCCGGAAACCGTTTGATCCGATATCATGAAAACAGGAAAATGGAGTAGAGAAGGATGTGCGTGGAGACAGAAGTGTTGGAGGAGCGCTATGCGCTTGCGATGGAGCGCATTGCGCAGATTGCCGGAGAGTGCGTCTGCGAGGAGGCGTTCGCGGACTATTTTACACAGGTGGCGCAGTTTTTGCTGGCGCTTAAGCAGGAGCGGGAATTTGTGGAAGGGGGCGGCTTGAAGAGCGCCTCTGAGGAGGAGCTGATCCGTCGCAACACTGCGCTGTACGCGGATGTTCTGCCGGCGCACTACGCGGAGAGCTACGCCGATCCGGCGTATGCGGTGCATCGGCTCGGCAAAGTGCATGGGCAGATGTTGTCTATGCTGTACTGTGAGATGCGCAGCATGATTCCCTTTGTGTATGAGCATGCGCTGGAGGAGTTGGTCATCCGGCTGGAGCTCTTCGTGGAAGTGTATGTTTGCTACGTCTATGCCCAGGAGGAAGGCGGTACGGCGGTTCAACGGCAGCAGGCAGAGACCGGCGCGGAACAAACCGTATTAGAACCGGCTGGGGGCGCAGGATTGCCGGCACCGGAGGATGTGCGCCAGATCCTGTATTGGTATGCCAGCGATTACGCGGAGATCGCGGCCGAGACGCATCTGCGGCAGCTGCTGTTGCCGGAGGGGAATTTCGCGGTGGATATCATCCGCCACGCGGATCTGACGGACACGCGCTATCTGTACGCCTATGGGGAGTATGTGAGTGAAAATGAGCGGGAGACGGCACGGTTTCTGGCGTCGCTGTCGCAGGAACAGATCAATGTAATGGCGGACACCTACACCGAGGGCTACCGCATCGGTTTTGCGGTCACGGGCAAGGATCTCAGTAAGAAAAAGACGGTGGAGATCCGCTATCAGATCGGCTTTGAGCGCATGATGCGCCGGGCGGTGGAGAATTTTGCGAAAATGGGTCTGGGCGTCACCTGCTATCGGGCGGCCACCAGTATCCTCTACAACCCGACGCTGCATCCGACCGGCTATTACGGCGGCGCCGTCAACCGGCAGTACCGCTTTGACCACAAGGATGATAAGGCGCTGATCCTGGACAAACAGTGGATGCACCACAAGCTGGAGGTGACGCGCACGGCGTTCGAGCGCCTGAAGGAGGCTGCGCTCGGATATGCGGGGCCCGCGGTGGTGGAGACCTTCGGCGAGCACGCGTTTTCTCCGAAGAACAAGGACAGTGCGCTGCAGATGAGCGCTGAGCAAAACGCGCTGTGGGTGGAGTACCGCACGCAGGCGGGCGCACTGCAGCGGCAATATATTCTGGAGGAGGAGCGTAGCTTTACGATCATTGCGTTCCCTGTTCCGGAGATTCGCGACGCCTTCGATGCAGAGCTGGTGCAGTCGCTCGGCATGCAGAGCGCGACGCAGGTCTATCACGCGTTTTTCGCGGATGTCATCCGGATCAACACGCTGGACTATCAGCGGTATCGCAAGATCCAGCAGACCCTCATCGACGTGCTCGACACGGCCGATTACTGCGAGATCAAGGGCATGAACGGGAACCGGACGGCGCTGAAGGTGAATCTGTGGAAGCTGTCGGATCCCGCGCGGGAGACGATCTTCGAAAACTGTGTGGCGGATGTGAATATTCCGGTGGGAGAGGTGTTCACCTCACCGGTGCTGCAGGGGACGGAGGGCGTGCTGCATGTGCGGGAGGTCTATCTGAACGGACTTGCGTATCACGATCTGGAGCTGCGGTTCGCGGACGGCTGTGTGCAGGACTATACCTGTGCCAATTTCGAGACGGAGGAGGAGAAGCGGACCTTCATACGGGAGAACGTGCTGTTTCGGCACAAGACGCTTCCGATGGGAGAGTTTGCCATCGGTACCAACACGACCGCGTATGCGGTGGCGCGAAAATATCGGGTGCAGGACAAGATGCCCATCCTGATCGCGGAGAAGACCGGCCCCCACTTTGCCGTGGGTGACACCTGCTATTCCCATGTGGAGGAGGTGCGCGTGTACAATCCGGACGGCAAGGAGATCGTCGCCCGGGACAACGAGGTGGCGAGACTGCGGGACAAGGCGCCGGAAAAGGCGTATTTCAACTGTCACACGGATATCACAATCCCGTACGATGAGTTGGGCGCGCTGACCGCCGTGCGCAGGGACGGCAGCCGCATCGATATCATCCGCACGGGCCGCTTTGTCCTGGCGGGCACGGAAGAACTGAACGAAGCACTGCAGGAAGAGGCCGTAAAGAACTGATTTTACGCGAAATAACACAAAAACGGAAGAAATTATTTTTTTTTGAAGATTGCACTTGCATACAACATCTATATCTAGTAAACTAGATATGGTGGTTTAGGCAAAAGCAATTGATTGCAAAACGATACATTGGAAAGTATCGAATTGGGCGTATTGTATATTCCATAAGCAGGCACAAAAGCAATACTTGCTTTGGAAAACGCCGGCACTTAGATCGCGTACTTTGCGATCTTAGTACCGCTGCGTTTTACATGTAGCGCAAGCGTGCCTGCGATGGCATATACAATATGCACAATGACATATGCACAATGACACTTGCACAGTAATGATGTTTTGTAATCACTTAGGGAGAATAGAGAGGTGCGTCGATTATGGCGAAAAAGAAAAACAGCGCCCTGGTGGGCATCGTGATGGGCAGTGATTCCGACATGCCGGTCATGGCGAAGGCAGCAGACATTTTGGAGGAGCTCGGCGTGGCATATGAAATGACGATCATCAGCGCCCACAGAGAGCCGGATGTGTTTTTTGAATATGCGAAGACTGCGGAGGAAAAAGGGTTCAAGGTGATCATCGCGGGAGCCGGTATGGCAGCGCATCTGCCCGGTATGTGCGCGGCGATCTTCCCGATGCCGATCATCGGTATCCCCATGCATACCACCTCGTTGGGCGGACGGGATTCGCTCTATTCCATCGTGCAGATGCCCTCCGGCATTCCGGTGGCGACGGTGGCGATAAACGGCGGAGCCAACGCCGGCCTTCTGGCGGCAAAGATTCTGGCGACGTCGGATCCGGCGTTGCTTGCGAAGTTAAAGGCGTACAGTGAGAAGCTGAAGGATCAGGTGGTGGCCAAGGACGAGAAGCTGCAAAAAATTGGTTACAAGGCTTATGTGGAAAGCCAGAAGAAGTAGTTGAGCGCAAAAGGAGAAAATCATGGATTACAAAAACGCGGGTGTGGATATTGAAGCGGGTTATCAGTCCGTTGAACTGATGAAAAAACATGTAAAGGAGACCATGCGTCCCGAGGTGCTGGGCGGTCTGGGCGGCTTTTCCGGAGCATTTTCCATGAAGGCGATTCAGCAGATGGAGCATCCGGTGCTGTTGTCCGGCACGGACGGCGTGGGAACCAAGATCAAGCTGGCATTTCTGATGGATAAGCATGATACGGTGGGGATTGACTGTGTGGCCATGTGCGTGAACGATGTGGCCTGCGCGGGCGGTGAACCCCTGTTTTTCCTGGATTACATAGCATGCGGCAAGAATTATCCCGAGAAGATCGCAACCATCGTCAAAGGGGTGGCGGAGGGCTGCAAACAGGCCGGCGCCGCGCTGATCGGCGGTGAGACGGCGGAGCATCCGGGGCTGATGCCGGAGGAGGAATATGATCTGGCCGGTTTCGCGGTGGGCGTTGCGGACGAGAAGGATATCATCGACGGTTCTTCCATCAAGGCGGGGGATACACTGATCGGTATCGCGTCCTCCGGCGTGCATTCCAACGGATTCTCGCTGGTGCGGAAGGTGTTTGAAATGACGAAGGAAAGTCTGGATACCTACTACGAGGAGCTGGGTACCACGCTGGGTGAGGCATTGATCGTGCCCACCAGAATCTATGTAAAAGCAATGAAATCGATCAAAGATGCCGGCGTGCGGGTGAAGGGCTGCAGCCACATCACCGGCGGCGGTTTTTACGAAAATATCCCGCGGATGCTCCCGGACGGAATCCGCGCTGTGGTGCAAAAGGACAGCTACGAGGTGCCCGCGATCTTCAAGCTGCTGCAGAAAAAGGGCGGCATCGCGGAGGAAATGATGTACAACACGTACAACATGGGACTCGGTATGGTGCTGGCAGTGGATCCGGCGGACGTGGAGAAGACCATGGATGCAATCCGTGCGACGGGCGATACCCCGTATATTGTGGGGCGCTGTGAAGCCGGCGAGAAGGGTGTGACCTTATGTTGAGAGTGATGGTGCTCGTCTCCGGCGGCGGTACCAATCTGCAGGCGATCATTGACGCGGTGCAGGCAGGGAAGATCACCAATGTGGAGCTGGTGGGCGTGCTCAGCAACAACAAGACGGTGAAGAGTCTGGAGCGGGCGAGGAACGCGGGAATCCCGGCGGTCAGTGTCTCGCCGAAGGATTACGACAACAGAGATCTGTTCAATGAGGCTTTTTTGGAAAAGGTGGATGCATTTGCACCGGATCTGATCGTGCTGGCCGGTTTTCTGGTGGCGATTCCGCCGAAGATGGCGGCGCGCTACAGCGGTCGTATGATCAACATTCATCCGTCCCTGATCCCGTCTTTTTGCGGTGTGGGTTATTATGGCCTGAAGGTGCATGAGCAGGCGCTGGCGCGCGGCGTGAAGGTGACGGGTGCCACGGTGCATTTTGTGACGGAGGGCATGGACGAGGGGCCGATCATCGCCCAGAAGGCAGTGTATGTGGAAGAGGGCGACACGCCGGAAATCTTACAGAAGAGAGTGATGGAGCAGGCAGAGTGGATCTTGCTGCCGCAGGCCATTGACGATATCGCGAACGGCAGGGTGGTTATGGAGAATGGCCGCGCCGTGCGCAAATAAGCAAAACAGATGGGAAAAGCTGCGGATGCAGCGGAATGAGAGGAAATGATGAACGTATTAGTCGTAGGCAGCGGCGGGCGCGAGCATGCGATCGCGGCGAGTGTGGCAAAGAGTGCGAAGGCGGACAAGATATACTGTGCTCCCGGTAATGCGGGGATCGGACAGATCGCGGAATGTGTTCCGATCGGCGCCATGGAATTTGAGAAGCTGGTGGCGTTTGCGAAGGAGAAGGCGATCGATTTTGTGATCGTTGGTATGGATGACCCGTTGGTAGGCGGTCTGGTGGACGCGATGGAAGCGGAGGGAATACGCACCTTCGGACCGCGTAAAAATGCGGCGATCCTGGAGGGAAGCAAAGCGTTTTCCAAGGATCTGATGAAGAAATACAAGATCCCTACGGCAGCCTATGAGAATTTTGACAGTGCAGAGGCGGCGAAGACGTATCTGCAGGAGAAAGCGGATTTCCCGATCGTGCTCAAGGCGGACGGCCTCGCGCTGGGGAAGGGCGTGCTGATCTGCAATACGCTGGAGGAAGCGCTGGCAGGGGTCGATACGATCATGAAGGACAAGAAGTTCGGCGATGCCGGCAACCGCATGGTCATCGAGGAGTTTATGACCGGCAGAGAGGTCAGTGTGCTGTCCTTTGTGGACGGGAAAACGATCCGTATCATGACCTCCGCACAGGATCACAAGCGGGCGCAGGATGGAGATCAGGGACTGAATACCGGCGGTATGGGCACCTTTTCGCCCAGCCCGTTCTACACCGAAGAAGTGGATGCGTTTTGTCATCAATATATCTATCAGGCGACAGTGGATGCCATGGCAGCGGAGGGAAGACCGTTCAAGGGCGTGATTTTCTTCGGACTGATGCTGACACCGAAGGGCCCCAGGGTATTGGAGTACAATGCGCGTTTCGGTGATCCGGAGGCACAGGTGGTACTGCCCCGTATGAAGAACGATATCCTTGAGGTGATGGAGGCCTGCGTGGACGGGACGCTGGATCAGATTGACCTGCAGTTTGAGGACAATGCGGCGGTCTGTGTGGTGCTTGCCAGTGACGGATATCCGGTATCCTACGAGAAGGGCTTTGTCATCGAAGGGCTGGATAAGTTTGACGGAGCGGAGGGTTATTACTGCTTCCATGCGGGCACCAAGCGGACGGAGAAAGGCATCGTGACAAACGGCGGACGTGTGCTGGGCGTGACGGCCAAGGGCAACAATCTGAAGGAAGCCCGTGCCAATGCGTACGCGGCGACGGAGTGGGTCTCTTTTGCCAACAAATACATGCGGCACGATATCGGAAAAGCGATCGACGAGGCATAGAACGAGTCAACAGACGTATGACCCGAAACGGATAAAAAGGATAAAAGAAGGAAAGCACAGAGAGGAAAAAAAGATGAAAAAATCAAGAGTATTGCGGAATCGATGGAAGGCGATTGTCGGCGCGTTTGTGCTGACGGCGATGTTGACTGCGGGACTTGCAGCAGATGCATTTGCGATCACCAGCTACGCGGCCAGTGCAGGTAAGGTTGTGGCGAACAGCGCGAAAATCCGGAAGGATGCCAGCACCAGCAGCGAATCGGTGGGCAGTGCCGCTAAGGGCACGGCAATCACCATCACGGGACAGACCACCGGCAGTGACGGCAACACCTGGTATCAGGTGACGGTGGATGCCAATACCACCGGTTATATCCGCTCGGATCTGGTGGAGATCACGGATGGCAGTACACCCGGAACAGTGGTGGCGGCGACCACGACGACTACCACCACTTCTTCCACGCCGACCACATCCACACCGGATGAAAACATTGTGGAGGTGATGGCAGTCGAGCCCGTGAGCGCGAATGTATCGGGCACCTCTCCTGTGCGTGTACGGCAGAATGCTTCCACGACCAGCCGTATCGTCAGCACCGCGCAGGGCGGTCTGGCGCTGACTGTAAACGGCACGGCCAATGGCACGGACGGCAATGAATGGTATCAGGTAACCTTTATCTCCAACGGCTCTGAGGTGAACGGCTTCATCCGTGCGAGCTATGTCAAATTAAACGGTGAGCTTGTGCCGGCGGGCAGCACGGAGGCGGAGCAGCCGCAGGAAAGCACGGAAACCCAGCCGCAGGAGACCACAGAGACGGCGACCACGACGACTACCACGACTTCTTCCACGCCGACCACATCCACACCGGATGA
>JAFVAO010000067.1 GCA_017480445.1 Lachnospiraceae bacterium
GGGCGAATTGTCCACGATGGCTCTTGTGGTGGTGCGCTCCGTTCCGCTCACGACATAGATGGTATAGCCATTCTCATAGAGATACTTTACCACTTCCACCATGGGAAGATAAAAACCGTCTATGTAGCGCATATTTTGAAAGCTTTCCGTCTTCTTCTTTCCGAATTCGACAGCATAGTCATAAAGCTCCTGCACCGTCATTCCGGCATATGCCTTGGCAAAATTTCTGGCAAGCTCCTCACCTGCCACATATCCGGGCTTGAGCTGTCTGGCAGCCTCCTTCAGCTCCTCGGATACCCGTTCCGGATGATCCTCCAGACAGTAGCTGATAAACATACAGGTATCGTAATACGTAAAATAGGTTTCACAGGTAAGGGTACCGTCCATGTCAAATACCGCGATGCGATCCTGCACCGGAATATAACCCTCCGATGTCTCATCCACGGACGCGTCTACAAAATCTATGAGGGACTTCATCGCGGGAGATGATGGATCCCAATACGCAAGAGCCTCCACCGCCTGCCCGTTCTCCGCCTGTCCGAGATAGCGCTGCGTGCGCAACCCTACATTCTGCTGCAGGGAGCGGAAGAAAAACTGATAGTCATAAACATGATATGCGCCTTCGGGCAGCCCCGGCACAACCGCCGCGTAGTCCGCGCTGTTGATATCCGTAACCTTCAAAGCACCGCGCGCCGAATCGATATAACAGCCGCACAGCGCAGCTTCCTCTCTCTGAATCCCGCCGCTATAATCCGTAAAGCACGCTCCCGGATTCTCGCTCTTATCTGCGGGCGTAGCGTCCGTCCGCCAGTTCAGCGGATTGATCGCATAGGCCTTTGTACCGACGGGGGTGATAAAGGTTTCTCCAAGCTCCGGAGCCTCACAGTCAAAGCTGATCACCACACCGAGATCATCCTCTCCGGCGGCAGGACGGATCTGGGGATATTTCTCCACCATTTCCTCCGTGCAGGGCCAGCCGATGGCATAAACCGCAACAAGCTGACCGGACAGGGCTCCATCCCCAAAATACTCCTCAAGCAGCCGGTAGCACATATCCGCTCCCTGAGAGAAACCGGCAAGAACGATGGGTCTGCCGTTGTTCTCTTTCTCCAGATAATAAGAGAACGCCGCACTCACGTCACGGTATGCAGTCTCCATGTACGGCTCCCATTCGGTCCGGTCAAGTCCGTAAACCTTCATGGCTGCCTGCCGATAATAAGGCGCAAACATTCTCGTGCTTTCTTCGTAGATCCCGCGCTCCATATTGAGCGCGCCGAGGAAATTCGCCTTCGTCTCAGTGTCCTCCAGGGACATATTGTACTCATCCTTCATGTCCACCGTAGGACAGATCAGGAACAGATCTACCGCCTTATCGTCTCCCACTGAATAGTAAGCCCAATTTTCCAACAGACCATAGTCCGCTGCATCCGTGAGTGTCTCTCCACCCTGTGTGCCGAACGTTCCGGAATTGGAAGCGCTCCGGTTCCAGACGACTGCTCCGACGAACAATAAAATAAGTAAGATGCCGGCAAAAGCCAGCCAGACTTTGTTTTTTTTCATGATTGTTTCCCTGAATTTCCCCTTTTTGTTTTTACAGCTTAACGCCATCTGTTTGTTCCGTTTTTCTTACTTTAGTCACTCAATTGTGAGAATATCTGCGAATCCTGTCACATCAAAGATCTCCATGATTGCCTCGCTCACATGTGTAACCTTCATTGCCCCCTGCTTTCCCATAATCTTCTGCGCTGACAAGAGTACTCTCAGTCCCGCGGATGAGATGTACTCCAGCTTCTCCATATCCATGACAAGCTCTGTCACCCCGTCCAGTGCCCCCTTTAACTCCTTTTCAAGCTCCGGTGCTGTTACTGTGTCCAGTCTTCCGGAAAGAGAAACTGTAAGTGTTGATGCTTCTGACTTTTTGTCGATGTTTAACATATCATTTACTCTCCTTTTCTATATATGAATTTTTAATTCCTTTATTTAACTTTCATGACATATATAATAGCAAATTTTCACGTATTACTCAAGATGCCACCTTTGATTCCCCTTGACTATATCTCCTGCCTGTTTCAGCTTTCTTGGCCGGTTACCGGAAAGCAAAGAAGTACGTTGTTTGTTTCCAGAGAATGTACATAGCTGATATCTGATGCCATACCACCCATTATTTTCAGACCAAGATGCAAATCCGGGTCTGATGCTTCTCGGCTGATTGCTATGGCGATCTGACGTTCTACGTTAAACGCGGCACAATTATCCTGCATTCTGATGATCAGTTCCTTCTCATCACACACTACACGGAGATCAATACCCGGACTTTTTTTACATTTTGGGAAACCGTGGCGGATCGTGTTGACAGCAAGCTCTTCAAAGCAGACAGCTGCTTTGTATCCAATCTTTTTGTCAATTTTATGTCCATTGCAAAACAACTGGATCTGCTGGGAAACCAGCGATACATCCTCTTCATCCCGCACATCCAGCAGGATCACATCACCGGGAGAGCGGTGAAATCCCTCGGGAAGAGCCATATAATCCTCCGGCTTTGGTAACAGTGCTCGCGTTCTGACAGCGTAGTACACCCAAACTGTCACCAGAGTGAGAAAATCGCTTACAAGGAAGCTGGCCAAAACCCCATATGTGCCAAAAGTCACCCCCAGCAGAAACGCACTCAGCACGACATAGATCAGAGAGGATAAGGCGGTCAGTATCTGCATATTCCTTGTTCGGTTCACTGCCTGAAGATACGTGATGCGGGAACGCACAAGACCATTAAGTGGAGTCTGGAGCGCAATCATCCGCACGGCAAACACCGTCATATCCAGAAGTTCTCCGTTCTCGGATATAAAAAGCTGTGCAATGGGTCTGGCAAAAGCTATGAACAATAGGCAGACCGCTCCACAGAAAAATGCACAATTTCGGTGGATGCATCTGCCGGTCTCACGGATGCCTTCGTCATTCATTTCACCGAAGAGCACGCCCACCAGCATGGCAGCCGCATCTGCCAATCCAACGGCAAAAAACTGAGAGAAGTCACTCAAGCTGCTTTCCACGCTCATGGCTGTCATGGCTAAAGCACCTCCGTAAAAAATGATCAGTTTATTGACCAGAACAGGGCGCACAACATTCCCCAGCCTTCGCAGTGCTTTCTCTGTGCCACAGGACAACAAATATAGAATCTCCTTCACACTGGTAGCTAAAGGTACAATCCGCAGCATTCTGTCCTTGTTGCGAAAATGAAGGAGCAGATATCCTATCTGCAGATACTGTGCAACCGCCGTGGCAAGGCCAATGCCAAACATCCCAAAATGCAATAGAATCGCTGCCAAATCAAGCAATACGTTCATTCCGGAACAGATAATCGCACCTGTCATCACCCGTTTGCGCCCACTGTCCATTTGAATTGCAGATGCAAGAACACCGGTCATGATGAGTCCGGGCAGACCAATACCAACACCGCGAAGATATTCAACCACAGGCACTATTAAAACCGCACATTTTCCGGAAGCCCCTAGCAGCATGGCGAGGGGTGCTGCTGCCAACAGCAATACAGCCAACAAAAGAACAGAAAAAATCGAACCGAGGATCATTACCGCGCTGAACAGACGGTTGAACGCCCGCACATTCCCCCTGCCCAACTCTCTGGAACAGAGAGTCTGCATTCCTGTGGCAAACATTCCGCCAAAAATACCGGAAATACTGAAAATTGGATGCGCAATACCTGCTGCAGCCAAGGCTCCTGTGTCAAGGAAATTGCTGACAATCAAACTGTCAATCAGACCGGCTCCAACATTTGACAGTTCGATCAGTGAAAATGTGATAAACATTGCAAAAAAGCTCTGGTCCAAAACCAGCCAACGATTTGTTTTTTTTTGCGAATATGATCTCATTGCCATCTCCCACTTTTTCACATTTCTTGTTATATAGAATCATTGTAATATTCATATCCATGCAGGTTTCATTTATCACACGGAGCAATATCCCTTAGTTCTTCCTGCGGCATACATAGAGCTTTGAATCGGTCAGGGCAGCCAGCCGGGTGTATTCATCCGGCATCCTTCACCAAGCCCCAGATAATCCTGCATCTGTACCATAAAAAGCTTTGCGACAGATGACATTCCGCCACGGATCAAACCCCATTGGAAATCCTTGTTCCTGTCAGTTGCGAAATATTGTTCTGCATACGCTAACTCGTTTTCTTCTGCCGTTTCACACCACAGAGCTAACGGATGATCACTTTTTAGTTTCCTTCCTTTGTTCCAATCTACCGAAAATCCTGTCTATTGCTTCACCGACACCATTCGAATCATTTGAAGGCACAATCATATCTGCCATCTCCTTGATATCAGCCCTTGCATTTGAAGTTACTACCGAAAGTCCTGCACAAGTGAACATGCTTCTGTCATTATCGTCATCGCCCATAGCTATTGTTTGGTCAAGCGGTATATTAAGGGTTTTAGCAAGTGTCTCAAGCGCAGTACCTTTAGATACGCCTTCCGCATTCATTTCAAGTCTGGTCTCTCCTCCAAACGCAAAAGTAAGCGGCAAATACTTTAATTCCTGAAAACCGGACTGTCTATCCTCTATTGTCCTAAAATATATTTCTATTTTTGTGATTGAATCATGGTTTCGGCTTTCAATGCTCATATCATCAACTTGCCTAGTCACTTTTTCATACAGCGGCTGATACTCCTCCATGTGAAAATCTTCCATATGGCTTATATCATACTTGCTTACGATGGATTCCCCTTCTGTTAAAAAAGCAATCATACCGTGATACTTATTCGCCACTTGAATAATGTCCCCAAAAAGGGCAGCCGGAATTTCCATTTTGAATAAGGTTTTTTTCATTGCACAATCATATAAGATTGCGCCACTATACAAAATCGCATATCTAATCATGGGTGTGAGTCCAAAGAATTCCGCCATTTCTACAAAAGCTCTCCCTGTAGCAAAGGACAGTTGGACACCTTTATCGGAAACACGCTTAAGTGCCAACAGTGTTTCCGGCAATATTTTCTTTTCAGAAGTCAGCAGCGTTCCATCCACATCAATAGCAATAAGTGAGTAAGGGTTTCCCACCATCGCATTATTCCCCATATGCATTATTCGTGTTGTTCCATCCTTCAAGACTCTTTGTACTGATCACACTTTCACTAACAATGTGTTAATACCGGCAATATTCTGATATATCATTTCTTTTGCCTTTTTGGCGATCATGCGGATTCCAATATTCTTAGTCGGATCCTCCGGATTGAACTGATCCAGATATTTCTTGGGATCAAATGCCGGACAGTCATCACGAATGCGAATGGTAAGCGCATCCTTGACAACCACTCTGATATCAATAGCGTAATTATCCGAACCATTGACAAAACCGTGAGCTACCACATTTCCTGCCATTTCTTCAATACTTAGCCCAGCGGTATAGCTGCGTGAATAATCCAGACCTCTCGCTTGGCAAAACTCAATAACCTGCTCGGAAATATTTACAACTTCATCCATAGAATGAACTGAAAACTCCATGCATTCGTCCTCGGATGCGCCGAATTCATCCGGCAGTTTCATCCAATCTACCAAAGAGTACGGAATTCTCTTATGATATAGGCATACGGATATTCCGATGATCAGAATACACAGCATTTCCCAAATCGGGAACGCCAGCCAAACGCCATCCGTCCCTATGAACCGGGTTAATATAACCGCAATGATTGCCGAACCTAACGTTTCCGCAAAGGAAAGCACATTGACCAACCCCATTTGCCCCTGACATTGATATAGCTTTGTAAAAATCCCAAAGAAGAGATTGAATACCAGAAAGCCGGGAAATAATAGTAGCATATGTCTGGCGATATCCCAAGCCGGCTCTGTCCGCGTAAAGAAGAGCGAGGGAATCAATGACGAACATAGCATTAAGAAAATCACCATTGCCAACGATAAAACAGTACCTACTTTCGATGTGAGACGAGTGAGTTCCACCAATGAGCCCCTGTCTTCATCCCCAAAATACATAGCTGCAAGTGTCATAAGCGCACCTGCACACCCCTGCGGAACCGCACCCAGGATCGATATGATATTGTTCTGGACATTCATAACAGCAACCGCGGCATCGCCTACGTATTGCATTAATGTAAGGTTGAGAATATAGCCCTTTGCGGTACATCCCACTGTAAACATCAGGCTGGGCAGTCCCAGATATGCCGCTTTCGGCAGCTTATTGAAACAAAATCCTGACATCCTGAGTCTAAGGACATGTTCCTTGTTTAGATAACTCATAAGCAGAACTCCTGCGGACAACAAGTAGCTCACTGATGTAGCAACTCCCATTCCGAAGGTTCCCTGATGTATGACAAATACATTTAATAAATCCATTCCGATATTGGAAACAATCATGGTCGCAATTCCAACATATGACCTTTTTGTGTCGTTATTAAAAGGCAGAAATGCCGTCAACACTCCTGATAAGACCTGCCCGATAATTCCCGGAGCATATCCGGCTATATATGCCGAAAGGAGTGTGATCGTATCACCTTTTGCCCCTAAAAATTCCGCTAGCGGAAAACGGAACAAAAAAGTGAACGCCGTGATGATCAAGCTAAATATTGAAAGAAATACTGCACCCGTGGAAAAAATGGAAATAGCATCCTCCTGATTACCGCTTCCGACATACTGGCTGCACAATATCTGCACTCCAACGGTTACAACCCATGAAATACCGATAACTGTTGCTACCGGGCCAAAAAATCCAATGGCAGCCAATGCTTCTGTACCAAGAAATTTTCCGGTAATCAAGCTATCGATAAAAGAATTGATAGCAGCTACTACAATTCCCAATATTTGAACAGGCAGAAGCTTTAAATATGCCTTGCGAACGATAGCTGCCGTACTCTCTGAAGTATAAATATCGTTTTTCGGTGTATTCATTCTATTGTATGTCCTCCCTTTCGTTCAAGCGCATCGTTTCTGCTTATGTTATCTGCGATACTTTCCATGTCATACCCACGGGATTTAAGATGCTTTTACCCTGATTTCGATCCGATTTGCCTGATCGCTTTCGGCGTCATACTGGTAGTTGATCTCCCCTGAAGCGCCTTTCAATGTCACAAGCGACAGGTGGTTATCCGTATCTCTCGGATCAAAACGCTCGCCTCCGTATGCTGCTGTCACAGCAGTCGTTTTCTCCTGTGTGGAATACTCCACGATCACACGGATCTGCGGATGCTCCATACGCGGCAGTAGGATCTGCTGAACCAGCTCCTCGATTACAAGCCGCACGCGGTACTTGTCTTTTGGTGACATGTCATTTTGCAGGCAGTAGCGGTCAATCTCCGCACCGGCTCCGATGAAATCATAGTCGCGGCTGTCGATGCTGAGTTCGAGAATCTTAAGCTTTTTAATGAAGCGACGGGTCAACTCCTTTTGAGGATGGTCAAAAATCTGCTCCGGTGTACCATCCTCATAGATTCCGCCCTGATCCATATAGAAAACACGGTTAGAAATTGCCCGTGCAAAATTCATCTCATGGGTAACGATCATCATGGTCTTACCGCTTCTTGCCAGATCCCGGATGACCGCCTGCACCTCTGCGACCATGGTGGGATCCAGCGCACTGGTTGGCTCATCCAGTAAGATGATCTCGGGATCCATCGCCAGCGTCCGCGCGATGGCAACGCGCTGTTTCTGCCCGCCCGAAAGCTCGTCGGGGTAGTTTAGCGCCTTATCGGCCACGCCCACTCGCCGCAACAGCTCCATCCCCCGATCATAGGCCTCCTGTCTGCTTTTTTCCAGCAAATCCATCGGGGCAAGCATCACATTTTCAATCACGGTCAGATGCCCAAATAAGTTGAACGACTGAAACACCATACCCATTTTTCGCCTGGCTCTTCGCACATCGTAGCCATAGGCGGTGATCTCTTCTCCGTCTAAGAAGATCTGACCGTCCGTCGGCCGCTCCAGCAGATTGATACAGCGGATCAGGGTAGACTTTCCCGTACCGGATGGACCAATGACCGAGATCACGTCTCCGTCGTTGATCGTGACAGATACATCTTTCAGAGGTAGGGCATTTTCATATTGCTTTTTCAGATGCTTCAGCTCAATCATGCAACTCCACCCCCTTTAATATGTTTTCCTTTTTCCGTCTTTTGGGATCTACATTAAGCTCAATTCTCCCCACAAGGAAGTTCAGGATCGCCGCAAGGAGGAAGTAGATGACAGCCACAGCGATCAAGGGGAAAAATGCCTCATAGGTTCGCCCGCGAACGATGTCGCCCATCTTCGTCAGATCCTGCACTGCAATATAACCTACAACGGCGGTCGCCTTGATGAGCGACGTAATCTGCCCTTTATACGAGGGGAGAAAATGCGGGATTGCCTGGGGAAGAATCACACGGAAGAAGGTTCGGGTGTTTCCATAGCCCAGAGCATAGGCCGCCTCCGTCTGTCCCTTGTCAACAGCACCCACACCGGCGCGCAGCATGGCGAACATGGCAGCACCAAATACCAGTGTAAAACCGATCACAGCAACAGCGGTACCGTCTATAGAAGATTTTGCAAAAATAATGTAGTACAAAATCATCAGCAGCACGACAACCGGCATGCCCTGCACAAACCACACAAAAAAGCGTGTCAGTGCGTTCGCAACGGGATTTCCGTTCCGGCAGAGCATATAGACCGCAAAGCCTAGCAGCGTGCCGAAGAGAATCGAAAGCACGGTGATCAGCATCGTCGTGCCGATGCCCTCCAGAAACAGTTTCCAGCGATTTTCACGAATAAAAGTTTTTTCAAAGCTTGCCCGGACGTTGTCAAGAAATGAATCTTTCTGCCCGGCTGTATTCTTCAGAACCACAAACACCACGCTTTCCGCAAAATGCGACTCTGAAAAATCCACGCTCTCCTTGCGCTCCTCTGTTATAGCAAGGCAGGCGCAGGCAAAATCGCATTTTTCTGCCTGAACAGAGGCCAAAACGCCATCAAAATTCATCTGATCAATCTGCAGTGCATAGCCATTCATCTCGCAGAAATGAGCGGCCAGCTCGATCTCGAAGCCGACGATGGCATTATCCCGGACATAGTTGAACGGCATTTGTGTACCCGTGGCCGCCAGGCGCAACGTTCCGTTTGTCGCTGGCAGCGCAGAAATGTCGATCATGGTTTTGACGGATTCATCCTCGCCGAACCATTTCCCACGCAGCGTTTCCAGCTCACCGCTCTCACGGAGCGTACGGATATATGCACTAAAGCTCTGGCACAGCGCAGCTCCATCCTCTGTCTTCGGAAAAGCGAAGCTGACGTCCGCGTCCGTCAGGTGCTCGTCCAGCCAGGTAATGCTCTTTTCCTCATAGCTTATGAACAATGCGCCCGATTGCGGCCGGATCATTGCGTCAATCTTTCCGGCCTTCAATGCATCCAGCATATCCGCAATGGTGTTGAAGTAGACAATCTGTGCAGTGGGGAGTCGCTTTTCCACCAGTCTGTCGTGGATCGTGCCCGTCATAACCCCGATCCGCTTTCCCGCAAGCTCGTCAACATTTTCGTATACACCGTCACTCTTTTCGGAGGACCCGGCGCTAGCCTTAAAAGAAAGGCAAACAGGCAAAACAAGGAGCAAAGCTATTCCTAGTGCAAATGTTTTTTTTAGAAAATTGTTGCCTTTCATCTGAATGCTCCTGATTCTTCTTATACCTTTTAACATCAACGATCATCTAACAACAAAGAGCTGCAAACTCTTTACTGCCGCATTTCGAACACGTTCCCGGATGAAGTGAATAAGAAGCATTACACTTCATACAAACATACTGAACACTTGCAGGCGTCCAACCGCCGGCAACCTGCTCCAATTCTTCAACGGAAAGCTGATCCAGCTTCTCATTGATCTGTGCCTTTAGCTCCTCTTTTCTATTGTCATCACTCATTGTTTTACTTCCTTTCTCTATTAATTTCACGTTTAGTGGCTACATTTTTGTTCTTGTTCATATAATCAAAATAAGATTGTTCAGCCCAAGTGTCTGTTCACGCCCTGCTTCCTTGCCCTGCCTGATGGCGACTCATTTATCGAGAACGTTGTAATAGATTTTCCATACATCCGGGTCTTGACGGATTTCAAACCCATAATACTCCTGATGCTCGGTGACAAATTCAATCGATGCGGTACCGAGGACATTCCCCGATGCGTCGAAAAAGTAGACTAAGCCCTCTTCCAGTCTTTCTTCAAATCGAGAGAAATCAGTACCTACATAGTAGCCCTCAGAGCCATCTCCTGAACCGCCCGTGACCTTGTCCAGATTTTCCGGGTTCAATTCCATGTCCTTCTCACGCTCGTTGTTCATGCCGTTTTTCTCCTGTTCCTGAGTCAATCCTTATACTCTATTTCCTTCAAAATTCACGCTCGCAATCATAGCAGATTGTCATATGAGCCTGCGGGATATATTCCATATTCTCACTTCCGCAATAAGGGCATGTGGGCTTTTCATAATGTGGCCCATTGGGACAGCGATAATTGCCTTGCCCGTCCTTAATCAATACAGCACCGCACTTAATACATAATCTGGTAACCTCATCTTCAGTAAACGAAAAATGATCCTCCCCGCCCACAACTCTGTCCAGGTCTTCCGGGTTCAATTCCACGTCCTGTACGCCCTTCTTGATTTCTTCACTCATGATATCACCTCTTCTTTCTCGTTTATTCGCTTAATCCATATTTCCTTGCATACTCGCAAGCATCACAATAATGTGAATGTTCCGTTCCCCGGAATGTTATTCCACATCCTTTACACGTATGGAGTTGCATGTCGGGCATTCTCCCCAATCTTCAGGATAGGTGGTTCCACATTCTGGGCATGTCACGGTCTTCCTATGAATGATCACACCTCCGGATACCTTGTCTAACTCTTCCTTGTCCAGCTCCGCGTCCTGTGCTTCCTTTTTGATTTCTTCACTTTCCTCCTAAAATGTGAGTTTTTATACCTCGGGCTTGCACCTCTGTATGATTCGATCCTTTGTCAATTGCTGGGGAGGGTTATGGTGAACTCTTTTCCACAGTCCTCACATTGACATAGAATGATGCATCCTGTGGCATCTTCACTTATGGGATTTACCCCTTCGGATTCGCATGCCGGACACTTTACTGTCGTCATTGTCCCATTTAAGAATATAGTGATTCCAGAGCCTCCCACGACCTTGTCCAGATCCTCCGGTTTCAACTCCGCGTTCTTAGCTTCTTTTTTTGTTTCTTCGTTCATGGCGCTCTCCTTCCAACTCGTTATGTGTTTTAAATCTGATCAAGAGAATGCCTAAAGATCAGCTAACAACTCATCGATGGAGTTATCCTCCACATCATCGGGGATATAAGCTATCACATCCCCAACCTGACAACCCAGATACTCACAGAGTCTGTTAACAAACGACAATCTGAAATTGTGATCCGCCCGGATTTGGGTAGATTCCGTCGGCGAGACAACTCCTGCTTTTATCAAAGAATACATCGTGATCTCATGCTCTTTCATATAATTCAGCAATGGTTTAAATGTAATCTGCCCGCCTGCAACTCCTTCCAGCTCGTCCAACGAGAGTTCCTCTGCCTGCATTTCCTTTTTGATTTCTTCGCTCATTGGGTTCTCCCTCCTAAAAAGATGTTTTTTATATACATCGGGTTTATCCCGCTGTATCCAACCTCTGCCGCTCCACCAGCTCGGCAAAAAATCCTCCCTGCGCAATGAGCTCGTCGTAGGTTCCATCCTCCACGATCCGCCCGCCGTCCAGGACGAGGATTCGATCGCAGTGTTTAATGGTGCTGAGTCGATGGGCAATCACCAGACGGGTACAGCCCATGGCATCCAGCGCCTCGGACACCTGCTTCGGGGTCTTGTTATCAAGCGCGCTTGTCGCCTCATCAAAGATAAGGAGCGTGGGCTTCGGTGCGATGGCCCGGGCGATCATCAGCCGCTGGCGCTGCCCGCCGGAGATTCCGCCGCCTCCTTCTGATACAAGTGTATGCATACCCATTGGCATTGCTCTTATATCGTCTGCGATACCCGCCATTTCCGCAGCCTCCCACGCCTCGGAACGCGTCAGCTCCGGCGCTGTGATCACGATATTGGAGTAAATATCTCCCTGAAACAGCCCTGCATCCTGCATGACCGTTCCGATCTTTCTGCGAAGGGAGGGCAGGTTGATACTTCCTATATCCTTTCCGTCGTAATAGATGGCGCCCTTCTCCGGCTGTTCAAAGCCGAGCAGCAGTCGGACGAGCGTTGACTTTCCGCAACCTGTCTTTCCTACGATGGCGATATATTCACCGGGCGCAAAGGTCAGGGTAAGATTATTTAATATGTACGGACTATTCTCGTCATAGCGGAAGGATACATGATCCAACTCCACCTTGCCGGACAGAGAGGTGATGATCTCCTTGTCATCCGTGGTCTCCGGCACTGTTTTAAGAAACGGCTCTGCCATTTCCATGATAGGTCTTATCCTTGCAGCAGATAACGCAATTCCCGATACCGCCGTAAAAGCACCCATCAGCATTCCGTAAGCAGTGGTGAATGCAAAATAATCTGAAGGCGTGATCCCGCTCTTTACCGCCAGAAAATACATCACGATGGTTCCCGTGAGGGATATGGCTGTCATGATAACGCTGTTTATCTTAATAAACATGGGCGGATCATAGGTAAGCCTTGCTCCGTCGGAATAAGCATCCAGCCACTTTGCAAAGCCGCGTTTTTCCGCACCTGAGAGCTTTAGCTTCTGTACTCCCGTTATCATTCCGTAGGAAAGCCCCGATTCCTTCGCCGCAAGTTCCATCTGTTGACGGTTCAGCTTGATCTGCACAAATGTGGAAATGATCGAAAACACTTCTGTCACCAGAATAATGATGACAGACGGAACCACCAGCATAGGCGCAAAGCGGAATATCTGTGTTACATACAGAAGAGATGTCAAGGAGGTCAGCCCTGTTGTCATAACAAGCCCTACCAGCATGTTTGCAAGCTGGCTTATCGATGCGGAGCGGCTCCTAAGCTCACCCGGGCTGTACTTCCTGAAAAATGACGCCGGAAGCGACAGAAGTCTCATCATCATGGATGCCTCCACTCCAAGCGATACCTTTGTATTCATTCTGCCCGTAGCAAGGTTATTTACACTTGAGAGCAGCTGGGACGACAGTGAGACCGTAACAATGCTGATGGCAATACCGATCAGTGCGCTCTGCTTTCCGCTTGCAAGCACAGGTCCGGTGAGCATCTGGATTATCCTCGGCATAACTAGGCCCACAAGCGTAACAAGGAAAGTCATAAGGATTACGAATATCATATCGCTCATTGTGATACAACTTTTCATATAAAGCAGAAGATCCGAGATCTTTAATGCCTTCTGCGGAAGCGGTCTGTAGAAGCATATCGCTTCCTTTTCGAAAAGTGCTTCGTTTTTCAAATTCACATTTGTGCGCTGTCCGGTCTTTGGATCCTTGAAGCTATATCCGCGCAGCTTTCCCGGGATCAATGCAACTGGCAGTCTTTCACCAGCGGTAAAGGCGAGAATCGGACCAAAAGCATCCCTGTACCATCCGCTTTCAAGCTCCACAGCTCTTCTCATGATTCCGTGAGGACGCAAGCTGTAGTCAAGCTGCTGCTCCGGAGTTTTTAGGCTTTCCGGAAGCTCATCCGTTTTGCAGTGATAGTATTTCATCACTTCCTCTATGGCATCCCTCGCAATGATGCTCTCATCGCGCATTTTTTGGGCGTTTCTCTCCCCTAATACAACACCCGCCGCCTTCACAAATGCATTTTCAAGGAGTTTCTGATCGGCGGCTTTTCTCTCTTCTATTTGACCTTCAAACCAACCCATTTTTGCTCTCCTTACTCATTTGCCACCAGATCGGCATAGACGCCGCCCTTTGCGATCAGCTCCTCGTGGGTTCCGCGCTCCATTATCTTCCCCTTGTCCAGTACAATGATCTCATCACAGTCCCTTACTGTGGAAAGGCGATGTGCAATAACAATACAGGTGATCCCGCGGTCATGGATCGCCTTTACCACCTCATGTTCGGTGCGGGCATCCAGCGCGGATGTTGCCTCATCAAGGATGATGATGGTCGGATCCTGTGCCAGCACACGGGCAATCTCCAGACGCTGCCTTTGACCTCCAGAAAGGTTCTTGCCACCGGTCAGGAGCTTGTGCCGGTAACCGCCGGACAATGCGGTGATATCGTCATGGATCTGTGCATCCCTCGCCGCAAGGATCATTTCAAAATCCTTGATGCTCTCATCCCACATTTTGATGTTATTAGCCACCGTATCTTCAAACAGGATGATCTCCTGATCCACAACAGCAATGGAGCCCGTCATAACATCCCGTGGATAGTCTTCCCTTTTCTTACCGTCAAAGAGGACTTCTCCGCTCCATGGCTGATATAGTCCTGAAACAAGCTTTGAGATCGTTGATTTGCCGCAGCCTGAAGCGCCCACCAGCGCAACCCGTTCTCCTGTTTTCATTTTCAGTGAAAAGTCACTAATGAGTGGCTCTTCAAGGCGTGAATAACCAAAGGTTATGTTCTTCAGCTCGATATTTCCCGAAAGTTTTGACAGCTTTGCACCTTCAGCCTCTCTATCCTCGGTATTTACATCGGTGGGATATTCCATCACATCCTCGATACGCTCCATCTGTGTGCGCATTTCCTGGATAGTCTGTCCCGCACTGACAAGCGTCATGGCAGGGGACATAAACGAGGAAAGAAAGCCCTGGAACATCAGCACACCGCCAAGGCTAAAATGACCCTGCATGATCATATAGACACCGAGGATAAGCACCGCATAATTCGCAACCGTAGAAAAAAACACGGGGATCATGCCCCAAAACTGGTTTGTCCTTGACATTTTGACCATCTGGGCGTTCTGCGAAGCCTGATACCCCGCCCACTTCTGAAAAAAGCCATTTTCAGCGCCGCTGGACTTAATTGTTTCGATCATGCTGATACCAGCGACAGTAGTTGCTTCCAGCTTTCCCGCGTCACGCATCGCTATGCGGGTTATATTTACCCTTTTTGCGGAAATGATACGAGCCATAACTGCATTCAGAGCAAGTGTGCCGATACCGATCAGTGTAAGCAACGGACTGGCTTTCAGCATTAAAACAAGATAGACCACCATCATAATGCTGTTTAAAAGAAGCGGCGCAAAGGTATTTACCAATGTCCCTGCCACCATAGCATTCAACCCTGCACGACTCTGGATATCCCCCACCAGACGCTGGGAGAAAAATTCCATGGGAAGATGAAGCACCTTCCACATATAGGTTGTATTGCCGATAACCGCCATCTTCCCGTTTATCTTTAATGAATAGACGGTCCGCACCCATGCCACGATAAGCTGGGTGGCGGCAAGCAGTATCATTATCCCGACAAAAGGATAAAGCCAGTCACTGTTTTTACCAGTCAGAAGCCTGTCCATAAAGATGCGTGAGGTCACGGAATTGGCTATACCAAACAGATAAGATATCGCCGTCGTTATCATCACAAAGGCAACCGCCGCCCCTGCGCCGATAAGTCTCTTCTTTGCAAAGGAGAGGGTACTCTTTTTCTTTCCGCCCGGCTCAAAGCTCTCAGACGGAACAGGGGTTATCACGATACCGGTGAAGGACTCGTCAAACTCTTTGAAGCTGACCTTCACCTCACCCCGTGCCGGGTCGTTTATGTAGACCCACTTCCCCTTAAAGCCGTCAAGCACCACAAAATGATTCATATTCCAGTGGATGATGCAGGGAAATTTGCCTTCCTTTTTCAGACTCTCGGGACTCATGCGAAAGGCCTTGACATCAAATCCGTAATGCTCCGCCGCCTTGTATATGTTTTTTGCCTTGGAACCATCTCTTGAGACGCCGCAGTCTATCCTCACCTGCTCCAAGGGGATCCATTTATTGTAATAGGCCATAACCATTGCAAGCGATGCTGCGCCGCACTCCAAGGCTTCAAGCTGCATAATGACCGGCACCTTTGCCACACCCTTTTCAACTGTCTTTTTTATGTTCCTTTTACTCACCGACTTCACCTGCTCGCCACAAGAAAATCAAAGGGATGAATCGTTTCCGTCACCACGATTCCGTCGTAGGTTCCGTCCGGCAACATAACTTCCGCAATGCCGAGAGATCTTCCGTATGCATCCTCCGACGCAGAAGCAATGACAGTCTCTTTGCCGGATACGGTAAGCGGCATGCCCTCCGAAAGTCCGGTGCCGTCAGTGGTCAGGACCTGTGCCACATGATTCGTCACGACCACCTTGACATCCGTCTTTGTCTCCAGTGTACCGATCGTCGACCATGCGATCAGCCCAGTCAGGATAAGCAGTACAATGGCAAGAACGATCCAGACACCGGGGGTCGCCACCCGCAGATAATCCGTAAGCTGCTCAGGGCTTTGGATTCGATCCAATGTTTTCTTTCTAAAGAGAGATTTTTCCATAGTTTCCTCCACTCCCATCATGCATTTACCTTGCCTGACCAACCAGAACCACTGAACTTCTGGGCTGCAAAATAACATTATCCTTCACTGTCTGTCCTGACATTTTCCCGGATTCATCGCCGGAACAAACTACAATCTTCCATTCCATACCTTCCGGGATAATAGGAAGCTCCATCGTATGCTCTTCCCAATGCTCATTTACAGCGCAGTATATAAACGAATCCTTTTTCGTACCAAATTCGCTTGCCGGCTCCGCGTACAAGAATCCAAATGTAAGGAAAGGTGAATATCTGTCAAATTCCCACGCTTTCTCGCCATGCCAGGACAATTCCGGATATCCTGAAGAATTATATCCGCTGAAAAAAACATCTCTTCTTATGACCGGATGCTCCATCCGAAACGCAATGAGTTTCCTTACATATTCAAAGACATCCTTATACTTTTTTAATCTGTTCCAGTCGAGCCATGATATCTCATTATCCTGAGAAAAAGCATTGTTATTGCCGTACTGAGTGTTCGCAAACTCATCACCTGCCCAGAACATAGGGATTCCCCTTGACATCAAAAGGATCGTCATGGCATTTTTCATCTGTCTTCTGCGAAGAGCATTTACCTCCGGATTATCCGTTTCACCTTCCTCTCCGCAGTTCCATGAGCAGTTGTCATAATCGTGATCCATTGGAGAAGTAAACGCATTGGTCTCATTATGGGTCTGCTGATAAGTCACGGAATCATAGAGTGTAAATCCATCATGGGAAACAATATAATTGACCGATGATGTTGGCGAACCGTTCGGGAACATATCAGGTGATCCCTCTATTGTTCTTATTACATTCGGTCCGTCTTCCGCCCCGCCCTTAATAAATCTTTTTACCGTATCTCTCGTTCTGGGGTTCCAGTCAGCCCAGGTATTCGAAAAGGTGCCTATGGTAGAAAGCCCTGCCGGATCCCAGCCTTCTGATATCAGAAGGCTATGGCTTAATATCGGATCATCCATCAGTGACTCCAATAGAGGTGGAGACAGGAGCGGCGTTCCATCCTGCCCCCTGACAAAAATAGGTGCCTCATCCACCCTGAAGCCATCCACATGATATGTGGAAACCCAATAGCGTAATGAATCTATAATAAAGCTCCTGACTACAGGGTTATTACAGTTGAGCGTATTACCACAGGCTGACAGATTAGAGTAATTTCCATGTTCATCCATTATGTAATAGGTTCTGTTATCTATTCCCCTAAAAAAGATGTATTCTCCGTCATCCCCATACTCGCCTGTGTGGTTAAACACAATATCCAAAATGACTTCTATGCCATTCTTATGCAGCTCCTTTATCATGTGTTTTAGCTCATCAGCCACAAGTCCAAGGGAACCTGTATGCGAGTAGGCGGTCTTTGGTGAAAAATAATTGTAAGTCACATAGCCCCAATAATTACAATATTCATCTGTAAGGCAGGGGATAAACTCCTCGAACTCAAATATTGGCATCAACTCTATACAGTTAATACCAAGCTTTTTGAGATATGGAATTTTCTCAACAATCCCGGCAAAAGTGCCCTTATATTTAACTCCGCTCGAGTCATGCTTCGTAAACCCTCTTACATGCATCTCATATATAACAAGATCTTTCGGTGGGATTTCAAGAGGCTTGTCCCCATCCCAACTGTAATCCTCCCTGATTATGCGACCACGCCTCCCAAAATTTGTATCTTTATATGTGCGGGTGTGCCATACATCCCTGCCGGAAACCATCTTAGCATAGGGATCCAATAATATCTTTGTTGGATCAAACCTATATCCTTTTGAGACATCCTTGGGTCCATCAAATCTGTAACCGTACTCGATATTTTCCCAATCAATATCAAAAACCATTACAGAGTATACACTGCCAAGCCTGAACTCGTCCTTTAGCTCAAGTATAAAAAACGGCTCCTTGTCACCCAAATGATACAAAAGCAACTCACACTTATAAGCATCTCTTGAGTATATAGAAAAGTTTACACTGTTCTCTGATACAAGCTCCGCTCCAAACGGCAGCGGACGTCCAACACGATATTTTATTCCATCTTTTTCATGTGTAGGATATTCATCGATTCGTCTCATTTTCATATCTCCTTTTCCAATTCAAGAGTTTTATGTCCATTTCACACCGGATAACGAAGGTTTTCAAATTCCTTCCGCATATCACCTATCTCATATGGCTTGCTGACAAATCCGCTGATCCGCAATGAGATCATATCCTCACTGAAATCCCTTCCGGACTCTGCTGTCACGAGGATGATGTTTACAGAAGGCTGTAATTCCTTAACCCTTCTCACAAGCTCCAACCCTTCCCATCGGGAGCCTCCAAAGTCGACCTCCGTAAGCAGTATGTCGATTTTCTGTTCTTCTGCAAGCGCCAGCACTTCAGCAGGCTTTCTGAAGCCGACAATCTCTGCATCCGGCACAAGTTGCATTGTTATCCGCTTTTGTTTCGCCAATCCAAGGCGGCTGTGATCGGCACATACGATACGCACGGGAATCCTCCTTTACAACGACATTTTCATAATCATAACTGCACATTTATAAGCATCCAATTTTCATTATAAGGGTCAAGCGTTCAAAAACGTCTCAAAACGACCGTGTCTGGAAAATGTTTTTTACATGGAAAAAGCCACCGGAAATACCTCTTTCCGGTGACTTTCATCACTTGCTACGTATATCTGTTTCCTAGTCTTTTTTATTCCTGAATGCCTCAAAATGAAGACCCGCTTTTGTAATCTCCGCCCAGCTGTACTGCTCCATATATTCGCCCCGGAAGGCATTGACTGCCGACATATCGCCTTCCAGCATGCGATAATAATCACAATCGAGCCGTTCCGGACGAATGGCCAGCGTGCTGCCCCTCCGGATCAGGATGTCGTCCATCCCGATCCCATGAAGTGTACTCTTTAAGTCATTTATCAGATTGCGGAGATTCTGCTTTGCTGCTTTCAACTCGTCCATGCTCGTATCCTCATACAAGGCGGCAACGGCCTCCTCTGCCCCGGCAGAAGACCCTCTGCGGTCGACCAGCCAGGCCAGCAGTTCCTTCGTCTTGCGTCTGGAAAAGCCAAGCGGCTCTCCCTGCCAGAACACTTCAAAGCCGCCGAAACAACGCACAGTAAGTTTCCCTGACTCATCCGGCATAAAGGCAAGCGCATTTGAAAGTTCCTCCCGGATACGCCCTGCATCGACCGGTTTCATCACATACCCGCTGGCATGCAGACGATAGGCATCCACAGCATATTCATCATATCCCGTGACAAATACGATCTTCGCATCAGGCACGAGCTTCTTTAATTCTACCGCCAGGGCAAGGCCGTCCGGCTTCGGCATCTGTATGTCCGTAAAGATCACAGAGGGCAGGAGCTTCTCTTTCTTAATGGCGGCAAGGGCAGCAGACCCCAGCGGGAAGTCCATAATCTGTGCATCCGGCGCCGCTTCCTCAATCGCCTTATGCAGGAGGCGGAGCATCTTTGGTTCATCGTCGATCGCAAGGATCAGCATAGCTCCATCCCCCCTTGCGGATCTCGCTGTATTACGCCTTTATCCACTTCATTCATATTCGATATCACTCCTCTTCTTCGGCAGCACAATCGTTGCTGTCGTTCCACATCCAACATACGACTCTATCTGAAGTGTTCCCCCACAGACCTGCATCAGGCGTTCCCGCACGTTTGTCAGACCGACATGGGGATGTCCGTCATCAGGCATTCTCTCGGGATCAAATCCCGGTCCGTCATCCTGAACGGACACCTCGAATCGATCCTGAAATTCCCTCGCAGAGATCGTGACAGTCCCTCTTCCGTCCTCATTTCCCCTGATACCATGCCGCACCGCATTTTCTACCAACGGCTCCAGTGTAAGGGTAGGTATCGTAAAATCCATGCAGGAAATGTCATATTCCACCCGCAGAGCATCCTCAAAACGGATCTGCTCCAGTTCCAGGTATAATTTCGTATGGGAAAGCTCCTTCTCAAAGGGAATGGAATCTGTCGCCCCGATGGAAGTCATATTTCCGCGCAGATAGCGGGAAAATGTGACCGTCGCAGTCTTTGCCATCTGCGGATTGCTTTCGCAAAGCTCCTCTATCGCTCCCAGCGCATTATATAGAAAATGTGGTTTGATCTGGCTCAGCATGATCTGCACCCGCTGACCGTCCTTCAACTCTCTCTCGTGCTCTCTCACAAACTGCAGGTGCAGCCAAATATAGTAGAAAACGCAGGCACTAACGATGGCATCTGTCAAAAACGCCACCGGCTGTTGATTTTTTCCTACATGTCCATCCAGAATGATGCTAACGACGATCAGCATGACATTGAACAGTGGAATCAACATTTCACGCTTCCTGATATGTCCATATTCACGGATGGTCAGATACATCAGATTACATAACAGGGCAAGACTTATGTACAGGCAGAAATTACTGAGCACACCTCCTTGATAGTGGTTAAACCCATCAATATGGAAGCAGATGTGCGAAAACAGGGCCGTGAGATATACTGCTGCATTCACACCGACCAGAATCCATTCCGGCACCGCCTTTCTTTCAGGATTTATGACACGTAGAAAAAGCACAAGAATCGCCGGACGCACGCTATAGCCATAAATCGACACGAGCGTTCTGATAAGTACCCTTGTTTCCCCGACCGCGAGTATATTTTCCACGTAATTCTGAACAATCAGGCTGAGCTCCAGACTCGCAATGATGAGCAATACTCTTTTATGTGATTTGCTGATATAGGAGTCACCAAGCACAGCAAACACCATCCCCATGATCTGAAGCAGCAGGGGAATGAGCATCGCCAGTTGATAAATGGTCTCCTGATTGAAATCATACTCAAATAGGTCTAACATCGTCTATGTCCTTATCGGATCCCCACATTTTCCGCGATCTCCTTCAGGATATCCGCAGATCTGTGGAACGCCTCATTCTCCTCCTCCGTGAGCGGCATCTGTTTCACTGCGATCACGCCATCCCTGCCGATCATGCAGGGCACGGAAATTGCAATCCCGTCCACACCGTATTCCCCACGCAGCCTCACCGATACGGGGAGAATCTCATGGGTATCGTTGATCAAAGCGGACACTACCCTGCCCGCCGCTGCGGCCACGCCGTAAGCTGTGAAACCTTTCACTGCAATCATTTTCCCGGCTGCGGAGCGGACATGCTCCGACACCTTTTTCTGCTTAACAGAGGTACCGTCGCCCACCTCCATCGCCAGATAATCGTCCAGAGACATCCCGAGGATCCGAATAGAACTCCATACCACGCAGGAGCTGTCTCCGTGCTCGCCCAGTACGAACATATCTGTGGAGTTCACGGATACATCCAGCAGAGAAGCGATAAAACGCTTCAGTCTCGCCGTATCCAATAACGTTCCTGTTCCGATCACCTTCTCTCTGGGAAGTCCCATGGTCTCCTGAATGACTGCCGTGATGATGTCCACAGGGTTACTCAGGACTACGATGATAGCATCTTTATTTACCTTTGCCACCTCTGCAAAAATATCCCTGGCAATCTTCGCATTCTGCTCCACCAGCTCCAGCCTGCTCTGCCCGGGCTTCTGACCGGCTCCCGCCGTATAGATCAGGATATCCGCGCCCGCTGCGGCGTCATACCCGCCATAGCTTAATTTCGCTGTGGGCGCTGTCGCCAACGCCTCCGCATCCAGGAAATCTTCTATCTCCGCCTGAAGCTTCTCCTGATTCCTGCCGATCAGCAAAAGCTCCTGGATCTCACGTTGCTTTTGCAGCTCCCTGAATGTCGCCATGCCGACATTTCCGTTTCCGATCACTGCTACCTTCATCTTAGTCCTCCTCTTCCTATCCATAATTTTTACTCATACTTTTCATAAACAGCCCGCAGACTTTTCGATTTCAGATTTTTAAGCCCACGCTGATGATTCTTACAAAAAAGTGAACGAATTATATTTTTATAAAAGCACGTTTCAACAGGCAAACGACCTCGATCCCGGTGGTCCATGGGAACTGATCCACTGCCACGGCCTTCACGACCTCATAGCCCCCCGCCAGAAAGTCCTCCAGATCCCGCACCAGACTGGTGGGTTTACAGGAGATATACACGATCCGCTCCACGCCGTAGGCGATGATCTTCGGCAGTGCCTTCGGGTGAATGCCGTCCCGGGGAGGATCCAAAATGATCAGATCCGGCCTCTCCTCCACCTCATCCAACACCTGCAGCACATCTCCCGCGATAAAATCACAGTTCGTCAGTCCGTTCTCCGCCGCGCTCTTACGCGCAGCCTCCACAGCCTCCTCCACGATCTCCACGCCGATCACTTTCTTCGCCGCAGGCGCCATGAGCTGCGTGATCGTGCCGGTGCCGCTGTACAGATCGAAGACGATCTTATCCCTTTGATCGCTGTTGCCGTCGCAGGCGGTGCTGTCATCCAGCCCTGCATCTGTCAAATCGCCCACATACTCCCGCGCCGTCTGGTACAATACTTCCGCGCTGTAGGAATTGGTCTGGAAGAAGGAGAAGGTGGATATTTTAAAACGCAGCCCCAACAGCTCTTCGTAAAAATAGTCTTTTCCGTACAGAATCTCCGTGCGGTCACTGCGCACCACATCCGCCACGGAGTCATTCACAATATGTAAGATACCGGCATAACGCCCCGCCAGACGCTCCTGCCCGTCGCTGCGCGCAAGCGCAAGCAGCGCCTCCAGAAATCCTTGCAGCAGCGCGTCCTCCGCCTGTCCGTCCGGAACCTGCGAGCTGGTCACCAGCGCCACCAGAATCTCTCCTGTGCGGGACGCTTTGCGCACCAGCAAATGCCGCAGATATCCCTCGTGGGTCATGCGATGATAATAGGGCACCCGCAGCGCTGCAAAATAGTCCCGCACCGTCCGCAGGATCAGCCGGTAATCCGCATCTACGATCTTACAGTCTGTCACCGTCACAAGATCATAAAAGCTTCCCCGCCTGTGCATGCCCAGCGCCAGGGGACCACCCTTGTACTCGTCGCCAAACGTAAACTCCATCTTATTCCGGTACGCGTACGCCTCGGGACTGCCCTTGATCCCCTCATAGATCCAGGCTCCCTGTCTTCCCGTAAGCACACCGTCCAGCAATCGCTTGACCTGCGCTGATTTCAGTTGTAATTGTTCTTCATAGGGAAAAGAAAGATATGCGCATCCGCCGCACAATCCAAAATGGGAACACGGATCTCCGGTCTCCAGAGGTGATGTCTCCAGCACCTCTAAGAGCCGTCCTTCCGCCTTCCCTTTGCGCACTTTATTCACAGAAAACCGAATTTTTTGACCGGGCAGGCAAAGCTTCACGGTCGCGGTTTCCTCCCCCACCCGGACAACGCCCTTACCGGGAAAATCGACACGCTCCACAACGCCCTCATATACCTGTCCCTTTTTCATAGATTAGTTTTCTCCCTCGTCCTCGAAGAAATCCTCGTCATCCTCGTCCTCGAAGTCGTCGTTGAAATCATCATCAAAGTCAGCCAGATAATCCGGATGGAAATAACGATATACCGCATAAGCGATCGCAGCCGCAGCCACAGCTGTACCGATGATGGCAAGTACCAAAAGGACAACGTTGAAGCGCTTTTCAATCTTCTCCTCTTCCTTCTTCCTGCCAAGAAGCTCGTTCAACTTCAGCTCATTTGCCATCTCTAATGCCTTTTCCAGTTTATCCATAGTACTTACCTTCCTTTCTTGTTCGATCAGTCATGTTTATCATATCACATTTTCATGAAAAATACTACAATCTTTTTAATTTTGCAAAAGAGGCATACATGATTTTCTGTCCTGCGCCGTCAAAGAGCACGGTAACCTTATAATCCCGCGGCTCCTGCGCAATCTCCTTGACCGTCCCGGCGCCGTATTTGACGTGGTGTACCCGGTCGCCTACGCCGTAATCCAGACTGCCGGACGTCATTCCATCCATCCCCTTTTTCAGACCGGCGAGCTGTTGTATACCGCCGATCTGTCTGGCAATGTAAGGCTTCTCCGACTGCGGCGTGGTACGCGGCCGCACGATCGCCCTCGTCCTTCCCGCCGGCTGCCCGTCGCGCGCAGCCATGCCGAAGGAACCCGGCAGATCCAACTGTAAGCCCAGCTTTTCATAGACCTCCGAAGCTCTCTTGGTGCCGGGGATCGTATTGTCCAACAGCTGCGTCGGGATCTCCCGCACAAAGCGGCTGACCGCGTTATACTGCGTCTCGCCGCGGATCATGCGCATGCGTGCGTAGGTGAGCGTGAGCTCTTCCTTGGCGCGGGTGATTCCCACATAAGCAAGCCGCCGCTCCTCCTCCATATCCTCCGGCGCATCCGTCTTGATTGTCATATAGCTGGGGAACAGTCCATCCTCCATACCGGAGAGATATACCACCGGGAATTCCAGTCCCTTGGCGGAGTGCAGCGTCATGAGCAGCACCCGGTTATCCCCTTCCTCCACATTGTCGATATCCGCCACCAGCGCAATCTCCTCCAGAAACTCGGAGAGCGAGATCTCGTCGTGGGTCTTTTCATACGCCACCGCCTTGGAGATCAACTCGTCCAGATTGGCCAGTCTGTCGTCCGCGGATTCATCGTCCTGACTGCGCAGATACTCCTCATACGATGTCTGATCAATAATGGCCTGGATCAGCTTGGAGATGCCGTAATCCTCCCGTCCGCTGCGGAATACCTGTATCATATTGACGAAGGCCTTGATCTTTGCTGCCGCTTTTCCGAGTCCCGGCACATCGTCCACCATACACATGGCGTCATACAGTCCTACGTCCCGCATCTGGGCGTAATCCGCCAGCTTTTCCAGGGAGGCTGCGCCGATGCTTCGCTTGGGCACATTGATGATCCGTCTCAGCGCCACCTCGTCCCTGCCATTGTAGATGGTCTTCAGATACGCGAGCATATCCTTGATCTCCGAACGCGCATAGAAATTCACGCCGCCCACCACACTGTAGGGCATGCCGGACACCACCATGCGCTCCTCCAGCAGTCTCGCCTGGGCGTTGGTCCGATACAGCACTGCACAATCACAGTAGTCGTAAGCGCCCTCCCGCACCTTCTGCCGAATGTCATCCGCGATATACTCCGCCTCTTCATACGCATTGTCAAATTGTCTGAAATGGATACGGCTCCCCGCTCCGTGATCGGTCCAGAGCGCCTTATCCTTTCGGCCTACATTGTTGCTGATCACCGCGTTGGCCGCGTCCAGAATATTCTGTGTGGAGCGATAGTTTTGTTCCAGCTTGATGACCCGCGCCTGCGGATAGTGCAGTTCAAAATCCAGAATATTGCGGATATTGGCACCGCGGAACTTATAGATCGACTGATCGTCATCCCCCACGACACACAGATTCTGGTAGCGATCCGCCAACAGCCGGATCAGTTCAAACTGCGCCAGATTGGTGTCCTGGTACTCATCCACCAGAATATAGCGAAAGCGCTCCTGATAGGACGCAAGCACCTCCGGACAGCTTTTAAACAGCTCCACGGTCTTGACGATCAGGTCATCGAAATCCAGCGCATTGCTCTTTTTCAGCGTCTCCTGGTATTCCCGGTACGCCCGCGCCACAACCTGCCTGTGATAATCCCCAGCCGCCTGCACTTCATACTGCCGCACATCCACCAGATCATCCTTGGCGGAGGATATGGCGCGCAAAAGACCGCTCTCCTTATATGTCTTCGTGTCGATATTCAGTCTCTTACAGACTGCCTTCATCACGGATTTCTGATCATCCGTATCATAAATGGTAAATGCGGAATCATAACCGAGGCGGTCAATGTATCTGCGCAGGATCCGCACGCAGGTCGAGTGAAAGGTACTCACCCAGATCTGATCCGCGCCGAACCCCACCAGCTGATCCACGCGCTCCCGCATCTCGCCCGCCGCCTTATTGGTGAACGTGATCGCGAGAATATTCCACGGATTCACGCCCATCTCATCGATCAAATACGCGATGCGATGCGTCAGGGTACGCGTTTTGCCGGATCCGGCACCGGCCAGCAACAGCAGCGGCCCCTCCGTGCAGCAGACTGCCTCTTTTTGTTCCGCATTTAAGGTATCATATATGCTCATACTCTCTCCAGCTCTGCTTCTTGTGTGACGGACGAACGGGCATTGAATTCTTTCATAAACACCCGGAACTCCTCTATGCTCATGGGCTTCGCGTAATAAAAGCCCTGTACCAGATCACAATCCGCCATCTTCAGCCAATTGAGCTGCTCCTCCGTCTCTACACCCTCGGCGAGCACCGTAAAGCCCAATCGCTTCAACATCTTGGTCAGATATTGGATCACGGTCAAGCCGCGTTCATCCTTTTTGGCATTGTTCAAAAATAACCGGTCCAGCTTGATCGTGTCCGCCGAGACCTTCGCCAGCATATTCAGGGAGGAATAGCCGCTTCCGAAGTCATCCACCGAGACCTCTACCCCTTCCTCCCGCAGACGGTTCATGTTTTGCTCCACCGTACTCAGATCCGCCATGAATACGGACTCCGTCACCTCCGCCTCCAGCAGATGGCTCGGGATCTTGTATGCCGCGAGACGCTCGAGTACATTGGGCACAAATTCGGAAAACTCATTATTTCTCCTGGAAAAGTTCACCGAGATGGGAACCACCTCTTCCCCCTTTTCGATCGCGTCTGCCAGATATTGCAGCGTCTGCTCCAGGACCGCAAAATCAATCTTGGTAATATATCCGTTTTTCTCGGCAATACCGATAAATTCATCCGGCATCACTCTGGTGCCGTCCGGCCGGATCCAACGCACCAAGGCCTCCGCCCCTTCGATCCTGCCGCTCTTAATGCCCACCTTCGGCTGCATATACGCGTGAAATTCACCGTTTTTCAGGCCGTGCAAAATGTTGGAATTAATCGTTTTCGCCTGCTCGATCTCCTGCCGCAGACTGTCCGTGTACAGCTTCACCATCGTCATGACCGTCTGCTCTTTACACTTCTTGCGGGCATCGTTGGCATTGTCTATCATCGCGGCAATGCTCACGTCATATTTCTGCGCGGCATAAATGCCGGAGATCAACACCAAATTGGTCAGGTTAAACTCGCGGTTGCACTCCTCGGTAAAGGATGTCGTAAACGCCTTATAATCCTGCTCTGCCTCTTCCCCCGTCATTCCCTGGATAATGCCCACGAAATGGTCTGAGCTGATGCGTGCGAACAGACCGCACTGTCCATATTTCAAAGTCAGTGCGTCGGCAAACCGCCGCAAAATACTGTCGCCCTTCTCATAGCCATAAATCTCGTTAAAATACTGGAAACCGGAAAAATCCGAGTAGATACAGCACAGCTTATCGGTGCCATAGTGCAGGATATACTCTCTGGCGCTGATGATAAACCGATTGTATACCGGCAATCCGGTAAGCGCGTCGTAGTTGAGCCTCAGATCCATCGCCCGGCGCTGCTCCTCCTCCTTCCGCAGGAGGCGAAGCTTGTAAAAAATCTGGCTGAAAATACGGGACAACGTATTCTTCATCCGCTGCCAGTCGCGATCCTTGTTGCGATCCACCACGACAATGCTGCCGTCGTAATCCCGCACCGAAGTGCTCAGCATCAGGAAAACCGAATAGGGCTTTTCAAAGCCGCTCTGCTTGATCTGTCTCCGGTCGAAGCCGACACAGCCTTCCGGATCTGCGAGATGCCGCAGCTTGTCCCAGGCGTAAAGCTCGGTCGTGAACGCATCGGAAAAATCCTCTGACTTCGGCGCATCGCTCCATCTGCTCAGAATCGTATTACTGTTTCCGTTATGCTCCAGGCATATCATATCATCCAGTCCGTAATAACGGCAGGTTCTCTCGCTGATCATCCGCAGTGCGCCCGCGATATTCGGCACGTTCTCCAGAATTTCCATACAGAACAATACCAGCTCTTCCTCCGTCCGGATCAGTGCCTCGTCCTTCTCCACATAATCGTTCGAGTGCTCGTCCTGCGGCAGATAGCGCAGCTGCGGCAGGCTCATATCCTCCGGCACATCCACGATACAGAAGCTGCTTTTATCGCCTGCTTTGACCTGATATAACGCGTGATCCGCCCACTGGAAAGCCACGTTATAGTCCGCCTTCCCCGCAGTGATCCGCGCCACACCGATACTGCTGGACGCCTCGTATTTGTGTCCGTGGCCGGTATCCACCGCCGGCATAAAATGATTGAGCTGTGCAAGTCTTTCCCGCAGCGCCTGCTCTTCCATCTGCTCCACATAGACCAGAAACTCATCGCCGCCGATCCGCCCTTTCACCGCCTCCGGCAGCTCCTTGCGCAGCCCTTCCGCAAAAGAGCTGATCACCGCGTCGCCAAAAAAATGTCCCTTGGTATCATTGATCTGCTTAAAATTGTCCAGATCACAGATGATCAGGTAGCCGGCATGACCGCTTTGCAGTTGATCCAGATGCTCCATGATCTGTTTCTGCACAGCCGTATGATTCAGCAGTCCCGTCATGGAGTCCTTGCGTGTGCGCTCCCGCAGCTCCTCTTCCTTTTTCCGTCTGTTGGTGATGTCAAACAGTACAACAATCGCGCCGTCTGTCTCCCCCTGCCCATTCCGATAGGGACAGCTGCGGAACAACAGAATATTGCTGTTGTGCACAACCTCCCGCTCCACTTCCGCATTTTGTGCAATGCAGTTCGTCACATCGTCCAGCAAGTCCGCATATTCCTGCAGGAAATCCACTTCCGAAAGACATTTGTTCAAATCCTCCGCACCGATACCTGTATAGCTCGTCATCAGCGGTGTCACGCGCCGGATCCGCCCGTCGCGATCCAGATACAACGCTCCGATCTCCGCATTGGCTAACAGGTTGCTCAGATCGCGATCTCTGATCTTGCCTTCGAGCCCGCTCGCACGCTCAGCGTTGATTTCATTTTCATTCCGTTTTTCGGCTGATCGTTCCATGTGACCTTATACCTCTTTCACTGCACTAAAATTCCAGACACGCAGATTGAACTCCACCACCGGCGTGTCGCAATACACACATTTCTTGGCGCCCAGTCCCGGCAGCGGCGCGCCGCAGTTCGGACAATTCAATCCCAGTCCGGCGTCTCCGCTGTGCACCACCACATCCCGATCCTGTATGTATACCAATTCGATATTATATCTTGCCTGTTCCTTTACATCCTGTTTCCCCTGGACGATCTTGCCGCCCTTTTCGATGTAATGTATATACTCCACGGACGACTGCAGCACAATGCTGCACCGCCCTTTTTCTTTTCGATATTGATTGATTTCCGTCTGATGTACGGCAATCCGCTGAAAATGCTCTCTGCTGTCCCTGTTTTGCAGCATCTGCAGCCGCATGCGCAGACCTTCCTTGAGTTCCTCCATCCCCTCTGTCAGAAGCGACAGATTGGCACCGTCAATACACCGCAGATAAGCGGTCAGCAGATTTTCCGCGCGCACTTTGATCTCGTCATAATGGAATTCCGGGAAATCCCGCATGATCTGTGGCAGATACAGATCGGTCGCACCCGATACCGACTTCGGATTGTTGACCTGCTGCATCTCTATCCGCCGCATCCCCTCAAGCGGATCCGTCGTCCCGAATAAGGTCTGCGAATAGGAGCTCACTGTCCGATGGATCTTGCGATAGATCACATAGATACCGATGCCAACCGCCGCAACAAGCGCAAGCATCATCCCCAGAATAATCATCACACCGATCAGATTTGCACTCATGCCGACTCCTTTCTTTGAAACATAAGTTAAAGCACATTATGCGGGCGTGCGCATAAAACGGCAAAGGGGCAGGCTAAAAATAAGCCTGCCTGCCATGCCTGCTATCGTTTTACATTGCATTTACTGTCTGTCATTCTCGTCAAAAATGTCGCCGCATTCCGGACAGAACTTCGGCGGATTCTTCGGATCTTCGGGCTCCCAGCCGCATTTATCGCACTTGTACAGCGGAGCGCCCTCCGGCTTCTTCGCACCGCACTCTGTACAGAATTTGCCCTGGTTCACCTTGCCGCAGCTGCAGGTCCAGCCTGCATTGTCCGGCTTAGGATTGCCGCACTCCTCGCAGAACTTGCCGCGATTGTCTGTCTTGCCACAGCTACAGGTCCAGCCGAGAATGGGTGCCTGGGAAGGCGCCTGCATCTGTACATTTGCCTGCTGCATATTCGCCTGCTGGTTCATCATTTGCTGATTCTGCGCATCCAGCTGGAACAGATTGTTCGCGTTCATACCGCCCACCATGTTGGCCATATTCATGCCGGCAAACGCGAGCATCGGTCCTGTGGACTCGTTGGAGGCTGCCGCCTTCATCGCCTCGGCCTGTGCAGCTGTCAGATGCGCCGCTGCCATGCCGGGATTCTTCAGAACAGCCGTCTGCTGCAGCTCGTTGAGTCTCTTTCTGTCCTCCTCGGGGATGGAAGGCGGTGACATCGTCATGCTGACAATCTGAATGCCACGCATCCGCGCCCACTTTTCATTCAGGATCTCATTCATGTAATTTACCAGCTCATCCGCATGTCCGGGTACCTGGCTGGGACGCACGCCCTGCTCGCCGATCTTCGCAAGTGCGGGCTGCAGTGCCTGCACCACCTCGGCCTTCATCATGCTGGTCAGCTCGGAGCGCTCAAAGCGATCCGCTTTGTTGCCGGCCACATTCTTATAGAAAAGCAACGGGTCAATCAAGCGATAGGAATACTCGCCGTTACAGCGCAGCAGCGTATCCATATCCAGACCGATATTGGTGTCCACGATGCGGAAGGTGATCGGTGTCGCTGTGCCATACAGATTGTTCTTGATCTCCTTGATGTTGAAAAAATACACCCGCTGATCCTTCATGGTATCGCCGGCGCCGGTAAAACGCTTCACCATCTGCTTAAAGCTGTTCACCACGCTCTCTCCCAGGCTCCCCGCAAAAATGCTGGGCTCCGAGGAAGCGTCAAACACAAACTCACCGGGATTCGCACTGAACTCCACAATACCGCCCTGATCCACAATGATCATACACTGTCCCTGATTGACGGCAATGATGGAACCGTTGGAGATAATATTGTCATGTCCCTTGTTGTTATTGTTCTGGTTGCGCTTCTGCCCCTTCACCATCAACACGTCATCCGAGAGGGAATCACAATAGAAATACTCTCGCCACTGGTCTGCAAGCATACCGTTAATGGCATCTTTTCCCGCTTGAATCAATCCCATTTTGCATATCCTCCGTTAAAGTAAATTTAAGAACATTTCCTGTACTATTTTACCAAACTTTTTGTATTCTCTCATCCCATTTTTGCACAAAATATAAAACAACATTTTTTGACTATTTTATTGCCGCTTTGCGGGAAAATTCCGTATTGACGAGTTTCTCATAGGGTACCTTCTCCTCTATGACCCCGAATTCCGTCAGGATGTTCTGCAGGAGCGCAAAGCTTTCCTCCTCAAAGATCAGATCTGTCTTCCATGTATCCTGGGCATGGTATCGCTCCACAATCTTACACAGCGTCTACTGGTCAGTTCCCTCAAACTGCGGTGCAATGACCTTCGCAATCTCCTCCGGCGTGTGTGTGTTCACGTAATCCATTCCCTTTTGCAGCGCGTCCGTAAACGCCTGGATCACCTTCGGATTCTTCTCAATATAGCTCTTTTTCGCGCTGAAAGACGTGTAGGGAACATAGCCGGAATCCTGTCCGAGAGACGCCACGACATAGCCGTCTCCCTTTTGCTCCAGCAGGGTGGCATGCGGCTCAAACTCTACGGTAAAGTCCCCCTGTCCGCCGGAGAACGCAGCCGCTGTCGAGCCGAAATCAATGCTCTGATCGATCTCCAGATCCGTCCGGGGATCCATGTCGTTCTTCAGCAGGATAAACTCAAATACCATCTCCGGCATACCGCCGGCTCTTCCGCCCAGCACCTTCTTGCCCTGCAGCATATGCCAGTCGAAATCATCGATGGGCTCTCTGGCCACCAGAAAATTCCCCGCGCGCTGGGTCAGCTGGGCAAAATTCACCACATAATCCTCCGTACCTCCGGCGTAGGTGTATATACTGCTCTCACACCCCATAAATCCGATATCCGCCGCATCCGTGAGCACAGCGGTCATCGTCTTATCCGCTCCGAAGCCTGTCACCAGCTCCAGATCGATGCCGTTTTCCGCAAAATATCCCTCCTCGATCGCCACATACATGGGCGCATAGAAAATCGAGTGCGCCACCTCGTTCAAAACGACCTTGGTCTTGCCTCCCGCGTCCGTCTGTTTCCTGCCGCACCCTGCGAGTCCGAGCAGAGATGTCGCCGCCAGCGCCGCACACAGAGTCAGTGCCAATACGTTTGAGAACCTTCTCATAAAAATTTTTCCTCCGGAATGAATTTATTCTCCGGACTTATGATATGACAGGATCCGAAAGACGTGACTGCCGCGGCGCGTACTCTGTCTTTTGCACGCAAAAAGAGCCTGTCCATGCGCTCCGCACGGACAGGCCCCGCTTTACAGATTGGCCTTGATCTTCTCGATCATTTCCGCATATTCTGCATCGGTCAGATAGGTCTTGCCGGGATTCATTTCGAACGTGCCGCCCCACTCTGCCTGATCTTTGTACTTCGGACACAGATGCATGTGCAGATGGCAGCCGGTATCGCCATATGCGCCATAGTTGAGCTTGTCCGGATGGAACGTCGCGTGAATCGCCTTGGCCGCACGGTTCACATCCGCAAAAAACAGATTCCGCTCCTCGTCACTGATATTCACGATCTCACTCACATGATCCTTGTAGGCCACAATACATCTGCCGGGATGGGTCTGCTCCTTGAACAGGATCAGCGTGGAAACCTCCAGATCACAAATATAGATTCCAAACTTCTCCAAGAGCTCTCCTCTCATGCAATAACCGCAATTCGCATCTTTCATTTTCTTCTCCTATCCGCCCGTTTCGTGCCGGACACTTTTTCTATTTTCTTAAATTGTATGATGATTTCCCTGATTTTGCAAGGCAAATCTTATTTGCCCTTTTTCTCCTTCTTGCCCTCCGTCCGCATATCGTCAATCATTTTTTCGATGATCCGCTTTTTCTCATACACGTCGTAGCTGAGCAGACAGATAAACGCGAACTTCCGCAGGAACTCTCTGCTCTCCTCCGGCGCGTCCGCAAAGGTTTCCTGCGCCTTGCGGTACCCTTCCGTGACATCGCGCTTCAACGCCTCGATCTGCCCCTTTTCCAGACTGAAGACTTCCTCGTAGATATCCTCCAGGTCAAACTCTCCGTCTTTTTCAAAAAACTGTTCCGTGATCGGCCCAAGCAGCGTCTGAATATCGTTTATGGACATGATCCCCTTGTAGTAATAAATGAAAATCAAAAGCAGCACATGTTCCTTCGAATATTTCTTTTTCACCGGCGGTGGAAGAAGATCATTCTTGGCATAATTATTGATCATGGTCTTGGTGAGGATTTTATCTTCGCCCGGATTGCGCACGCCGTCGCGCAGACGAGTATCCATAAAGGTCGTCACCTGATCCATATACAGCGCGATATTCGGAATATCCGCCGATTTGATGTATTCCAGCTTGTCCAGACTCTCCAATATCTGATGCAAATAGTTCTCTGTTTGATCCGCCAATTTGTTTGCCTCCCCGAAACTGCATCTCTTTTCACAGGATCACAGTTCGCAATCTACGTCTTACACATTACAGTATATAGTATTCAAAACTACATGGCAACTATTTTTTTCCGATACTTTACTTTAAGAATTTAGTGTGCTAAAATATACCCAGAGAAAGAGGTGATACGTCCTATGAATAAGAAATTAAAGACAGAAGCGGTAGACTTCCTGTTTGATGCCGTTCTCAAGCTGGAGACAAAAGAAGAATGCTATGACTTTTTTGAAGATTTGTGTACGGTGAACGAACTGTTGTCGCTCTCTCAGCGCTTTGAGGTTGCGGCGATGCTGCGCGATCATAAAACCTATCTGGAAATTGCTGAGAAGACCGGCGCTTCCACTGCCACGATCAGCCGTGTCAACAGGTCTTTAAATTACGGGACGGACGGCTATGAGAAAATTTTTCAAAAGATGCAGCCCGACCAGTCTCCTCAGACCGAAAATTAATCCTGCGTTTCCTTGACTTCCTTAACTTCCTTGAGTGCATCATCCAGAGCCGCCTTGGCTGATTTCTGGCTTGCCGCCAGTGCTTTGTTGTCCACAGGCTGCTCTCTTTTTTCTTCAGCGATTTGATTCATGTCGCATTTTCCGTGAAACACAGCGTTCTCATCGATCACGATCACGCCGGTCGCGATGTCTCCGTTTACGCGGGCAGTGCCTGTCAGCTCCGTCTTTCTGGGCGCCTCAATGTTACCTGTCACCTCTCCGCCGATCACGACGGCATCCGCTTTGACATTGCCGTTGATCACGCCGGTCGCACCGACCACCAATGTCCCTTCCACCGTCACCGCGCCATCCACGGTGCCATCAATGCGCGCCGAACCCACTGTCGAGAAATCTCCGCCGAGCTTTGCACCCTCTCCGATGAGCGTCGTTATTTTGACCTCGTCCTCTTTTTTGCCAAACATGTTATCCTCCTTAACCACTGATCGACAACAGTTCCATCGGATCGATATATGTACCGTCCTTCATCATTTGGTACCCAAGCTTCTCATGTCCTTTTTCGATCTCAAAAAGCGCGGCGCCGACCACAACGGAATCTCCCTGTTCCACCAATGCCTCACCTGCGTTTCGATAGATCGTTACATACCCGTTACCGTGATCAATCCAGATGTTGTGCCCGTATTCCACATCATCATTGACTCCGGTCACTGTACCGCTTGCCGTCGCCACGACCATCGTTCCCACCGAAACCGTGAAGATACAGATCGGATCGCCCTCGCTCCCCTCTTCCATGGTCGCGGAACCGTTTAGCGGGAATTCGGTCGGCGTGCTCTGTTTATCCAGCTTCGCATGCAGCTCATCCAATTCCTTGGTCTTCTGATTGACCGTATCGCCCAGAATCTGTACCGTTTCGTTCAGACTGACAAGCTCTGTCTCTGCCTGTAACTTCTCTTCTTTTATCTTGCCATTTTCCTCCAGAAGTGTCTCGATCTGCCTCTGCTGGGCATCACTTCTGGCGTCCACAGCCGCCCATATCGTCTCCTCGTACCCGATATACCCCAGCAAAAAACCAATGAGTACACAGAGTATCCCGATCAGGATCCAGAGCGCCCGCGAGCTGATTTTAAATTGCTTCACCCCGGAGTCAACGTCATCCGAGGTAACCAGAACCACATGGCTTATCTTCCGTTTGTGCTTATCACGCAACATAAAAGTCACCTCCGGTAAACGCTTACATTGTACCACAGGTGACTTTTTTCATCAATCTTTCCTTCACAATTTTGTAACATTTTCCTAATATTTTGCAGAACAATCGCACAATCGAATGTTAAAAAACGCAATTTCATTGTGCACTTTTCACAACCTGTTTTGTGCCTTATACTTCCAAAGACATGTCTCCGTCCTTGATCCATCCCTGCTTTCTCATAAACTCTGAAATCAGCAGGCTGAGCGCTGCCGGCAGGATAAAGTGCATCAGAAGGATCAGCAGAAGCGCCAGTCCCGCGCTCATTCCGTCCGCCTGCATAGCTCCATACGCGGCAATCTGTCCCACGAATCCGGCAGATCCCATACCGGATCCCACCGGTGTGCTGGTCATATGAAAAACAGCCGAGGCAACCGGTCCGAGAATCGCACTGGAAAGGATCGCCGGAAGCCAGATCACCGGCTTCTTCATGATATTGGGCACCTGCAGCATAGAGGTACCGATTCCCTGTGCCACCAGTCCGCCAACCTTGTTCTCCCGATAGCTTGCCACCGCGAAACCGACCATGTTGCAGCAACAGCCAATCGTCGCCGCGCCGGCCGCCAGACCGCTCAGACTCATGGACACGCCGATTGCAGCGGAGCTGATCGGCAGCGTCAGTATCATACCCATCAGCACAGAGACGATGATGCCGCCGACCACCGGATGCTGCTCCACGTTTACATTCACCAGCGCGCCAAGCCAACCCATAAAGGCCGAGATGGGCGGTCCTGCCACAAATCCCGCAAGCGCACCCGACAGGATCGCCACAAGCGGTGTGACCAGAATATCCACCTTGGTCTTGCCTGCTACCAGATGCCCTACCTTGATTGCGACGATCGCAGCGATGAAGGCGCCCAGCGGCTCACCGGGTTTCCCCAGCGCATACCCTTCCATCGCCAGTACACCGGGAAACGCACCAATCATACCGGTTACCACGGCAGAGACCGTAACCAGCGGTCCCTCCTTAAATTTGCAGGCAACGCCCACACCGATTCCGGCACCGGTGATCGTCTTCGCCACATTGCTCACCGCCGTCAGATAAGCGCCGAGCTCTCCTCCCACCAGCGCGCCGATCTGCGCGATGATGGTGCCGATGATCAGCGTGGAAAACAGGCCGAGCGCCATACCGCTGAGTCCGTCAATAAATATTTCATGCAACCACTTTTTCCATTTCTCTTTCAAGCTGTCTCCTCACCTTCTGTCGTTCCTCCGACATTTTTATGCTTTTCTCCAACTAAAAACAGACAGTTGTCACGTCAACTATCAAGTCGACTGTCAAGACAACTGTCCTTACATTATCATATCCGATCCGGAAAAGCAATCCCTTTTTCATCTTTACGGTTCTCTACAAAAACGCGCCACGTCCTCCCAGCGCATATCCCCGCCGAACAGATCCAGCGCGCTGCCGATGGTGACATGAATTCTGCCGCCTCCGGCCTGTTGTAAAAGCCGTAGATCCTCCATATTGTGGACACCGCCCGCATAAGTAATCGGCACCCGCGCATCTGACTGCCATGCGCCGAGCAGCGTCACCAATTCCGTCTCTATTCCCCGGCTTTTACCCTCTACATCCACTGCGTGAATCAGGAATTCATCGCAAAACGGCGCCAGCCTGTCCATCAGCTGCGCGTCCACGCACTCCCTGGTCATCTTCTGCCACCGGTCTGTCACCACAAAGTAACCGGCCGCCATTTTACGACAGCTCAAATCCAACACCAGATGCGCTCTGCCCACGGCCTGCACCATCTCCTGTAAACGGTCAAAATGAATCATTCCGTCCTGGAACACGTACGAGGTCACAATCACATGGCTCGCTCCCGCCGCAATATAGTCCGGCCCGTTCTCCGGCGTGACACCGCCGCCCAGCTGCATCCCGCCCGGGTATGCCGCCAGCGCCCGTAGCGCCTGCTCTCTGGTCGCCTCATAATAGGTGCTGTCCCTGCCGTTTAACAGGATGATATGTCCGCCCTTTAAGCCGGCCTCCCGATAGAGCCGCGCATAATACGCCGCGTCCTCGCCAGCCACAAAATTCTCCCTCGCGCGATCTGCTTCATCCCGCAGGCTGCCGCCCACGATCTGCTTCACCTTTCCGTTATGAATGTCAATACACGGTCTAAATTCCATATGATAACCTCATGTTTTTATAGATAATTTTAAAATATTATTTCAGAAGTACCGAATTGGGCATATACAATGTGCACAATGACACTTATACAGTAACTGTGTTTCGCAATAATTTATAATTCTTTGTTTATGTTCGTATAAAATTATTTTCTCTGTCCATACTACACATAAGCCGCAAAAGCATGATTTGTGGCAAAAAATGGATTTGAATGGAGGACATTATGAAAAGAAAAATCACAGCACTTTTCCTTGCCGCAGCGATGATCAGTATGACCACTGCCTGCACCACTGCGCGAAATGACAACAATTCCGGCAGTTTGGCCGAAAACAACGGTTTGAATGAGACATCCGAAACGGTTCAGAACGGTACGGTGACCAACACAAACTATGACAAGACCCGTACCGGAACCTACACTGACTGGTCCGACAACACCGGAATCAACGAAGGCGGCGCCAACGGAACCGACAATGTTTCCCTGTTAGACGATGCCGGCGGCGTTGTCGGCGAAGTCATGGACGACACAGTAAATGGTGTTAAAAATTTGAAAAACGATATCGAGCATCAGACGACCGCCATTCGGTAAAATGGCCAAATGAAATGGACTGTCCGCCGACAGTCCATTTTTTTACCCGATCACGTCGGCCATATCATACATTCCCGCGCCCTTGCCGGCGAGGAACTTTGCAGCCTGCACAGCGCCTTTCCCGAACACCGCCTTGGAGTATGCCGTGTGGGAGAAGGTGATCACTTCATCCGCGCCGGCAAAGATCACGTCATGATCTCCCACAATGGTACCGCCCCGCACCGCGCTGATACCAATCTCCTTCTGGGGACGTTTCTGTCTCCTGCCGCTTCTGTCAAACACGTATTCATATTCCTGATTCAGTTCTGCATTGATGGAGTCCGCCAGAGCAAGCGCTGTACCGCTGGGTGCATCCAGCTTCAGGTTATGATGCTTCTCCACGATTTCGATGTCGAATCCGGCGGGTGCCAGCACCCCGGTTGCCTCCTTCAGCATCTTTAACAGCAAGTTGATGCCCAGCGACATATTGGCCGATTTCAGAATCGCAACCTGCGCCGATGCCTCTTTCACATGTGCCAGCTGTTCCTCGCTTAAGCCCGTGGTGCACAGCACGCAGGGCAGCTTTCTTGCGACACAGTAGTCCAGCATCCGATCCACTGCAGGCGCCGCTGAGAAATCAATCAGACAATCCGCCTCCACATCACACTGGTCAATATCCGTAAAAACGGGGTAGGGATTATGTCCGTCATCCCGGGCGTCCACTCCCGCTACCAGCTCCACCTCGGGATCCGCTGCGATCAAACCGCTGATCGTCTGTCCCATTTTCCCATTACATCCATGCATAATCACTCTGGTCATTTTATCCTCACATTCTGTCGCGCATGCGACATGTCACCTTTCGCGTACAATTCGCTGTTTCTTAGAGAATTCCGTATGCTTTCATCGTCTTCTCCAGACGGGCCGCATTCGCTTCCTCCATCTCTGACAACGGCATGCGCAGTGTTCCGCCGATCTTGCCCATCAGCTGCAGTCCCTTCTTCACCGGAATCGGGTTCACCTCACAGAACAGCGCGTTGCATAAATCCATTGCCTCCAGCTGCATCTTGCGGCTTCCCTCCACATCTCCGTCCAGGAACTTCTGACAGATTTCATGCGTCTGACGCGGTGCGACATTCGACAGCACGGAAATGACACCGACACCGCCCAGCGCCATGATCGGCACGATCTGGTCGTCATTGCCGGAATAAATATCCACACAGCCATGGGAAATCGCTGCCAGATGCGCGATCTGACTGATATTGCCGCTGGCCTCCTTCACGCCCAGAATATTGTCCACATCCTTGCACAGACGCACAATCGTCTCCGGCAAAATATTGCAGCCCGTACGGCTGGGCACATTATACAGGATCACCGGCACCTTAATGGACTCTGCAACGGCCTTAAAATGCGCATACAATCCGTTTTGCGTCGCCTTATTGTAATACGGGGAAACCAACAGCACCGCATCCACGCCGTATTTCTCCGCCTCTGTCGAGAGATAAATCGCCGTCTCCGTACAATTGGAACCGGTTCCCGCCACCACGGGAATTCTGCCGGCCACCTTATCCACACAATACTTGATCGCGTCCAGATGCTCCTCATGGGTCAATGTGGAAGCCTCTCCTGTCGTTCCGCACACCACGATCGCATCCGTCTGGTTCGCGATCTGGAACTCTATCAGTTCTCCGAATCTTTCGTAATCTACCTCTCCGTTCTCCTTCATCGGTGTCACAATCGCAACACCTGCGCCTGTAAAGACAGCCATCTGATTTCCTCCTTTACGTATCAATTACTGATTTTCATAAACAATGCCGGCACATAAAATCCATGCGCCGGCAAATAAAAACAATGCTTTCTTTGATAGCGCACCATCCTGACCGGATGACAGTCATACGACTCTTGATCGTATGCCCAAGAACCACCCTACAGGCGGCGCGGCTCTTTCGGCGTTTTTCCCTTTCCTTCGCTTTCCCCTGTGCCTGTCACATCCGGCGATCTACTCTTAAAAAACGCGACCTCTATCTTCCTCTGTTCTGTTGTATATGTGCAAAACACTATCGTTATCATAGCATTTTCATCCGCCCCTGTCAACGGATGTCTCTGCTTTTTTCGATTGTTTTTGTACTTTATTCCCAGACCTTGAATTTTACGGTCTCAATCTTGGACACTTCATCCGCCATAAAGCAGATCTCATCGCTCAGACTGATTCCCGTCAAGATCACATCCGTCGTATCCCTGCAATCCAGAAGACTCTTCACCTCATCCGCCTGCAAAATGCCTTTCTCCACAAGTCCAAGCAGTTCATCCAGAATGAGCAGATCACATTCTCCCGTACTCAGCACCTTTTTGGCATAGCTGATGCCGTTGCGAATATTCATGATTTCTTCCTGTTTCCGTTCCTCTGACAGCTCCTCATATACCTCATCCGATTTCTCAAATCGGAACAGACGAATCTCCGGTTCCAGTCTGCGCAGGAAATCCGAATCCTCCAGACCTTTCCCTTTCAAAAACTGAATCAGCACGACACGTCCTCCGGCGACAGCGGTCTGCACCGCCCTGCCGAGCGCCGCCTGCGACTTCCCTCTTCCCTCTCCTGCGTATATATACACACTGCCTTTTTTCATATTCTACCTCCACGGTCAATTTTCATTGCTGTAACAATTGTGATAGCACGCTTCCATAGATAGATCGACCGTTTTCGCTTGAATACTGTAAAGTATAACACAGTTTATGACAATTGGCAACTCACCAGCGCTTCCTGCTCTCTGGGCTCTGCATTTAAAAGCTCTAACTTGCTGACGGAAACTTCGAATGCCACACGTTTTTCCACATGCTCCTCATCCAGTTTCTTCATATATTCTCTGCTCTGGATGCGTCCCCAGATCGCACAGCGTTCTCCCACCTTGAAGTGATTCGCGAATCTTGCGTTTCGTCCCCAGCAGATACAGGGAATGTAATCCGATTTGCCGTACGGCCGGTTCACCGCCAGCAACAGATCCGCAATCTCGCGTCCCAACGGTGTCTTCCGATAAATGGGTTCCTTGCAGATATATCCGTCCAGAAAAATCTGGTTACTCTTGGAACTCTCCTCCAGCTGCTCCACAAAGCTCACCTCTCGCGCAAAAACAGACAGCACCAGCCTGTTTTTTCTCTCCTCGTGACGATTGTAGGACCGAAACTGTCCGTTTACGCAGATCAGCTTTCCTCTGTAATCCTCTCTGACGTCGAGCAGCCGCTCCGACACCATCACCGGTATCACATCGTAGCTCTCGCTCAGCCGCGGAACCCTGACATCCAGCATATAGAAGCCCTCTCCGAAGATCTCATGGCTGTAGGAAAATGTGCTGATCACCTCTCCCATCACCGTCACCTGATTGTTGTCAATTACCTTATCCGTCATTTTTGTTCTCCCTTCTTACACCTTTTGTAACGTATTTATATGACACTATATTTATACTATAAACCGTCAAAAAGTAATACAAAATTTCATCGCGTTTTTCGCAGGTTTTCGCCGTTTTTCTGCGTTTTTCTGCTTGCATCCGCCACAAAATGGTGCTATACTGTAGCAGTTTGGGTTGCGGTAAAGATTTCACCGCAAAAATTGACAACTATTTTTAGGTTTGAGGAAAAAAAGATGAGACAAACAAGAGAAGACGTAAGAAATATCGCGATTATTGCCCATGTAGACCACGGCAAGACCACTCTGGTGGACGAACTGCTCAAGCAAAGCGGCGTTTTCCGGGAGAATCAGGCTGTCGCCGAGCGTGTGATGGACTCCAACGACATCGAGCGCGAGCGCGGAATCACCATTCTCTCCAAAAATACGGCAGTTATGTACAAAAATACCAAGATCAACATTATCGACACACCCGGACATGCGGACTTCGGCGGTGAGGTAGAGCGCGTGCTGAAAATGGTAAACGGTGTTGTGCTTGTGGTGGATGCGTTTGAGGGCGCCATGCCCCAGACCAAATTTGTATTGAAGAAGGCACTGGAATTAAAACTGCCGGTGATCGTCTGCGTCAATAAGATCGACCGTCCCGAGGCACGTCCCGACGAAGTGGTGGATGAAGTGCTCGAACTGTTTCTGGAGCTGGACGCCGACGATTCACAGCTGGATTGTCCCTTCGTCTTCGCTTCCGCCAAGACCGGTATCGCCTCCCTGACAGCCGAGGATCCCGGCACCAGCATGGAGCCCCTGTTCGAGACGATTTTGGATTATATACCGGCACCGGAGGGCGATCCCGATGCAGGCACACAGGTGCTGATCAGCACCATCGATTACAATGATTATGTCGGCCGTATCGGCGTCGGTAAGGTCGACAACGGCGTGATCAAGGTCAACCAGGACGTTGTGATCTGCAACCATCATGAGCCGGACAAACAGATCAAGGTAAAGGTGAGCAAGCTCTACGAGTTTGACGGTCTGAATAAGGTGGAGGTGAAAGAGGCCGGCATCGGTTCCATCGTGGCAATCTCCGGCATCACAGACATTCACATCGGCGACACCCTCTGCTCTCCTGAAAACGTGGTACCCATTCCGTACCAGAAGATCAGCGAGCCGACCATTGCGATGCAGTTTATTGTAAACGACTCTCCGCTCGCGGGTCAGGAGGGCAAATTTGTCACCAGCCGCCATCTGCGCGACCGTCTGTTCCGCGAGCTGAATACGGATGTCTCCCTGCGTGTCGAGGAGACCGATCAGGCCGACAGCTTCAAGGTTTCCGGACGCGGCGAGCTCCATCTGTCCGTTTTGATCGAAAATATGCGGCGTGAGGGATTTGAATTCGCCGTGAGCAAGGCGGAAGTACTCTATAAAACAGATGAAAAAGGGCATAAACTCGAGCCCATGGAGTTGGCGTATATCGATGTTCCCAACGACTATGCCGGCGCCGTCATTGAGAAGCTCGGTCAAAGAAAAGGTGAATTGCGAAATATGGGCAGCATCTCCGGCGGAACCTACACACGTCTGGAGTTCTCCATCCCCGCAAGAGGCCTGATCGGCTACCGCGGAGAATTTATGACCGACACCAAGGGAAACGGCATCCTGAACACCGTTTTTGACGGGTACGGAGAGTACAAGGGCGATATCCAGTACAGAAAACAGGGTTCTCTGATTGCGTTCGAAGCCGGCGAGGCGATCACCTACGGCCTCTACAACGCCCAGGAGCGCGGCACCCTCTTCATCGGCCCCGGAGAAAAGGTGTACTCCGGCATGGTCGTTGGCCAGACCGGCCGCAGCGAGGATATCGAAATCAATGTCTGCAAGAAAAAGCAGTTGACCAACACCCGCTCCTCTTCCGCGGATGAGGCGCTGCGTCTGACTCCGCCCAGAATTCTTTCCCTGGAGCAGGCGTTGGACTTTATTGATACCGATGAACTGTTGGAGGTAACCCCCGAACATCTGCGTATCCGCAAGAAAATTCTGGATCCCACCCTGCGCAAGCGGGCCGGTTTCAAGAAATAATTACTGTAAAAGTCAGTCATAAAACGCAAAACGTCGAACAAAAACAGGCGGCTTACACGCGAGCGCAAAACAAACCCGTTTGCCTCTCGTAAGCCGCCTGCTTTTTTTATTATCTGCTTTTTATTCTTTATTTTGCGTTCGCCGCGCGAACAAACTCTACAAAATCCTGTTTGGTCAACGGTTTCGCGTAATAGAAGCCCTGAATGTAGTCACATTCCAAATCTGAGAAGACCTTTGCAACCTCCTCATCCTCGATCCCTTCCACCACAATCTTCATGCCCATTTCCTTGACCATCTTCACAGTGTTGCGCACAACGCTCAACAGTTTTTCATTGTTTTTAAAATCCGTAAACGTCTTGTCCAATTTTACAATGTTCAACGGCAGCTGGGTCATGCGATGTATATTGGAATACCCTGTTCCGAAGTCGTCCAGTGAGAAATTCAGACCGGCCTCCGAGAGGATCCGGATATTCTCTGCCATAATGTTCTGTGAGGTCGATGCCGCCGTCTCCGTAATCTCCAGATTGATCTGCTCCGGCCGGATCTTGTATCGTTCCAGCAGAAAGATAATCTCCTTTGCCAGATTGCTGCGCATGCACTGCGCCACCGAGAGATTGACCTCGACATATTCCATGTTCAGCTCCTTGAAATCGTCGCTCGCGATGAACCGGCAGACCTCTTCCAGCACAAAGCTGCCGATCTGATGGATTACACCGCTCTTCTCCGCCACGGGGATAAACAATTCCGGCGAAATATGTCCGTACTCCTCATCATTCAACCGAAGCAGCGCCTCCGCGGAGACAAACCGCTTCTCCTTCACGGAATAGATCGGCTGGTAATAAACAGCCATCCTTTCTTTGCTCATGGCGTTGTCAATAATGCCTTCGATATCTTTGATGATATAGCGGCCATCGTTCAGAAGCTCCTCTGCCTGAACAATCCTGCCGGCTCTGCCATTCTTCCCGTACTCTTCAAATTCATTACTGAACGCATAAATACTCTGGAAATCGTTGAAATCCTCCGGGCAACGCACGATGCAGAGATTCATTTGCAGGTTGATATCCATGTCCTGCTGATGAATTTCCTCTTTCAGGAGCTCATCGAGCGCCTTGGCCGCGGAATCTATCCGGTCAAAATTCTCTTTTCCGACCACCAGACAGAATTTCCCGCGTCCCAGATAATACGGTTCCGCCTTGGGCAGCTCCGCCTTGCAGAGCGCTCTGATCTTCTCCGACACCGTATGCATCAAATGATTCATACTCTGATAGCCCAGCACATCCCGCAGCGCCTTGTAATTGGTCACATAAACCAGCAGAATCCGCAGCCTGCGGTTATTGTACAGCGACTGCTCTATGTCCATGGCATAGGCGCTGTCCCGCCCGAAACCGGTGATCGGATTGATGCGCTCCTCCGGCTTCTGCACCATAAACATTAACACCAGAATGCCGACGGCATGTGCAAACATCTCAATCCGCATGCGCGGGAACGTGATCTGTACCCCCAGCGCGATAATGAGAATCGGAAATACCGCCGCCATTGCATAAAACTGTCCTTTGGAAAAAAACCGATAACAGCGGGTCATATAGGCGATACCGACAAACATATAAAACGCCGAGACAATATACAGCACAATATACAGCGTCCCTCGGGTATACCGATAGGCTCCGTCTATGTAAAACACCAGATGCGTACAGGGTGTTGTGACGATCAGCAGAAATGCCGTCAAATACGGCAGCGCCAACAAAAGCTGGGACCATATGTGATCCCTGATTTTATAGAGCGTGTCCGTCAGACACGCAAGATAAAGAACATACACCGGTACTGACAGATTAATCATGACCAGATAAGCACAATGCGCAACATATTTCTCAACAATACTGGGGGTTGTCCCATTGTCCAGATTCACTGCCAAAATATCGCAGACACTGGCAAATGTGATCACAAGCAAAAGATTCCAAAAATACCGGTTCTTCCTCCCGTTGATTATATGTCGTGAAAGCACCACTGTATCAAGAACGAACATGATCGCCAAAGCGCAATAATTAAAATAATTGATCTTACTCATAATCTCCACCACCGGTTTTGATGTTGATAGATATATTATGACACAGTTTTTTCCATTTGGCAATTTTTATATTTCAATGCCTGCAAAATAATGTGCTCCGCATACGCAGGCGCAGACGGATAATACAAATGTGGGAATCCCCACCAGTGATGCGCGCCGACATGCACACACGACCAACTCTTTCCGGAGACCGGCTTGACCGCCATACATCCCTCGCCGTTGTTGTTGCTTTCAAAATAGTGAAATTCATGCCCCCGGATTCCACATCCCTGCGGCAGGAACGCCCCCTGCCGCTCCGTAAGCTCCACATATCCAAAGCGCACTGCCCTGCCCTGGTAGGTACATTCGCCCGGCACGACACCGCAGAGTGCAAATCGCGCGCCCTGCTGATCGACAAGCCACTCATGCAGATACATAAAGCCGCCGCACTCCGCCACACTGGGCATCCCCGACGCAATTGCCTCCCGCACGGCCCGCCGCATGGACACATTTTCGGAAAGCTGCTCGCACCAAAGCTCCGGATAGCCGCCTCCCAACAATAGTCCATGCACATGCTCCGGCAGTTTCTCGTCATGGATCGGCGAAAAGGGCACCAGCTCCGCTCCCGCAGCGCGCAGCATGCGCAAATTATCCTCGTAATAAAAACAAAACGCCTCGTCCCGCGCAATCCCCAACCGCACTCTGGAGACAGCGGCGGGTAACCCGGCTGTCGTATCCCGGGGTTCTGCATACAGCTCCTCCGCGCTCTGCGCCGCGGAAACCAGCTCTTCCACACAGACGCTTTCCGCAAGCAGTTTTGCCGCCTCTGTAATCTGCGCCCGAAACGAATGGATCTCTTCGGGGAGCTGCAGCCCCAAATGCCGGCTGTCAAAGGAAAGCGCCTGCCGCTCCGGCAGATAGCCGAACACCCGGATACCGAACCGTTCTTCGATGAGTGGCCGCAGCAGTTCACACTGCGCCTTCCCCACCCGGTTCAGCACCACGCCGCAGATCAGCCTCTGCGCATCCTCATGTAAGAAGCCTTCTAACAATGCCAGCGTGGATCGGGCCATCCCTTTGCCATTCACCACCAGCACAATCGGCGTGCGCAGTATCCCTGCCAGATGATAAGCGGAAGCCTCCTCTCGGATGCCGCCCAACCCGTCATACAATCCCATGACGCCCTCTATGACGGAGAGATCTGCCTCCGACACGCCGTCCAGGAACAATTCCCGCACCTGTTCCTGGGACGAAAAATAAGCGTCCAGATTGCGGGACGCAACCTCCAGTACCTTCTGATGGAACAGCGGATCTATATAATCCGGTCCGCATTTCAATGCCCGTGCCCGCAGTCCGCGGTCTTTGAGCGCCTGCAGCAACGCGCAGGTGATCACGGTCTTGCCGCTGCCGCTGCCCGGCGCCGCAATCATGAGTCTCGCCGCCTTCATTCGCATGCTCCCCCTTCAGTACAATCTCCCGCCAGTGTAAAAGAAACAATGTACACCGGATTCTGTGCCTGCATCAAATGATGCTTGCCCAACCGTCTGGCTCTGCTCACCTGCAGACAGACAACCTCCGCATCCGCCACCGTATCCGCGCGGAGCAGCTCCGTCAACTCCGCCACCGTCTCCAGGCTGACCGCCGTCACCACGACCCGCACACTGCTCCCTGCTCCTTTGAGGCGGTCAAATATCTCCCGCAGTGCTCCGTCACTGCCGCCGATAAACACATGCGTGGGAGCTGGCAACGCATCCAACCCTTCCGGCGCGCGCGCCTGTACAATCGACACGTTCTCCAGACCAAAGGCCTGCACATTCTCACGGATCAAAGCCGCCGCCTCTTCCTCTTTTTCCACCGCATAAACCATACTCTCCGGCTGAGATCGGGCGATCTCCACCGCCACAGAGCCGGTTCCGCTGCCGATATCGTACACCACGGCCCCTTCGGTGAGGCGCAGCTTACAGATCGCAGTCTCCCGCACCTCCTCCTTGGTCATGGGCACATCTCCGCGGATGAACGCGTGATCCGGCAATCCGTGTGTCACCGGCTCCTGATCGTTTCCTCCGCAGCGTCGGATCAGACAGGTATAGATTCCTTCCGGCTCCCAGTCCTGGCACGCGGCGGGCGTACACACCGCCACCTGCTCCTCCGGATAAGACAGACTGCAGCCCAGCGTCACAGAAAATGAAATCCGACCGGCGCCGCGCTTCTCCTCTGCCGCAAGCAGCGCTCCCAGCGCCCGCACATCTTTGACTCCTGAAGTCAATACAAAGGTTTTCTCCCGTCTCCGCACAGCCTCCAAAAGCTCTGCGCGCCATGCCGTCTGCGCACTTCTTCCATGCATGCTGACGATTGCCGCGTCCTGCCAGCTGCACCCGGCGCGCGCCGCCAGATAGGATACACAGGAAATCCCCGGATAAATACGCCAATTGACCGACAGCCCCAACGCCTCCCGCTCCGGAATCCATTTTTGCAATGCCGCACCCAAATGCTCACAGCCGCTGAAAAAGCCACTGTCTCCGGAAAACAGAACCGCTACGCGTACTACTTCCGTCTCCGGCATTGTCTCTTCCAACAGTTCGTCCAGTTTGGCCAGTATCCTTTCTGCATCATAGTAAGGGAATTGCCGCGCGTTTCCGCCCAGCGGCAGCAGACGGCTCGCGCCGAACACATAGTCCGCCCGGGCACAGGCCTCCGCCGCCTCCACGGTAAGATTCCCCCGGCTGCCCATCCCTGCGCCGATCAGCGCGATCTCCACACTGCGCCGCAGCTGCAGTGTCTGTCCCAATAACGTCTCCAGCTTCCCGCAGATGGAGAGCAGTCCGTCCCCCTCCGTCGCATCCGGATTGCGGATGATACAAACACCGGTTCCTGTATGCTGCGCCGCGGCCAGTTTTTCCGCGTATCCACCCGCCGCCCCGCTCTCTTTCGTCACAAGCCACCGGATCTGATATTCCTGCATCAGCGCGCTGTTTAACGCCTCCGAAAAGGGCCCTTGCAGCGCGATGATCCTGCTGCCCGGAATGCCTGCTTCCTCACAGATCCGGATACTCTCTCTGCCCGGCAGAACCCGCACATACAGCCGCTGCGCCAGATGCTCCCGCGCACAGTATGCCGCCAGTTCCTTGCTTCCGGTGGTCAGCAGAATATGCCCCGTCGTTTCCTACAGAAACGCGGCACAGGCATCATGATCCGCAAAATAACGGATTCCCTCTCCGGCACGCCCCATATCGGTGTCCCGCTTCAGTCGCAGATACGGCACCCCCACCGCCTGCGCGCTCTCCGCAATATTCGCAGAAACCGCCGTCGCGTAGGGATGCGTTGCGTCTACCACCGCCGCGAAGCCGCCCTGCTCCATCAGCTGCTGCATACCGGCACAGTCCAGCCTGCCCTGCAAAAGCGTCAGGTTCGGGTGCTGCCCCATCACCTGCGTGCCATATTCCGTCGCCACACATACGCTGCAAGGTACTCCATTCTCCGCTAAAGTCTCCGCAAGCCTTCTTCCCTCTGTTGTCCCCGCAAAAATCAGGATGTGCTTCTCAGTCATATCTGATATCCTCTCCCGGTCACCATTTTCCCGTCAATGACCCGTGTAGTCGAATTACCGACAAACACGGTCGTAAACATATTTAAGCTTTTCTCCCGCAGTTCGGCAAGAGAACAGACCTCCGCCTTCGTTCCCTCGCGTCCGATATTTTCCACATAGCCGCAGACAACCTCCGGCGCGCAGTACTCCAGCAATATGTCACAGGCGCGCTTCAGATGCTCTGTACGCCTGTGGCTGGCCGGATTGTACAATACAATCACAAAATCCCCCTGGGCAGCCGCGCGCAGCCTGGCCTCAATCCGCTCCCACGGTGTGAGCAGATCACTGAGGCTGATCACACAGAAATCATGATTGATCGGCGCCCCCAGAACAGCCGCTCCGCTGTTTGCCGCCGTGATGCCGGCCACCACCGTAAGCGCACAGTCCGGATAGTCCTCCAGCAGTTCGTACATCAGCGAAGCAAGTCCGTAAATCCCCGCATCTCCGCTGCAGACCAACGCCACGTTTTTGCCTTTCTGCGCCTCCGCAAAACACAATCTGCAGCGCTCTGCCTCCTGCCGCATCGGCGTAGAGAGGAATTCCTTCCCCGCAAACCGCTCTCCCAACAGCTGCAAATAAACCGGATACCCTACGATCACATCCGCGCGTTCAAGCGCCGCCAGCGCCTGTCCCGTCATTTGCTCCTCGCAGCCCGGTCCGATTCCCACAATATAAATCTGCTTCTTCTGACTATCTCTGTCCATCATGCTCTCCAATCCCGTTTCACAACAGCCAATGTCATCCCCTCCGCAGCACGCTTCTGCAGGAACACCTCTCCCCTGCCGCCGCAGTAGACCATTGCCGCGCGTTCACACACATTGTCCACCCCCACCGTCTGTTCCACAAAGGCAGACGCGCTGTAGCTGCCTTCCAATTGTGCCAGCTCCGCCTCCGGATAGACCAGAAAAGGGATGCGCAGCGCATCCGCCAGTCTGGCCAGACCGATTTCATCCCGTTTCCGTTCGATCGACGCAAGCGCGCAGATATCCGCCGGGTCAATCTCTGCCCGATCCAGCTCCGCCTGCACAAATGTTTGCAGCTCCTCCAAACTCTTTCCCCGCCTGCATCCCATCCCCAATACATATTCTCTGGGCCGTAACCAGAGTGCCTGACAGCCGTCCGGCAGCCGCTCTGCCACCAAAATATCCAAATCTGCCAGGGACGTCGCACTTTCCGCTGCCACGTCGCAGGGCTGTAACTGCCCCGCACCGCCGGCTCCGCTCTGAACGAGGAATTCGCCGCACTGCACCGCAGTAAGCCCCGCGATGCCGATTTTCACCGTCTCCTTTTGCAAAAGCTTCGCGGAGACCTGCCTGATCCGCTCTTTATTCTGAATCGCAAAGCCGTTCTCTACCGCCCAGACATCCACCGCAAAGACGCCGCTTACATCCGTCGCGGTGGTCAGCACCGGCGTTGCGCCCACAAGCTGTGCAATCCGCCCCGCGATGTCATTGGCGCCGCCCACGTGCCCGGCCAGGAGCGGGATCACATACTTTCCCGCCTCATCCATGACCAGTACCGCGCTGTCCGTCAGCTTATTCTGCACAGACGGCGCAATACTGCGCACCGCAATGCCACAGGCCCCGATAAACAGAAGTGTGTGGTGCGCTGCGAACTGTTCACCTGTCCATGCGGTCAGGTCACCCACCGCTTCCACATCAGCCGACTCCGCTGCCCCGCTCCACTTCGAATAGAGCAGACATCCCATCACACGCCGGTCACCGGATGCCTTTTCCCGCTCTGCAAGCCGCCGCGCGAGTGCATATCCCCTCTGCGTAAAACTGATTATACTGATCATTCAGTCGTCCTTTCGTTCCTTCTTTTTGCGATAACCGGTCTCAAACGCCGGATCATATAACTGTGAGCGCTCATAATCCGCTCCCACCGCAAGATCCGCAGCAATCGCCTGTCCCACCAGAACCACCGCCGTGCTGCGAATCCCGTTCTCCGCTCCCACCTGTGCAAGCCGGGAGAGCACGCATCTGCACACCTTCTCCTCCGGCCAGGTTGCCTTATACACAATGGCTGCCGGTGTGTCCTCCGGGTATCCGCCGGCAATCAACCGCTCCTGCAGCTTCTTAAGCATACCGGCACTCAGATAGATCGCCATCGATGTCCGGTGTGCCGCCATCCGCTCAATCTGCTCCGTCTCCGGCACCTCCGTTCTGCCCTCCATGCGTGTAATGATCAGGGATTGCGCCACCTGCGGCAGCGTATATTCCAGATTCATTGCGGCCGCTGCGCCGAAACAGGCGCTCACCCCCGGACAGCTGTCATACGGAATCCCCTTCTGCGCCAGTGCCGCCATCTGCTCCCGCACTGCGCCGTACAGGCTGGGTTCTCCCGTGTGCAGCCGCACCGTGTTTTTCCCCTGACTGTGTGCCTGCTCCATCACAGCCAGCACTTCCTCCAACGTCATAGCTGCGCTGTTATAAATCGCACAGGTGTCCTTTGCGTAATGCAACAGCGCCGGATTCACCAAAGAACCCGCATAAATGATCACATCTGCCGCTTCCAAAAGCCGCGCTCCCCGCACTGTGATCAGATCTTCCGCGCCGGGACCCGCCCCCACGAAATGCACCATGTTCTATCCCTCCGCTTCTCTCACTAAATCAGCCGCCCCTTCGCTCCGCGCCAACTCCCCAAATGCATTCGCATAGAGGATGCACTCTACCTGAAGCTTTCCCTGTACACGCCTGCGCAGATAAAACAAAATCCGCTCCAACAGACGATCCATCACCGCCTGCTGCATATGGGACACCGCGAGAATCCGTATTGCCTCCTCTGTCGAGATACAATCCAGGATCTGACACAGCACCGCTGTATCCGCCCCTTCCCTTGCTGCCGCTGCCGCCATCAGCTCCATGCGGCAATCCCCCTCGGAAGAGTGCGTGTTCATCATCCCGCCTGCCACCTTTACCAGCTTCCCGATATGTCCGGTGAGCAACACCTTTTCATATCCAAGCTCCACCGCCATATCCAGTGTATCTCCGATAAAATTACTGCATTTGACGCTTTGATCCAGATCATATCCATAGGCTTGTTTCATAAACTCTAATCCATAATTTCCGGGAGAAATGTACGCGGTTCGATACCCCTGCGCCCGCTTCATCTGCAATTCCACCCGGATGGTATCCAACAGGGCCTGACGGCTCATCGGTTCGACGATTCCGGTCGTGCCCAGGATCGAGATGCCGCCCACAATCCCCAGCCGCGGGTTGAACGTCTGCTCTGCCACCTGCTCTCCTCCCGGGACAGAGATCTCCACCGTCAGCCGGCCGGCAAAATCAAATAACGCACAGACCCGCCGCACTTCCTTCTCAATCATCTCCCGCGGCACATGATTGATGGCTGCATTGCCCACCGGCTGATCCAGCCCCGGCTTGGTAACGCGCCCGACGCCCGCGCCGCCGACGATCTGTATCGTCACGTCTCCCTGCGTCTGCTTCTCCGCTGCCCCGTCCGATCCTTCCTCCTGCGCATATGCGCCGTCATGGACCGCATCCTCCACACATACCCGCGCACACACCAGACTGCCGGTGGTGACATCCGGATCGTCTCCGCCGTCCTTCCTGACCCCGCAGCTCACTTCCCGCGGTCCGCGCCGGATCTCTTCAATCGACGCCCGATACACGATCCCCTTCGGTGTGTCAATCTCGATCTCCCTTTTCTCTCTTCCGGAAAACAGCATATAGGCCGCCGCCTTGGCTGCCGCCGCCGCACAGCTTCCCGTGGTAAATCCGTATCGCATCTGTATCACCTGCCCAGTTCGTACAACAGCGCATTGCAGATCGCCGCCGCCACGTTGCTGCCGCCCTTTCTTCCCCTGTTGACGATAAACGGCACCGGATCCGCGAGGATCAGTTCCTTCGCCGCCTCTACATTCACAAATCCCACCGGCACCCCGATCACAAAATCCGGTGTATAGATGCCTTCCTGCAGCATTTCGTGCAGACGGATCAGCGCCGTCGGGGCGTTGCCGATCGCCAATACCAGCGGTTTCCCGCTTGTGCCAGCGAGCGCTGCCGCCCGTTCCATGCTGACAGCCGCCCGGGTGATTTCCCGCCGTTTCGCCTCCTCCGCCACATCCGCATCCGCCATGAAGCAATGCACCGTTCCGCCGAACTTCGCCAACTGCTTTTTGTTGATTCCGGCCAGAGCCATATTGGTATCCGTGACAATGTCCGCGCCGGCCAGGAGCAGGCGCTTTGCAATCTCCACCGCATCCGGCGAATAACACATCGTCTCCGCATACTCAAAATCCGCGCTGGTATGAATCACCCGTTTCGTCACCGGCTCCTGCGCTTTCTCCAGGACAATCCCACGACGCGCAAGCTCCTCCCCGATGATCTCAAAACTCCGCTTTTCAATTTCCCCCGGCAATACATATTCTATCATCCGTTTTCTCCCTGACAGGTCGGGGCACTCCCCATCTCCTCCCGTATCTTACGGATTGCCTGCAGCAGCCGCCCGTTCTCCTCCGGTCTGCGCACCGCGATCCGATAATAGCCCCGCTCCAAACCCTTGTAATTTGCACAGTCCCGGATCAGGATTTTCCTCTGTAACAAGGCTTCGTACAACGGCAGATCACTTTTGCATAAAATAAAATTTCCGCTCCCCTCATACACCGTAAGCCCAAGCTCCCGCAGCTGTTCGCAAAGTGTTTGCCGCAGCATCTGAAGCTGTGCAACGCATGTCGTCAGATACACATCCTCCCGCAGCGCGGCCATCCCCGCCGCCTGCGCGGGTACCGAGACATTCCACTCCGGCAGCTGCCGCCGCACAAGCGCAAGCAGCTCCTTTTCACAGACCAGATATCCCAGACGCACCCCGGGTATCCCATACGTCTTGGTGAATGCCCGCACCACCATCAGCTTCGGGTACCGCTCTATATCCCGCACAAAAGAAGCCTTCTCCCCCTCCGGACAAAGCTCCAGAAAGCACTCATCCAACACCACATAGATGCCTTTTTCCATACAGGCATCCAACAACTTTTCCAAAAATGCCCGATCCATCAGGTTCCCCACCGGATTGTTCGGCTGCGCCAGAAACAACAGCTCCACACTCCTAAGCTCTGCCAGGATCCCTGCATCCAGACAAAATTGTGTCTCTTCCCGCAGCGGATAATAGCGCACCTCGCTACGAACCGCCTTCAACACATGTTCATATCCCGCAAAAGAAGGAACCGGCAGAAGCGCCCTGCGCGGTTGCAGGGCATGTACAATCGCCATGAATAACTCCGACGCACCGTTTCCGAACAATAAATTCTCCCGCCGGATACCATACTTGCGCGCCAGTGCCTCCGTCAATTCTTGCGCCTGCGGATCCGGGTAATGCCTGCACTGCGCCACCGCATCCGCCAGTGCCTGTCGCACGCCCTCCGGCATGCCAAAGGGATTCTCATTCACAGAGAAATCCAGTTCCACCGCATGCCGGTAAATATCCCCGCCATGTCTTATATCATCCATAATATGCCTCCCAGAACGCCAAGACAAAGCGCCTCCCCCAGCCATGCAGTCCTGTACATCAGGCGATTTGCCCGCACGATATCCTTTGACCGGATCTTTCTCCCCACATCTCCGATATAGGGTTTTTTCACAATTTTTCCGAAATAGCTGGTCGGTCCTGCAAGTCGTATATGCAGTGCGCCCGCACATACAGATTCCGTCTGCGCCGCATTGGGGCTCGCATGCTTCCTGCGATCTCTTCTATAGATTAACCACGCATTCCGATGGTCAAATACCCTGCCGGGAATACAGGACAAAAGCATGAGTCCGGCACTGATCCGCGCCGGCACATAATTTGCCGCATCATCCAGCTTCGCCGCCGCCCTGCCAAAATACAGGTAGGTATCATTCTTGTATCCGATCATGGAATCCATCGTATTGATTGCCTTATATAAAAAACCAAACATCGGGCCGCCCACAGCCAGATACAGCATCGGTGCAATCACACCGTCCGAGGTGTTCTCCGCCACCGTCTCCACCGCCGCCCGGATCACACCGGCCTCATCCAGCTGATCCGTATCCCGCCCGACGATCATAGCCACAGCCTTCCTTGCCGCGGGAAGCCCTTCCTGCTGCAGTGCCTCATACACCAGCATACTTTCCGTCTTCAGACTCTTCACGGCCAGGATCTGCCATGTCATGATACTCTCCACCGCCAGCCCGCACAGCGGGTGCAGCAGATAGGCCCCGACAAGCAACGCTGCTGCCACAGTCACCGTGCCCAGGATCACCCACACCACCAGCCATATACCGCGTCTGTATTTTACTTTGTCATCCGCCTTCTTGTCCAACAGCGCATTTTGCAGCACCCCGATCCATTTCCCGATCAGACAGACCGGATGCGGCAGCGACTTCGGATCACCGATCACCTGATCGATCAAAAATCCCGCCGTGAAGGCCAAAATATGATATGCTAAACCAAGACGACCGGACATTCCCACACACCTCCACAGGCGATCTGATAGTCAAAATATGCGCCGCCAAACAGAGAACTGCACACCGCCATGATCGTGCCGCCGTGCACTACCGCTGCAACCTGCAGTCTGCTGCCGGGCATACCGGCTGCATCCGTTTCCTGCGCAGCTTCCTCTGCCATGCGCTGATGCTTCCATTCGCGCACATAATGTAACATGCGCGCATATCCCTGCATGCTGCGCGCTATAAACTGCTCCCGGCTCTCTCCATGGGGAAACGCCATCCGGGCATCGCTCGCAATCCATGCCTGGTAATCAGCATTCCCCGCGAGCGCCTCATAGGTATGTCCTTCAAAATCCCCGAAATCGATCTCTGTCCACTCCGGAATGATGATGGGCTCCCGGCCTTCATAGAGCACTGTCGCCGTCTCAAGGCATCGCCGCATCGGTCCGGCAAACAACAGATCCGGCTCCCATCCAAGCACATTCCGCAGCCGCAGTATGCCCGTCTCAGACAGTCCCTCATCCGTCGTCCCGATATATCGATGCGCTTCATTGGACACCGTCTGCCCGTGCCGTATCAGACGCAAATACATCTCCACTCTATTTTTTTCATATGTTTCCTTGTCACCCATTCTTCTCATTATTTGATCCGCTGCCCCAGTCCGCAGATCACCCGCTCTACACGCTCTGCCCGCGTCGCCGCCTCGATCAATATCCTGCCCAGAACTTCCCGATACGCCCGTTCCGCATGCTCCATAGGTACGATCCCATTTCCCACTTCATCGCTGATGATGATCCAATTCGGATACAACTCCATAAACCGTGTAAATGCCCCTTCCGCGTCCGCTCCGTCCAAAACCAGCTTCCGCACCCACTGGTGAAAATGATAAAATACACCTACCGCTTCCTGCATTTTGGGGGATATCCCATCCGCCTGCACTGCTTCCCCGCAGTTCTCAGCAGCCTGCCACGCCGCGCAATCAATCTCTCGGATCTCTATGTTTTCCGCCTGCTTTACCCTGCGCACATACGCCAGTTTCCCCTGCGCATATCCGCCTACATACAATTCGCGCATCTACAGCTTCTTTGTCCTTTCCCAGTCTGTTCACCGTCCCACTAGCTCCGACCGCCTTTTCCACCGCTATCCCTGCAGCCCCTGCTTCTATAAGCGACTGCCCACCGCCAGTGCCACCGCCATCGCAGTCTCACATATTACCACGAAAAATCCCGCCAAGTCTCCTGTGATCCCGCCGAATTCCTTTTTACTCACATATACATAATATCCAAAGCTAAGTGCTGCTGCCAGGCAGGCCAGCCCGCCGCAGCGCACATCTATGCCAAACACAATTCCAATCAAGAGCCCCAGCTCCAACAGCAACACACCACGCACCACCGTGCGATCCGCCGTACCGGCAAACATCGCCAACATCCCCTGCTCCTTCGCCGGCCGAAAAAAAAACAGACTCAATCCGCTCAGCACACGGGATAATGCGAAGCCACAGCAGAGTATCATCCACACATTCCGCCCTTCTGCCACATAAAAATTCGTTTGCAGGCAAAGCTCCGCAATCGCACTGACATAAATCGCCGCGCACACAAGCGTCTGTATCACCGCAAACGCTCCGATATGCGGATCCTTCAGAATCTCCAGTTTCCTCTCCCGCTCTCCGTAGGAATGCCTCGCATCACACACATCCATGAATCCGTCGAGGTGAAATCCTCCCGTCACCAAAAGCGGAAGGATGCTGCCGATCAGGCAGGTGCTGATCGTTCCCAGTCCCAGCCGCTGAGCCAGCCACGCAAATCCCATAAGCAGACCGCCGATCACCGCTCCCACAAGCGGAAAAAAGCACAATGAATACCGCATATCCTCCTCTTTCCACGCAAAATGCGGCATGGGAATCTTTGAATATGTTCCGAATGCAATCGCAAACGATCGCATGATTTTTCTTATCACATCCATAACGTTCCTCTTCCAACCTCTTTCATCATCACACACAGTAGCCTTTTCCAGCCAAATACCCCGCAGCTGTATCAGATAAGTCCAATGTCTGTATTATATCACTTAGCAATTCTGTTGGGAATACCAACCACCACCTCATACACCTGTTTTGCGCGCTCCGCCAGCCACACATTGATCCATCCCAGCACCCTTAGATACGCCTGTGTGCCCGCATCGTACTGCACACCGTCCTCAAATACATTGTTCGTTACAACAATCAGTGTATCCAGCGTTTCTTCCAATGCCGCAATATCCCTGCAGACCTTGTCCACAACAGCCTCCTCGGATCTCATAGCGCATTCCATCGGATCTGCGCCGTTTTCCTCCGATGACACGTCGCTTTTCTCGATCCATACGCCATTTTCACCCGCGCCGAACATCTCGTTCGCCACCAGATTCGACATACACTCCAAAAGCGCAGCTTTTCTATGCGTTTGCAGACTGCCCTCCGGGGTGTCACTCGCCTCCGTTTGACAGGCAGGCTCTACGCCGAATTTCCGCTCCGCCAATTGAACATCCCTCGCCTGCTCAATCGTCACGAACCCTTTCCCGGCTCTCTGCGCCCGATGCCTTGCCACCCGCGCCCTGCTCTCCGCATCCGCCGCCTCCATGGTCGCGATATAATATTTATTTGTATCTTCTCCCGTCTCCACCAGAAGCTTCTCCGCAAAAGCGGACTTTCCGCTACAGCTTCCACCCGTCACCACAATCAACATCATCCGTCTCTCTCTGAATAAAAATCTCAATTATAAGATCATTTCGTTCAAAAGAA
>JAFVAO010000068.1 GCA_017480445.1 Lachnospiraceae bacterium
TGGGCATATTGTATATTCCATAAGCAGGCGCTTGGAAAACGCCGGCACTTAGATCGCGTACTTTGCGATCTTAGTACCGCTGCGTTTTACATGCAGCGAGAGCGTGCCTGCGATGGCATATACAATGTGCACAATGACACTTGCTGAAACAAGGAGTTTCGCAATTACCTAAAAACTTCATAAACGAAAAAGGAGACCTTATGGATACAGAAATCAAACAAGAAAATACAAATAAAAGCATAGGCAAACGCATTGGCTACTTTTTTCTGGGGCTGCTGCCATGGCTCACGGCACTGCTTTTGCAGATCATCGTGCCGGTCTTTTTCGTCCTGATCGATTCCGTTTTGTTCGGAATACGACTGGCCAACCAACAGATTATGCCCGGCACCCCGGAATATCGCCAGGCAATATTAGACTACTCCAGAAATCTTGCCACCAGCCCGGTGGTTTTCTATGCCACCTTCGGCATGTATATCTCTTATGTGCTGATATTCGGCATCTGGTACTACTTTCAGTACTGCCGCAAGAAACAGACCGGCAGCTATAAGCAGGTGTTCCGCCCGCACAGATTCATCGCAATTCTCTTTGCCGGCGTCCTGCTGCAGATCGGCATCGACATGGCGTTGGCACTGCTGCTGCCGCTCTTTCCGAAGACAAACGAATTTTATCAGACACTGATGGAGTCCATGCTCACGGATTCTCTGTTCATGGAGATCGCGCTCTGCTTGCTGGCACCGCTCACGGAGGAGATCCTTTTCCGCGGTCTGATCTTCAGAACCCTGCGCAGGGCGATACCCGTTCCGGCGGCCATCATCCTGCAGGCGCTCCTGTTTGGCATATTTCACATGAACATCGTACAGGGAATCTACGCCACCCTCCTCGGTATCTGTTTCGGCTGTCTGGCCTACCGCTACAACTCGGTCATTCCGGGGATCCTGCTGCACATGTCGATCAACTGCTCGAGCTATTTGGTGGGTTTCCTGCTGCCGGATTCCTTAGAACAGAACCCGCTCGCGATGATCGCCATCGGAATCGCCGCTCTGATCGCCATTCCGATACTGCTGTATATCGCCTGCAAAAATGTCAAACAGATTGACATACCCTCTGCTCAAACCGTATAATAAGGGGGAGGGATTGGGCAACGATATAAGAGGAGATCGCTTATGAAACGCTTGACTACGCTACAGCTCCTCCCCGGCATGACCATCGCCGAGGATGTGCTGAGCTTCGACCGACAATTGATCATGCGCAAGGGTACCGTGCTGAACGATAATCTGATCACGAAACTGGATCTGTACAACGTCATCACGGTCTTTGTGGAGGATAGCATAGCGCCGGCTCCCTCTGCCAAAGAGATTGCCGACGAGCCACCCGTCTCCTATACGGAAAGAGTACAGAATACAGCGTCTTTCAGGCAATTTAAAGAAGACTATTCCCTCAACGTAGATACGTTCAAAAACGCGATGAACAACGTGGTGGAGCGCAACCTGGATCTGGATGTGGACGCGCTCCTCTCAGATACATTGACCATGATCAACAAGGCGGATAAATGGCCGGGCATTCTGGACATGCTGCAGAATATGCAGGCCTTTGATGACTCCACCTTTACCCATTCGCTGAATGTGGCGCTGATCTGCAACGTGCTCGCCCGCTGGCTGAAGCTCACGCCGGATCAGATCGAGATGGCTACCGCCTGCGGTCTGTTCCACGACATCGGCAAGCTCAAGATCCCGCACGCCATCATCACGAAGCCCGGGAAATTAGATGCACATGAATATGCGCAGATCCAGAAGCACCCGATCCTGGGGTATCAGCTTCTGCAGAAACAGAATGTCGACGATCATATCCGCAATGCGGCGCTGATGCATCATGAGCGCTACGACGGCGGCGGATATCCCATGCGGATCTCCGGCAAGCAGATCGACCCCTATGCCCGTATCGTGGCCATTGCCGATGTGTACGACGCGATGACCGCCGCCCGGGTATACCGCGGTCCCTTATGCCCGTTCCGCGTGATCGAAATTTTTGAGCAGGAGGGGTTCCAGAAATATGATGTGGAATACCTGCTCACGTTCCTCGAGAACGTGGTGAACACCTACCTGCAGTGTGACTGTAAATTGAGCGATGGGCGGAAAGCCAAGATCATCTTCATCAACAAGGACAAACTTTCCCGCCCCACGGTACAATGCGGCAGCGAATACATCAAGCTGGCGGATCATCCCGATCTGACCATTGAGGAGCTGCTGTAGCTGCTGTCGAAATATTCTGATCAAAATAAAATGGTCAAAAATTGAAATATCCCAAAATATGAGAACAAAGAATAAGACTGATACGATGGAGACTCCTATGAAAGATCCGCTCAACCCCATACAAATTTATATCAATCGCAATGACGCGCCCGCGGACGCCCTGTCCTGTTCCACTGTGACAGAGGCTCTTGAGGCGCTTTTTGCTTATGATTCGGTTGATCCGGAAACTGTAGACATTCTCTCCGCCGTTCCGGAAAAAAGCTTTCCCGCGCCGGATTATAATATAACGCCTGCTATTTTTTATATCGGAGCCGGTGTTTACCGGGAAAAACTCGTCATCTCCAGACCAAAACTCACCATGATCGGTGAACCCGGGCAGACCGTGATCGTATTCGGGCAGGGCGCCTTTGAGATCATGGAGGACGGTGAGAAAAGAGGTACCTTCCGCACCGCTTCCGTGCGGATCGATGCGCCGGATTTCACCGCAAAAGACATCACCTTTCAAAATGATGCCGGCTTCGGTCATACCGTCGGGCAGGCTCTGGCACTGTATGTCGACGCGGACCGGTGCTGTTTTGAGCGCTGCCGTTTTCTCGGCAGTCAGGATACCCTGTTTACCGCTCCACTCCCCTTCAAGGAGGCAAAACCCGGCGGATTTAGGGGTCCCGGAGAGAATAAGCCCCGCGTCATGGGGCGCCATCTCTACAGAGACTGCTATATTCAGGGAGACGTCGACTTCATTTTCGGAAGCGCCACGGCATGGTTTGAAAACTGCGAGATCTTTTCCAAGATGCCCGGAGACCGCAAGCCACCCGAGAGTCCGGACGATCATCCCATCTACAGCTATGTGACCGCTGCTTCCACCTATGAAAATGTGAAATACGGTTATGTCTTCCACAACTGCCGGCTGACGAGCGACTGTCCGCCCCACACCGTATATCTCGGAAGGCCGTGGAGAGAATATGCCAAAACCGTCTTTTTGCAGTGCGAGATGGGCGAACACATTCACCCTCTCGGCTGGGGCGACTGGAACAAGGATCATGATCACTTCTTCTACGCGGAATATAAATCCTACGGTCCCGGTGCCGCTGTCTCCGAGCGCGCGGATTTCTCCCATCAGCTGACGGACGAAGAGGCTTCTGTATACACGATGGAGAATGTGCTGGAAGGGTGGCGGATGGATTGACATTCACTTCTTCTCATATAGGAAACGCACCGATTCATAGATTTGTGCAAAATCCACTTCACATTCTCCGCTCCATATCCCCACCGGGACTTTGTCTGTGAAAGCATACTCCACCGGCTCCGGACAGACTTGACCCTCCTGTCCTTCAAAGCGATACACTAAAAGCTTTTTATCCTCGGGAAAGATGATCCAGTACTCCCGCACCCCCGATTCAAAATATTTTTGCCGTTTAATGACCGCATCCATCCGCCAATTACCCGGAGACGCTATCTCCACCACAAAATCAGGCGCACCGGACAACCTCTCTGGGCGCAGCTTATCCCGATCACACACCACCAATATATCCGGCTGGACACAGGTCTTGTTATCGTTGAAAAGCTGCACGTCAAAGGGTGCTATCAGCGTAACGCATGGACCGCCATTCTCTTCTACAAACGCCTCAAAGCACCACGCGATCTTTAAAATAAGCCTCTGATGCAGTCCTGTCGGTGCCGCCATGTCATAAAACACGCCGTCGATCAGCTCCACTCTGGTCCCCTCCGGCAGCGCCAGATAATCCTCCAGCGTCTTGTCCCCACTATCATACCGATACGCCAATGCAGGTTCCATAACCGCATTTTTATTCTTCTTGTTCAGCACTTCATCGAGTTCATAAACGTAGCTTTCCTCCATATTCTGATCCATCCTTTCTCAAACTGTCCCTCCATTACTGACAAAGCATTCTGTTCTATATTACTATTTGGAAATATTACCGACTCGGTTGAATATGCACTTAAGAATAAATCGTTTTGATTTATGATTTTAAATTATATCGTAATCTATGTTCTCAATCAAGTATTTTTTTGATAAAAAAGTACTGAAAATGCGGAGCATGTTTTCTGTAAATTTCCACAATTATACTCCGTAACATACAGTACGGCACCCGGTCGGAAAATCTTTCCAACCGGATGCCGTTTTCTTTTGTCTGTGTCGTCTTTACGGTTTTACCGTTTCATTTTCTATTTCAGCTTGCCGCTTTCCGCGTCATACACGCCGCCCCAGCTGTTTTTCACATCCGATGCCGCGATCTTGAACTTCACAGCCCTGATGCCGCTGTATCCGTTTATTCCCCGGATCAGCACATACGCCGTTCCCTTGTCTACGTTGTTGTAGTATCCAAGGATCTCATACTGCCCGGGCTGCTTAGCGCCTGCCGCGTCTTGTGCCGTCTCGTGCAGCGTGATCGTCTCCTTACCGGCCTTCATGGTGACATCAAGCCAGGGATTCGATGTGCCGGCTCCGCCCGTGATGCCGTTTTCGGTCAGCCATGCTTTGTCATGGGGCTCGATGGCACTGCCCGTATACGCGCATGCCTTGCCGCCGCCTACCACTGCCTTCGCCTTGCTGATGTCGGGTGTCACCTTCGTGTCGATGATGCGGTAGCTTCCCGTCACGGTCCCCTCAAAGTTCGCGCCGGTACCGGTGATCTTCACTTTCACAACGCTTTTCGGAGCAGGTACATACGGGTCGCCTGAGGTATTATCTAAAATCTCGTCAACGGTTATCGTATAATCCTTCCCCGCCTTCAGTTTCATATCACGATAGTTTCCGTCCGTGAAGGTGATCTTCGTGCTCTTGTAGGCATTTGCTTTCTTGTTGTACGCCTTATCCGCCACAGTCAGCACCAGATCGTTCAGGTTACACTTCGTGATCGTAAAGGTCTTTGTGATACCGGTCTTTTCAGCCGTCTGGTAGTTGCCTTTCCCCTTGACGATGATCTGAGGCGCCTTGGATCTGCCCTTCGTATCCGTCTCGTTCTTTCCGGCTACCGCCTTGTTGTTCTTGTAGGTTACGGCGTAGTCCGTTCCCGCTTTCAGGGTCCTGCCGTTCACTACCACCTTCACCTCGGGTTTGATCGCCAGACCGGTGTAGGATGTCTTGTAATCTCCGTTTTCATCGGCATACTTGAAGGACACATCTGATGCCTCGATGGTGTATTTGCCGGTGATCTTGAAGGTCTTCTTTAACTGTCCGGTGAAGCCTGTCGCAGCGGATCCCGAACCGCTTCCCAAACCGTCTCCCGCGCCGTCCGCATCTGCTGTTCCGGTGTAGATCACGGTCGCGACACCGATCTCGGTGTTGTTCACATAGGTCACGATGCAGTCTGCATCTGCCGCATCCGGATCACCCTCCGCCGCTACTTTAAGTTCCACGCCGTTATATTTGAGCACCGCATTCTGCTTTACTTCCTGCACTTCTCCGTCAGCGTCTTTGCCAAGGTAGGGCAGGCTTGCCTTGAAGCCGGTGAGCTTCACGCTGCTCATGGGTACCAGCTCCGTGACGGTGAGGGTCGCGATCTGAACTGCTTTCGTCCCGTCACCCACGGTAAAGTTTCCGCTCGCGCCAGCTGAGATTACCACCGCATACTCGCCCGGCTTGTCACAGAGACTTCCGCTCGCGTTGCTTCCACTGCCGTTTGCGCTGTTTCCTTCTCCGTCATCATCCACCCATGTGAAGGTGATATCCTTCGCGCTGTACTTGATCTTCGTATCCTGCCAGCCGGTCTCCGCTCCACTGTACATCAGAACAGGTTTCAACTGATTCTTCTTGCCCGCCTTGTACGCGACGGTCAGATCATCCGCTGTGAGCTTATCAAGCGGCATGGGAACGATCTCAAAGTACACGGTCTCGCTTCCGCTGTAGCTTCCCTTTAACTTGATCACGATCTGCGGTTTCTTCTTGTTGTCCGAAATTCCTGTGGAAACATTCTTATTGTTTTTGTAGCTTAAGGTATAATCCGTCTTCTCCGCAAGGAGCTTATGTCCCTTGTACACATGGATCGAAGGCTTGACGGCATTTCCGGTGTAGTAATAGGATTTTTGTAGTCCGCCGACCCAGATGGGCTGGTCAACAGTGATCTTTCCTTCCTCCTTCGCCTCTTCCAGAAGGGTACTGATCACGCCCGGATCGATGGGATTGCCGTTCTCATCCGTCTCCTCGATCTCGGACTCCAGCACGGTAATCACGCACTGCGCCTGCACCTTGCCGTCGCCATTGCCGCTGCCGTCGCTGCCCGATGCACCGCTGCCCGATGCACTCGCCGCACCGTTCGCCGTCACGATAACCACAGCCTTGCCGGCATGCACCGCCGTCACTTTTCCGTTTGCGTCCACGCGCACTGCGGTACTGTCCCCGCTTGCGCTGTCCACCGTCCAGCTTAAGGACTTATCCGTAGCGTTCGCGGGAGACACGGTCGCGGAAAGCTTTAAGGACTCGCCGGGATAGAGCTCCGCAGCAGTCTGATTTAACACCACGCCGGTGACCGCAATTTCTGTCGGCTCAGGATCAGGCTCGGGATCGGGTCCCGGTCCGGGCTCTTCTCCGCCCTGCTTCGAGTTGATCGTGATCCGGATCCTGCCCTTCACGCCGTTCTTTGTCATCGCAGTCACCATGACGGTCACGGAGGTTCCGTCAGCACTGTTCAGCCAGTTCGGCGCCTTTATGCTTGCCGTGCCGTCGCCGTTATCCGTCAGCGAGACATAATGTGCATGCTCGCCGGACGTCGACCACGTGATCCGGTCATAGCCCGTCTTGAAGGTCGTATTTTCCGGAAGCAGCGTAGCGGTAAGAGTTGTCGTCTCGTCCAGCGCAAGCGTTGTCTTGCCCGCGGTCACGGTCACTCCCGTGGGCATCGGGTCAAGCTCCTTCACCGTGATCGTGAAGTCCTTATAGGCCGAATTGCCGTCGCCGTCCGTAAAGGTCGCCCGCACCTTCGCGCTGCCCGCGGCCTGTGCCGTGATGCCGATGGTGGAGGTCTGACCGGAAAGCCCGCTCGATGTGCCGAGGGTCAGGACCTTCGTCCCCGTCACGCGCGGGAAGCTTGTGTAAATGCTCCATGACACGGAGGCACCTTCCATGTTGAAGCCCTTGGTGTTATCCACAGTCAGGGTCAGAGTCGCCGCCGAAGGATAATCCGTGCTTATTTCAGAAGATTCCCCTCCGGTATAGATTGTCGCATGATCCGCCGTCACGGTAAGGTCGGTATCCGCAAGGGAGATCAGCTTTCCATTCTTAAAGGATACAAGCGTACCGTTCTCGTCCGGAAGTATCACTGTCTCCGTGGCGCCAAGGAGCGTTTCCTTCGTTGTATCCGTATAATAGGTCGCAGGCGTCGCAGAATGATCCGCATACCATAAAAGCCTGCCGTCCTTCTCATCCTGATCATCGAAATAGAAGCCGTCATTTGTAGAGCCCTTTACATAACCCTTTGCCAGCACCCCGTTCGTATAGGCAAAGTATTGTTTTCCTCCGATCGTTTTAACATTCGTGGTCTTCGGCACGTTGCCGTCAGAAGAATCGGAAGCCAAAAGCACCGGCTCACTGCCCGATACCGTCATTGCGGCATGTACGCTATCGTTGAAAAAGCCGTATACGGCACTGCCCGACAAGATCTGCGGATCGGTGATCTCCTGCCGCTCGCCCAGACCATACGTATTGAAATAATAAATGTAATACTTCGTCACACCGCCCGCTGTCTCGCTGTCCACATAGGCGGTATCACGCACATAGGTACCGTTTTCATCCAGGAGATAATAATTGCTCCCCGCCTCCTGCACAACATACTTTCCGGAAGCTGCCTTTACGGGCTCTCCTTCCTTATAGAACACAAGCTTTCCGCCAACCATCTTAAAGCCAGTGCCGTACTCGATATCAATGAGGTCAAGCACATTGTACTTACCGTAGGTATCGTAGCTCCTCGATAGTGTATCGCCATTCGCATCCGTTACCGTGGCAAAGACTGCGGCTTCCAGCTCGCTCCTTGTGCCGGGATAATAGATCTTGCCGTCATATTTCTCAACATACTGTATAACATCATTCCCTTCCTGCTCATAAGCAAGCTGATAATCCGGATCAGTGTTATCCTTCCTGTTAAACAGCCCTCTCAAATTCAGTCCGCTGAGATCCTTTATGGTCTCCGGCAGATAAAGCTCCTTGATATATGTATCGTTGTGATCGATGCTCATTCCGCTGAAGGCCGAGTATCCTTCGGTCATGGTTATCGCCGTCACGCCATAGGGTATGATGAGGGTGCTGATGCCCCCCTCCACGGCTTCTCCGCCATATTTGACCGCACCCTTATAGCCATCGTTGAATGCCCCGTCCTTGATCGTCCTTACTGAGGCGGGCAGATTCACCGCTTCCAGTGCAGTATAAGCAAAAGCATCTTTTCCGATGATCTCCACATTCTCACCGATGGTCAGCTTCTTAAGAGAACTGCAGCCGTAGAATGTTCTGGTCGTTATCTCGGTGAGTCCGCTTCCGATCACCACCTCCTCCAGCGAGGTACAGCCCTGAAAGGCTCCATTGTAGTTGCTGTCAATGACCGTGACACTGTCCGGGATATAGAGCGATGTGAGCGCGGTATTGTTCAAAAATGCCTCGCCGCCAATGGTGTGCAGCGAATCCGGCAATACATATCCCTTAACCGTCGCATTTCGCTCAAAAGCGTATCTTCCTATCGTGACAAGCGTCTTCGGAAGCTCCACCTTTTCCATAGCAAGGGCGCCCCGAAATGCGTTGTCACCTATGGTCACCGCCGAGGAAATGTCAAGCTTTGTGAGCTTCGCACCTCTGAATGTGTTTTCCTTTATCTCAGTAAGGTATGGGAATACCGCCGTTGTCATATTGTTGCAGCCTTCAAACGCAGAGCTTCCCATCACAGTCAGGGAAGGGGCGGTAAAGCCGGTAATCGCCGTACCGTTAAATGCGGAATTACCAATAGAGAGAAGGCTGTCGACACGATAGCTTCCCCCAAGCGCCTTGCATTCACTAAACGCATAATTACCGATGCGCAGAACACCCGCAAAATCGTAGTTATTACCGGAAGCATTCTTGATCGATGCCAATCCACCCCGATTGGTGAACATATATCCGGGTATCGTATCAAGAGAGTCCGTCTTGATCACCACACTTGTAAGTCTCCGGTCATAAGATTTTCCTGTGAAGCAGTTTGTTCCTATGTTCCGAACGGTGGACGGTATCGTGAGTGTCGCAAGATCTGCCTCAGAAAACGCACCGTTTCCTATGGTCTCAAGACCCTCCGGCAGGTTGATCTCGAAGGGATTATTCTTCGTATAAGTAACGATTTCATTGCTGTTGCTGTCATAGCTGATCGATTGTCCGTTTGCTGATCCTGCACTGGAAAAAGCATTGTTTCCTATGGCTTTTAAGCTGCTCTCATCCCCGATCGCAACTTTTTCCAAAACGGTCATATTGTAGAAGGCATTCGCACCGATCTCCGTGACGGAAGCCGGGATATAGATCTCCTTCATGGTATCTCTCAGATGATAGTCGCTCCCGCTTTGATCAAAGGCAGAATTTCCAATCCTACTCACCGTGACCGCCGGGCCTGAAGCGCTTCCAAGCCTTAAGTCTCTAAGGTCGATGGTATCGTCCGAATGAAGGCTTGTAAAACCTGTTACAATATAGTTCCCATCCGAAAGCTGATTCGCCTTGTATATGCTGCCGTCAGCAGAATAGAGTGAGACCTCATTCCCGCTGTCATATACCGTGATGTTGAAGGTCGCGGTATATTCCCCTCCCTCCACGGACAGGGTGACCGTGGCGGTGCCCGCTTTCACGACGGTCAGATGCACATAATCATTGGTGTTTTGACCGGATTCCACTTCCATCGTCACCGCATCCCCGGAAATACTCCATTGGATGTCCGGTGTCGGAGCAAGCTTAGCCGTGTCATATCCGGAATTTCCCTCCACATAGAAATATGCGGACAGATTATTTCTGTTGTAGTTTTCCTGATCCGCCAGATCGATCGTGACATCAAGCGTTCCGCCGTTTCCGACCACACCGAAGGCATAATCCATATTTCCCGCCTTGAAATCCGTGATCACATAGCCGGCGGCAGAGCTTGTAAGCGTGAGCTTTTCGTCGTTGCCGCCGCCGAAGTAATCATAGGCGCCTCCCTCCTCGTCAAAAAAGGTAGTGCGCAGCTTTGCGGGAGACGTGAACGCAGGGACATCCGCAGGGAAGATCAGCTCCTCCACCTCGGTAAGCCCGTCCCAGTACGCATATATGTTGACATCCCCATTATAAAGGCTGTTCGCATCGAAGGAATCCCTCCCGAATTTCACTTCGGAAAAATCCATCGAAAATACCGGCGCGGAAATGGAAAACCTGCCGTTCAGACTTTTGTCGAGATGCGTGAGGTCAAGGGAGCCTTCTCCCAGAATGATCTCGTCGGCGTTTGCCAGCTCGATCATGTTGTTGGCGAACTTTACGGAATCAAACTTCCGCCCCGTGAGGTCAAGGCTTGCCATCTTAGGCAGGACAAACATGTTGTTTGCGTCTGTCAGATTTTCAAAGGTTGTATCCTTTCCCCATTTGATCTCCGTAAGATCCTGCATGCGGTAGAACATCCCGTAGGCATATTTCAGGTTTTTCGTGTTGAAATTGGAAAGGTCAAGGCTTGTAAAGGCGGGACCGTAATCGCCGGGGTAGCCGTGATAATAATTCACAATACTCGCAGTATTATACATTAATACATTTGTAAGCCTGTCAATCGCCCAAGAGCCCGTATTGTGACCATAATCCGCAGGCTCCGGCACAGTCCTTACAGAACCGAAAAGCCGATCCTCCAGGGCGGTGCCGAACATCATCGACATATCGGTCACATTGTCCGTGTCAAGGGCGGTGAAATTCTCAATCTGCGACAGGGTCGCGCAGTTTGCGAAAAGAAGGCTCATGTCGGTAACGCCGGTTGTGTCCATATCCTTCGGGAATATGATCTTTGTAAGTCCCAATGCGTCGTCGCTGTATTCCGTAATGCGCCGGTTTCCGTAAAACATGCCCTGCATCGTCTTAAGGGAAGGGGTGAAATCAAGCCCGCTGATATCCAAAGTGCCGGTTCCCATAAAGTCCATGAAGAGAACATTTGCGAACATCCAGCTCATGTCCTTGGCACTGGAGGTATCCCAGCGTGAGGTATCGATGCTTGGATAATATCTTGCATTCAGACCTCCACTCGTCACATGATAGCCGTCAAACATATGTGAGAAGTTCGTGACCTTTGAAGTGTTGAGTCTAGACACGTCGATATTGTATTCCGTCCCTGACGCGTTGTAGATCGTCGTCTGGAACATCCCGCTCATGTCGGTAACCTTCGAGGTGTCAAAATGCGTGATATCCGGAAGATCCGATACGCTCGAAGGGCTTAAGGTGACCGCGAACATCCCCGCCATACACTCCGCACTGGAGGTATCAAGCGCCGCGATATCAAGCTTGCGGTATGTTCCGTGGCTGAAAAAGTTTGTGAAATTTTTGATATTGCCACCGGTCGACGCGACATCACCCTTTATCGTGACGGTGCTCGGGCAGATTCCGTACATCGAACCATATTCCATGAAGTCGGTACAGTCCTCAGGGAAGGTAACGCCGGCATCAATGATCAGATTCGATGTCATATTGGGATAGTTCGTGCCGTAAAATGTCCCGAATTCATTGATATAGCGGTCTCCTATGATGACCTTGTAGCTCTTGCCGTTATATGTATAGGTCGCCGGGATCTCCCAGGTGTCGATCATAAGGCCGCTGCCGGATGTATCGCGGAAATCATCCTTATAGCCCCTCATAAATCCCGAAATAAAAGCATTGTAATAACTGCAGCCGTACAACGTGATCGTACCTGCGTCTTCGTCAATATAATAGTTGTAAGGATTTAAGCTGAAGCTTCCCATCGCGGAAGCGGTATAAAGATCATCGGTGTAATAGTTATAGCTGCGCGGATAGATGACGGCAAAGCCGGTCTCCGAGCCATAGCCGTTATCCTTCAAGTCGAAAATCGGGTCATTGTCCCAAAGTATGGATCCGCCGTCTTTCGTATTTGCAAGGTCGCGTACCGTCTTCGCATCCTTTGCGGCATCATAGGCAAGCGCGACGATGGCGATGGGATGATCAGGATTGCTGAAATCGCTTGAATTAAGACACACTTTGCCGGAAAGGGTCATCTGCGGGGTGTATCCTGCCAACTCCGAACCGGTGCTAAGCTTGCCAAGATCATTCGTATATTTCGCGCCCTCTTCGGTGGATACCTCGTAATCATCCTCTCCTATCTCGACCGTTTTAACGCGCCTGTAGCGGGTAGAGCCGTCTGCTGCTTTGTAGGACTCATATTCCCATGCTTCGAGCTTCTGCGCCTTCAGCTTTTTGTATACTCCTTCATTATTTTCGTAGCCTTGAAAATGATAGAATTGGTCACTCAGTTCCGCCGGCATGTATTTCATTTCGAATACCATCTTGCCGGTAAATTCCGGCGCAGATTCTAATGCGCTGGCAGATTCGCTGTTCTCGTATACCTTCTTGCCCTGCGCGGGATAGTAGATGACCTCGTGTCCCTCATACCATTTGCCGGTATGTGCCGCCAGCTCCATATCGTTATGAAGGGCGCTGTAAAGCTCCCGGTCGCCTCCGGCAGTTCCGGTAAGCCATGTACTGTACAAATACTCATCGCCGTCGCCTACATAATCAGAATTTCCGTTCTTGTCGATCGCCCATGCCGCGCCCGTCACATAGTTGTATTCAGACCCGGAAAACGTGAAATCGCGGGACGGTTCTACAGGTTCCGTCTCCGGAGCGACAGCGCTTTCCCCATCCGCACCGTCAGCGGTACCTTCCTCGTTGGTATCCTCCGCGTCACTTTCTGCGGCGGAAGTATCTCCGTCCATAATCATGGCATCCCCGATAACCGCATCAACACCCTGCGCGGCGGCGAATGCCTCCATTGGCAGAGATGTCACGATCATCAGTGCCGATAAAATGATACTGAGTGTCCTTGAAATCCATTTTTTCATGCCTTGCTCACCTTCCTGATTCTTATGACTTTTCCGGATCATTGCGCTCCGGCTGGCATATCTGTTTGCACAAAAAACTGCCAGCTGCGTACAATCCTACTTGTTTAGCATATGCTACAAGTAGGATTTTCCGCAAGTTGACAGTTGTCTACATGGCGTATTTATCGCAAAAATAACATTTGTTTTTTAATTTGCCTCTTCAAAATACAAACGCACAAGTCCGGCTCTGGTCTGCGTCTTCGTCTTCTCATAGACCGCCGCCACATAGCGCTGGAAAAGGCTTCGGGAGATGGACATTCTCTCCGCCATCTTGGCTGCGGTGTCCTCCGTGTTGACCAGCAGATCGACCACTTCACCTTCGCGTTCGGTCAGTCCGTAAACGGCAGTAAACCTCTCAAGTCTCTCCGCATCGGACAAAGAACCGGCTCCTTCGCCCCAGCCCTGTGCTCCGGCGTTCTGTGCGGCTCCCCCCTGCATTCCGGCACTCTGTCCGGCTATACCCTGCTCTCCGGCTTTCCCTCTGCCCGGCACCAGATACCCGTTCCACGCCATGCAGATACAGATTCCCGCGAACATGACCAGATCGATCACCATCACTGCCACAGTCGGAAAAGATGAAATGACAAGCAAACCACAAATAACGCTTGTTATCCCATTTATGATCCGTCCTGCGCCCGCCCATAGTGCGGTGTGTTTCAATCCCGGAGCAACCATCAGAAACTGCAGGTTATAGTATGAAATGATCGCGCCTACCAGCAGGTAATATAAGACAATGCTGACCCACCATACAGAAGCCGTTCCCGAAAGCATCAAATTTAAAAAAGCAACCAGCGCCGTACACAGCACGCTCAGCGATAATGCATTCCGTCCCCATCTATCGGTGATCCACCCAAATATCAGATAATCCGCCGCCAACACAAGTCTCGGCCACGCATACAGCTCCATTACAGCCGTCTGTTCTGCCAAGGTCCTTGCAAACCAGTTATCATAAAAATTACCGAGTACCACAAGGAAAGCCACGATCAGGCACAGCCTTATGAGCTGCCCGTGCGAGACACCTCCGGCTTCGCAAACTCTCATTTCCGCTTTCGCTGCCGCAAGTTCGCCGTTCATTGCTTTGCGTTGTTCGCCATTCACTGCTGCCGCAGGTTCGCCGTTCAACGCTGCGCGTTCGCTGTTCGTCACGACCACTCCCACAGCCAACACCGCAAAACAAATACCTGTAAGCACACATAATATACTGCTTCCCACACCGGCTTCCGACAGGATAAACTGGAACAAAACCGACAGGGCGCCGCCCATTCCTACGATCCTGCCCAGCGCTTTTTCCCCCGCAAGTCCTGTGGCCATACGAAAATACACATAGCCGCCGGTGATTCCAAGCGCACATGCCATAATGAGCTCTACAATGCCAATATACCCCCGCTGTCTGAGAAAAGGAAGCAATATGATCCCCGCCGCGTCCAGAAAGCAGACAGGCGGGATCAGTTTCCGTATGTGCTTCCCAAGTTTCCCGGCTATCACGCCAAACAGCGCGAAACCGGTCATCATGAGTATCATATCTCCATAATACAGCTTCTCGAGCACACCGTTATCCACCGCATACCCCATGTTGCTTCCGATCAGCGTCAACATCATGGAAAACGCAAACATGTACACTGCAAAAAAGACCGTATAAGAAACAGCTTTTTTTGAAATTTTTGTCTGAACCTGATATTTACCATATTCTTTCATACAAAAAACCTGTCCTTGCCCATATCTGTCAAATATTCCGATCGTCTTTCTTTTTCAAAAGCTGGGAGGTGTCCAGAATCTGCTCCTGGGGCTTTGCCTTACGGCTCCGTCTGTCCGTATCCTTCCGCTGCGCCGACATTGCTCCTTGCCCCGGTCCCGTCATCGTCTGACCCGCACCCGGCATTTGCGCTGCTCCGGCCGGCATCTGACCCGCCCCCTGACCGGCTGCCATACCCTGACCCGCTCCCGGCACTTGCATTGCGCCCGGCATCTGCGCGTTCTCCGCCTGCCTCCGTGCTGCCTTCTGCGCCCTACGCTGCTTTCCGCGCTCCGCTATCTTCGCGAAATCCGGCTCATACTGGAACCGCCGCATGGCAATATCCGCCAGAAACAAGAGGATCGCCAACGCCAACAGCCAATTGGTCAGGGAATGTTTCTCCTTGGCCTTGGCGTCCACTTTGCCCCACACATCTGTATCCGCATCAATGATCTGTCCGTAGCGCTGCACAAAGTTCAGATAGGGCGCCGTGCTTACGTCAAATTTGTATTCGTCCGAGAACTGCACCGCCGTCGCGGTCGTGAGATAACTCTGGATCTCGCCGTCCTCCTCGCGCCGAATGTTCAAGTGATACAGCCCCGCCTGCGCCGTATCCAGCGCCGCCTCGTACTTGCCGGGCGCTGTGGCGTGCAGCCGCACTTCTGTGTCTGCTCCCTCCGGATCGACCACCTTCGCCAACACTTCCGTCTTACCTGAGTAATCCTCCGTCTGGTAGACCACCGTCGTCTGCTCTCCCGCGGTCACCACATTGACTCTGTCTCCGCCCAGACTTGCGTTACCCGTGGAATAATCCACGATGCGTTTCCACAGCTGTACCGTGTCATCCGCCCCTGAGAAGGCCGCCGTCCAAGCGCCGGTCACATCGCTGTTCCACGCCACTGTCCTGCCCAATCCATACTGCCAGACCGTCAGAATCGGCGCATCCTTTTCCGGCTCCTTGATGATGGGATTGGCTGCTGTCTTCTCCGTGGCTGACACATACCCATAGAGTCTGGGCCATCCGTTCGGGAACAGATTGGACGTCAGTTCATGTCCCTGGCGCACGGAAAGCGCAAAGTCCCCATTCTGGATATAGCTGTCTCCGCCCAAAAAGACTTCCTGCGCGAAGATCTTCGGGATATCCAGGGACACATCCGAATAGTAATAACGGCCGCCGCACCGCGTCGCCAATTCCTTCAGAAGCTGCGTGTCCGATCCGCTCCCCACAGCCACCGTAGAAAGCGTCACGCCGCCGCTTGTATAATCCTTGATCACATCTTTAAAATCCGTCGTCTCCCCCATGCCGTCCGTGAGCAGCACGACATGCTTCGCCTGCGCGTCGCACGCCGAAATCACATCATAGGCCTCCTGCACGGCGGGCTTGATCGTGGTTCCGCCGCCCTCGCGGATCGCTTTGATGGACTCTTTGATCTTCTCGCGATCCTTGGCCTTCGTCAATTCCACCTGCCATGTGTACTCCGTGTCGAAGGTCAGCACGCCGACATAATCCTCATCCTGCAGATTGTCCACCGCCACGGTCGCTGCCCGGATCGCCACATCCAGATTGCTCACACCGTTCGTATCGCTCAGCATACTGCCCGATCGGTCGATCACCATGACCATCGCCATATGCTGCATTTCATTCACTGCTTTTAACTGCATATTGACCGGCAGCACCGTCTCAAGCACCGTGTTCCGATAGCCGCCGAGTGCAAAGCTGTTCTCTCCGCCGCAGCAGACGAAGCCGCAGCCGTAATCCTTCACATAGGATTCCAGATTGTTCAAAAAGCCCTGCGGCAGATCGTCAATATAGGTGTCCACCAGCAGGATCGATCGGTATGCCAGCATTTCCTCCATGGTGGACGGCGCATTCAACGCCGATACCACACTATAGTCGCAGCCCGCCGCCTGCAGGATCGATGTGAAGTTGGAGGAATTGATGCCCCGGCCGGATACCACCAGCACCTTGGGTGTCGCCTCCACCACCGAATAGGCATTGTAAAAATCATTTTCCGCACAGCCGTCTCCTGCTGCCTGCACCTGCACCCGCAGACTCTCCATGGAGCCGCCGCCCGCATCCTCCGCCACCTGATCGGAGAACACAAAGCGGTTGCTGCCCTTGTTCAGATGCACACTGTATTCCGCACTCTTGACACTGCCGTGATAAATCGCGATCACCGCATCGGTATCGTAGTTGCTCTCTGTCAGCACAGTCACGGAATACCGGTCGCCCGGATGCAGATAAACCGGCATAATCACCTGATCAATATAGGCGTCGTTTTTCACTTCGTTCTCATACAACAGCGTGGCGAATTCCGTCCTGCCGGCCACCAGCGCCTGCGCCATGTTCTGGATATCCCCACGGGTCTGTCTGCCGTCCGTCAACACCACCAGACGGCCATTGGCGTTGCCCGGAATCATCGTGAGCGCCCTGGACACAGCCTCCTCAAAATTGGTGGCCGTCCCCTCCGGGATCGTCATCAGCTGCCCGTAATTTTTCCGGTTGGTCATAAACTGCTCTACCAGCGCCCCTTTGCCGAACGTCACGATACCATACACATTGCCCTTCGGCATCTGTCCCACTGTCCGCGCGAGATACTCCTGCATCTCATCCTGATGCGCCGCATTGCTGTTGGAGAGATCCACCACAAATACCGTCGCCGTCTTGTTGCTGCCGATGCGGATGCCGATTCCGAACAGCGCTAAGAACAGACAAAACACCACAATGCCCCGCACCGCCGGATAAAAGAATCCGCGATAGCGCATCTGCCGTACGTAGAGGAGCCACTCAACCACCAGCAGAAGCAGTGCAAGCAGGATAAAGAAATTGCGCAGTGTCTTGCGCACCTTCTGCACCTGCAGACCGTCCGTGGTCGTCACCGACGCGGCCTCTCCCCTGCCCTCGGACTCTGTGCCTGTGCGGAACCGCACCACATAGCGCTCCTGATAGCGCTCATTACCCACCTGGTAGACACCTGCCTTCACCGGCACACTCTCAAACAGCATGACATCCTGATCCGCCCAGGGCTGGAGATGGATCTCCTCCCCCGCATAGTAGATGTTGGACGAAAGCCATGACGTATCGGACAGATAAATCATGGCGTTGGCCAGAAAGACCGGAAACTCTGCCCGCAGCGGGAAGTCCGACTCCCGAATGTCAAATCCCAGAACCACTTCCTTCTGTCCGTCCCGCTCTCCATAGTATCCTACACATTTTCCGTCATATTCCAGAAAGCTCTTAGCTCCCTCCGGCAGCGTGAAACAGTAAGCAGTATTCACGCCCACCGTAAAATCAGACAGGCCGTTGGTCAGATCACACTGTTTCATGTGCAGCACGACATTCTGCAATGTGTCGGCAGCCTCTTGTCTGGGATCGCCGAAGATCAGCCGGTTGCACGCGCTCTGCGGCGCCTTGTCCCCGTCATAGATCGCGACATTGAAGGTCTCGGCGTCCACCAATAAATCCGTGTCCACCTTGGTGATATCTCTACCCGTCACCGCCAGATAGGCCTTTTCGATAAACGTATTGCCGCGCCCCACAAGTGCTCCCTCGATCTGATTACCGCGGGACTTGACCGCTGCCGATTGATTGTCTCCCGCGAGCGCGTCCTTTCCGCCCTCCGCGAAAGCAATCCCGCTCAACTTGGAGGTGAGCACCGCCCCCTGCCACTCCACCTGCTCAAACAGGCAGGCGTTTGCCTCGTCCGCCTCCAGCGACATCTGGGACAACGCAATCAGCTTGTCCGACTCATCATACAGCCCCACGTCCAGCAGGACATCCTGACCGCTGTAATTGCGCGCGCTGACCACCACATCATAGGTACCGTCCTCCCGCTCGGAAAAAACCGTATACTCATTTGCCACATTCTCGCAGGGTTCTCCCAGAACATAGAGCTCCTTTTGCGCGAATCCGTTCAGTTCATCGAATCCGCTCGCCCCCGCCGCATCGGTATAGACCACCAGCGATGCAGCGCTGTCCTCCTGCGCACCGGCCAACGTATCCAATATACTCTGTGCCGCCGCAAGCGTGCCGCCGCAGTCCGTCGCCGTGATTTTGCCCAGAATCCCAAGCAGCTCCTCCGTGTCCGCGATGTCCACGGCCAGCAGTCTGGTACCGCTCTCATCCGTTGTCACAACAGAAAAGCGCGTGGCATCCTCCGTGCGCACATAGTCCGCTGCCTGCTCAACAGCCGCTTCCAGCCGCGTCTTGCCGGATCCTGTCAGGTGCTGCATACTGCCGCTCGTATCGATCAGAAGCACCTTCCTGCTGCCGCCCCTTCCGTCCACCTTCATAAACGGTGCCATGAGCGCGATCATCAGCAGGATGATCACGAGAATCTGCACATACATCAACAGGTTGTGAACAAATTTTTCAAAAAAGGTGCGCGACTGCTCATTTTTCAAAAATTTTTTCCACAACAAATTGGAGGAGATCAGCTGATCTACCCCCTTGGGCTTCAACAGATATAAAATGATCACTACCGGAATCGCCGCGATAAATAAGAGCGGCCACAAATTTTCAACTATCATATAGCATCCTTAAATCCTCAAAGATCAGTTTGCGAAATTCCTGTCCTGTACTGCACACTGCGTGTACCGCGTCCACTCTGGCGCACGCTTTCTGCAGACGGACAATAAACGCCTGCAGCGCTTTCTCATACACGCGGATGCTGGTGTCATCCAAGGTCAGCCGGAGGCTCTCCCCGTCCTCCATATCGATGAGGTTGCGCGTGCCGGTGTACTCCACATGCAGCTCTTCTTTGGCCAGAATATGCAAGAGAATCGTCTTCTGCCGCGCGTAATCCAGATACCGCAGCAGCTTATCGATGCTGCCTGTCCCGGCGTCCAGAAAATCCTCCTGCAAAAAATCCGTGAGCAGGATCGTCACCCCGGGGCCCTTCAGATCCAGCTTGCGCACCGCCTCAGCCACATCCACCCTGCCGTCAAACGTTCGCTGCCCCAGCCAGTCCGTCAGCTTCGGCAGCGCCTTCTTCCCGCCGGAGAGCACGAGAGGTGCCTGCATGTGCTGCATGTCATATACCCGCACCCGGTCCATACCGCTTAAGCTTAAGTACGCCATAGCCGCCGCCAGACGACATGCCAGCTCACTTTTTTTCGGCGCACCGTAATCCATGGAGGCACTGGTGTCTAAGAGAATGGAGACCACGATCTCCTTCTCCTCCATATACTCTTTTACATAGAGCCTGTCCAGACGCCCGTAGGCATTCCAGTCGATGCGCCGTATGTCATCCCCCGGCATATACTCCCGAAAATCCGAAAATTCCGTGGAGGAACCTTTTTGCGTGGACTTCCGGTTGCCCGAAAGCGCCATGGTGGATCTGTAGCGCATCGCCAGCTTCAGTCTGGACAAGGTATCATAAAATGAGGCGTCCAATACCATAGGGCTTCCCTCCTGTTCCGCGCTGCCTTACGCCCGCTTCGCCTGCAAAATCGCGCGGATGATCGCATCCTCCGAAACGCCGTCGCTGATCGCGTCAAAGCTGGGAATAATGCGGTGTCTGAGCACAGGATACGCGCACTCTTCCACATCCTGGAAGGACACATTGAGCCGTCCCTCCAAAAACGCTTTCGCTCTGGACGCGCGGATCAGCGCCTGCGCCGCTCTGGGGCTCGCCCCCTCTTTGATGTGAGGATTCGGGGCATGCGTCGCCATCACCAGATCCAACAGGTACTCCATCACAGCGTCCGCGATCGGGATCTGTGCCACCAGTGCCCTCGCTGCCAGAAGACCGTTCCCGTCCATCTGCTTTTCAATGGGCGGTGCCTGCAACCCTTCCGTCAGCGTGACGATTCCCCTTAACTCCTCCTTGGATGGGAAGCCCACCAACACCTTGAACATAAAACGATCCAGCTGTGCCTCCGGCAAGGGATAGGTGCCCTCATTCTCGATCGGGTTCTGGGTCGCCAGCACCAGAAACGGCTCCTCGAGCCGATGACTGTCGTTGCCCACCGTCACGGTGTGCTCCTGCATGGCCTCCAGCAGTGCCGACTGTGTCTTGGGCGTGGCACGGTTGATCTCATCCGCCAGAATCAGGTTGGCAAAAATAGGACCCCGCTCAAATGAAAAGGAACTGCCCTGTTCGTTTTTCACAATGATATTGGTGCCGGTCACATCACTGGGCATCAAATCCGGTGTAAACTGGATGCGTTTGAACGAAAGGTCGAACACCTTACTGATGGTACTCACCAGTCTCGTTTTGCCCAGTCCCGGCATACCCTCCAACAACACGTTACCGCCGGTCAGCATCGCCAGCATCACCTGCCGGATGACCGCTCTCTGCCCGATAATTCCCTTTTGAATCTCCCGCTCGCAGGCTGCCACGCACTGCGCCATGTAGGCGGGATCCCGCAATCCGTTCGGATCCAATGCACTCATCTTTTTTCTCCTTTTGATTTCATAAAAGTTCTTGCTTTGATGAAAGCTCTAATTAAAGCTCTCAAAATATTTCTTGATCACATTCTCCATGCCGCTCGGGTACTTCCCTGCGGCAATCCCTTCATAAGCGTTTTTCTCATACCCGCCGATCAATGCCTCGTAGGGCATGTGCTGTCCCTCCCAGCTGAAGCCGCTGGGCGCTCTGAAGAACTGGGACGCGTCATGGTCCGTCGCGTTGGACGCGATCCCGTCGCTATTCGCAATCGCATTGGGGATGCTCACATAATCATGCTGGGCGTCGTTTGTTCCTGTGCCCCTTCCGGCTCCGGAGCCGTCTCCGTCTCCGCCGCTTTGTCCCGCCGCACCAGCCTGTCCCGCAGTTTGCCCCTGCCCTGCTGCATCGGCTTCACCTGCGGCTTGGGCCTGCCCTGCCGCGCCGTCCTCGCCTTGCCCATTTCCATTCTGGTCATTCCCGGTTTGCCCATTTCCGCTTTGGCCGTTTCCGTTCTGGCCGCCCTGCGGCGTTTGTCCGTTCTGGCCGTTTCCGTTCTGGCCGCCCTGCGGCGTTTGCCCGTTCTGGCTGTTTCCGTTCTGGCCGTCCGAACCATTCTCACCGCCCTGGGGTGTACCCTGATTGGACGCAAACTGATCCGCCGGCACGCCGCCCATCTGCTGCAGCTGATTCGCATAGGCCTGCATCGCCTCCGCCGTCATGGTGCCGGCCGCGCCGTTTGGCAGGCTCTGCGCGATATCGGACAATTGACTGCCCATATTTTGATATTTGTATTCCAGTTTTTCCGTCGCATTGGAGATATCCTCCCCCGAGGACGCACGGCCAAATTCCTCCATGGATGCCTGCAGGTTCTCGATCATTTCCTGCATAGCCGCCCGCTGTGCATCTGTCAGATTACCCTGTTCAAAGGCGGTCAGCTCGTCGACGACTTCCTGCACTTCCTGCTGTTTCTCCTCCGCCTGCAGCTGCACCTGGTGCAGCTCTGCCGCCTGTTTTCTCGCCTTGGTCGGTATAAACACCATGCCTGCCATCACCGCCAGCAACAGTCCCGTCACCGCCAGCTGTCGAACCGGCGGACAGACGCGAAACCTGATCTGTCCCCGCTTGGCCTGCAGCATCGCCATGGCGTCCTGCCGCTGCCTGAGGATCATTTCGCCGCTTTCCTGCATATGGTCATACGCGGTACTGATGCGCTCCGCAAAGCCGAAGCGATCCATCGCCAGCGCCGTCTGTTTCATATCGCTCCTGTGAAAACAGGAAAATACAAACGCCGCGCCCGTCCCCGCGCATACAGCCAGCACGGTACACAGATTCACGTAATAAAACGGAAGCACCATCGAAATCCCCTGCAGGATAATCCCCACACAGGCTCCGGCCCCCAGACCGGACAGCATCCGCCGAAACAGCGCGGCCGCGTTTCGCCTGCCGCAGAATCCCTTTATGCAGTTGATAAATTCCCGTTCGTTCATACCAACCTCTCACTCCGCTCCAAACGCTCTACCGGTTTTTACTCGTACCGATCCGCCATTGATCTGCCTATTTTTTCTTTCTGGATGCTCTGGTGCCCGATCCGTGCAGCGGGTTCACCCGCCAGGATGCCAGCAGCATGAAGACAAAGGACAACAACAGAATACATGCCGCCGAGATAAAGATCCACAACGTGCCCCGGGAAAGGGCATAGGTCAATATCCCCACATCACTCCTGCTCAGCTCGTCGGCCATCAAAGATTCTCCTGTCATGACCTGCATAAAATACTCTTCAAAAAACAGAATCGGATTAAACAGCATAAACAGCAAAGACTCCCCCGGCTTGCCTCTTCCGATAAGCATCCGGAGAATCACAGGGATGGTCGTCGCCCCACAGATCACAGCGGTCAGCACATAGGAGAGAATCACCGCCGCAATCGCCTTTTTACAGATCGAAGAACAAAAAATGCCGATACTCCCCAAGAAGACCGAATACAACGAGATCACCAGCATGAAGGACAACAGATCCAGCCAGCTTAATCCACCGACTACAAACGCAAGCGCCATGATCGGCGTCCCCGCCAACACGAAGAACAAAATGCGGATTACCGCCGAAGTCACCTTCCCCACCACAATCGAAAACGGAGACATACAGGTCGTCATCATGATATCAAAGGTCTGTCGCTCCTTCTCGCCCGAGATAGAGGACGCCGTGAGCAGCGGCACAATCAAGGACACAATGCACACCTGCGAGATCGCCAGCACCGGAAACAGCATCACCAGGTAGCTGTAGATATTCCCGCCGTAGAAACTTCTGCTCTCGCCCTGAATGCCCAGAAGCGCCAGCATAAACGCGAAGGTCAGCACGCCCTCATAGGCGAATAATCCCCAGCTGAGCCGCATACTGCGGGCCGTCACCTGTAAGTCTTTTTTTACAATCGGATTCATTCGGAATTTCACTCTGCGCCACCTCCCGTCAGCTGCATGAACAGGCCTTCCAGCGTTCCCTCTTCCCTGTGGAAGTCTGTGAGAACAATCCCGTTTTGCAGCATATATTGCATCAGTGCGGAGATCTGCTGATCCCCGCCGTTATATGCGATGATCATTTCGTTTTCCCGCACCGACTCGATCCTTACGCCCACCTGCTCCTGCATCAGACGAATGGCCGGCTCCATCGGCGACGCAATCCGGATATGGATGTTCCGGCCGCCGCCGAATCGATTCATCACATCCTCCATCAGTCCTGCCGCCAGCAAATGCCCCTGCTGCATGATACCGATGCTGTTGCACATCTCCGAAAGCTCCGAGAGAATATGGGAGCTGATCACAATCGTCTTCCCCATGGCGTGCAGATTTTTCAAAAGCTCTTTCATCTCCACCCGCGCTCTGGGATCCAAGCCGGAGCTGGGCTCGTCCAGAATCAGCAGCTTGGGATTGTGCAGCAGCGCTCTGGCCACACAGAGTCGCTGTTTCATGCCCCGCGAGAGCGTGTCCACATAGACTTCCTTTTTGTCCGTCAGATTCACAAGCTCCAACAGATCATCTGTCAGCTTCGCGATATCCCGCGTATACATGCCATACATGGAGCCGTACATCTCCATGTATTCCTTCACCTTCAGATTGTCGTACACACCAAAAAAGTCCGGCACATAGCCGATCTGGCGCTTCATTTCTCTGCTCCCCACCGGCGCTGAGGTGCCGCCGATCTGCACCGAACCGCCGCTTGCCCGCAAAAGGCCGCACACAATCCGGATCGTCGTCGTCTTGCCCGCACCGTTTGGTCCCACGAAGCCGAACAGATCTCCCGCCGGAATATGCAGGGAAAGATGGTTGACTGCCGTGAAATTTCCATATCGTTTCGTCAGATCTCTGATATACAGCATCTTCTCTCCCCCCTATTGTATCGCATACAGGCAGCCATAGCTGACCTCTTTGCAGCGGTCGTCCACCACATGATCCCATTGATCCACCACGCCGACCACAATGACCGCGTCGGGATCATCCGTCGAATAGAGCGTGTTAATTCCGACGCCCAGTGCGGAGAGCAAACCGACCTCTTTTTTGCTCCGTTTTGCATCGTCATCATCCAGGAAATCATACAGATAATTGCTGTACACATTGTAGGACTGTGCGCTCACATACACCGGCACATCCGTTGCCAGATCCAGTGTGTCTCCGCGCTTCACATTCTTGTATACATAGATGCTCTCGTCGGCCACCACCGCCATATATGCAAAATCCTCTGTAGTATCATTGCTCACAGTGCCGTAAATACCGGTCCAGCTGACCAGCACCTTCCCGCCGATCTGTCCGTAATCCTTGTCGCTTTTCCCGCTGCGTCCCGCATAAAAGTAAGCATCCTCAAAGCTGCCCTCCGGCTTGATGCCAAAATAATTTCTTGCGCCCTCCCGCTTGAAATGATAATAATAATCATTGTTGGACTTGGAGGAATAATAATGATCATCGTCAAGCTTCCCGACATAGTCATAGCCTTCCGCCAGCTTCAGACTCCACTCGGAGTGATCCGCGTCATAGCAGTACAGATAAGACTGTGCCTTGTTTTGATCCGACAGATTCTGCAGCGACACCGAATACACCGTCGTATCCACCACCTCAAATCCTCTGCCGGCCAAAAAGATCAGTCCGATGCAGAGCACGGCAGAAACCGGCACCCCAATCCAGTACCACTCCCTTTTCTTCACGAGAATCAAAATAAGATACAGGATCGGTCCCACAAAGATCAGATACAGTACAATAATCAAACGCAACAGCCAAAAGCTGAGCCGGTTCTCGCGATTTCCCCAATAACTCATCGTGCGTGAAACATAACGGAATGTATCACCGGAATTGCTCTGGTTGGAACTCGCATAACGCAGCGAGGTCTGGTCGATTGCCTCCTCAAGCAAGGTAAGCACAAATGATTCCCGGGTGCTGTAGCCAAATAAACTCGTGTCCGCTTTGCCAAGCTCCACAAGGCCATACGGCACCACCGCTATGGCACCGTCCCCCATGGAACAGGAATACTCCAGCGTGTAGTAATTCTGTTCATATCTTCCCCAGCGATCCGCCAGATCCACAATCGAGAGGCCGGACATCGCCCCATCCTCCGGCACTGTCGCATCTTCCGCCGCGCTGTCCGGAGCCGGTGCATCTTCCACCGCAGTACTGTTCGAATCCAGCACACCTTCCACCGCTGTGCTGCCCGAAACCGGCGCATCTTCCGCTGCAGTGCTGTCCGGTACTGTCACAGCAGCGCTGTCATCCGGCACGCGGGCCATGCCCACATGGTCTGTCAGCTCATCCAGCACCTTGTCCGCATAAGCACCGGTTCCCAAAAGCAGAATACCGCCGTCATAGTTCCAGTCGATCAGCGCCTGTCTGTCATCCGCGGACAGCACACTCGTATCAAACCGGTCAATCACCAGAATCTGCAGCCCGCCCAACTGCTCCTGAAACGTCTCCGCGCGCACATTGGTAAGCGCAACCGGCCGTGACTCACTCCGGTAATACAGTTCCTCGCCGCCCATATCCAGATAGGTGAGCGATGCATAATCATCGCTGAGTATGCCGAGATTTACAGCACTTCCCGTCTCCTCCATCAGCGAGTCAAATTCCGCAGCCGCAACCTCCTTGGACTTTTTGCCAAGCAGCACCACCCGCAGTGAGCTTTCCTCGCTGCCCCAGGTAGATTTCGGGATGCGGAACGAGAACTGCTTGATGCTTCCCTGCGGCAGAGCGATCGCTGTATCATACGCCGAAGATGCCCCGTAGTAGCGGTACTTCGGGAGCAGACGCACCGTGCCCTCCCAATCAGCGCCGAGATTCTGGATGGTCACCTGCACCGTAGTTGTATCCCTGTCGGAAGCTGTCTTCTCCGCCAGAATAAAAAAATCATCATTGTCTGCCGGGGTATCAGCCCACACCTGTATACCCGTCGTCCACAATAACATGGTGATGAGCAAAAGACATAAGGGGATATGCATCACCCTGCGGATCGTGTCTGACCGTTTCATTTCCACACCATACCTTTCCATCAAAACTCTTTTATTCACTATAGCAGATTGTACCGCTATCCGCAATCAAGATCCTCCATATTTTCCAGGATCCGCACATCCGTAAGCAGCACCGTGCCGACCGCCGTGCCCCACAACACCACAAACACCAACAAACTGTACGCCGGCAGCGGCCATTTCAGCGCCTCATACAGCAGCAGACTCAGTCCGATCACCGCGCCCGCCGCAAACATCATGACCGCCATATTGAAAAAGGTGCTGACATTGCCCCTGAGCGCACTGTACTCGTCATCCCAGGTCACATACGGCATCCCGCTGTCCATGAGCATCCCCACCGCCGAGGCGATCATATGCGCCGCCAGCATGAGGGCTGCGTAAAAAACGATCTTAGACAAAGACATCCCCAGATAATACGCGGCAATCCCCTCCATGGCAAGCAGTGCCGGCATGGTAAAAATTGCGCTCGCACATGCTTTGGCCCGCAGCTGCGTCATATACGGCACCGGAATGTATTTGAGCAGACCGATCTGTTTGCCCTCTCTGGAAAACGCCGTGGAAGACAGTGAATTCATCGCCGTTGCAATGAACGCCGCAAAGAGCAGCGCAAGCATAACCGCAAGCTCCGCCCGCTCTTTACCGATCCGGTACATCCCCACAAAGGACGCCAGATTTCCATGATCACTCGTAAAATAAAACAAGGCAAAGGTGCCGGCCGGCCAAATCAAATTCACATAGACGCAATTCCCCGCAAACGCTCTTGTGCGCAGCAATACGCGCAGTTCCCGCAGCAGACACGCCACAAACAGAGAATGTCGCCTGCCGGGCCGCCTTGCACCGCGCGTGGCGGCGGCATTGCCCAGCGCCCCCACTGTGTAGAGCCCCTGCTGGTACCACTGCTTGCCCAACAGCACAAACAAAAGAAAAAGCGCCACATGCATCCCCAGATACAGCAGCAGATAGCCTGCTTTTACCTCATCCAACGCCGCAGTGAACCAGGGCACCGGGAAGAAGATCACGTTCATGGTCCTCAAAAACAGATCCTGACCGCTTCCCAACGCCTCCACATAATTTTCAATATTGATCTGCCCCATCCCCCGCAGGGAATAGAGAAATAGCGCCGCAAACCCCAGCATACATACACCGGATATGCGGTAAAACGTCTGGGCGCTCCGCACCCGCTTAAGACAGGCCATCAGCACTACGCTGAACATACCGCAGTAAAGCATCGGCACCAGCGGAACCAAAAAGATCCCGCACAGCGCCGCCACCCATGACACCGGCGAAACTTGTCCGAGCAGGGCGCCTGCACCGCAGGACGCGCCCTCCGCAAGCGCAGCAAAATAGCCGATCAGCGCCGCCAACAGCACCGGAAACTCCATGGCGCTCTCCATCAGATAGGCGAACAGAAATTTCGCCGTCATCAGATGATGCGCCTGCACGGGAAACGTCACCAGGTGCTCTCTGTCCGAAGAAAAATACAGCATATTAAAGACCACCAGCATCCCGAACACCATGGAAAACACCGAGAGAATCTGCATTTCATACAGGATACCGTTTCCCCGACTGCCCACCTCCGCAAGCGCCTGCGTCATCACATAGCTCATGACACCCACCGTCACACAGCACGGCAGCATGATCCCGCCAAACACCAGCACCGCCAGCACGCAATAAATGGGCTTAGCCGGCATCCGCACCCTTGCATTTTTCTGTAACATTTTGAATATCAACCAGCTATTGCCGACGCCGCCCATTCCACTTCCTCCGCCATACTTCTACGACACACATGATCCGCTTCATCCACTCGTCAGCCCGATAAAAATCTCCTCCAGACTCTTCTGCGGATGTTGTGTCTTTAACTGCTCCATCGTCCCCTGATACACACTCTGCCCATGATGCAGGATCAAAATCCGGTCGCAGAGCTTCTCCGCGACCTCCAATACGTGCGTGGAAAATAAAACCGCATTGCCGTTCGCCGCATGCTCTTTCATCAGCTGCTTCAGCTCATAGGCGGCCGCTGGATCCAGACCGGTCATCGGCTCGTCCAGAATCCAGGCCGGCGGATTATGGATCAGGGCCGCGATGATCATCGTCTTCTGCCGCATGCCGTGAGAATACTCCCGCATCGGCATCCCCAACGCATCCGCCATGCCGAAACGCTCCGTGAGAGCTTGCACCCTGTCCGCTCTGTCCTTTTCAGACACCCCGTAAATATCGGCCACATAATGAATATATTCCGCGCCACTCAGCTGCAGCAAAACATCCGGATCATCCGCCACATAGGCAAATGCACGCTTTGCGACAAGCGGCTCCCGCACAATGTCATGCCCGTGGATCAAGACCCTGCCCTGCGCAGGCTTTAAGATGCCTGTGAGCATCTTGATCACCGTGGTCTTTCCCGCGCCGTTCGGTCCGGCAAACCCCACAATCTCTCCCGGCTGCACCGCGAAGGACAATGCGTCCACCGCCTTTTTTTGCTTTCCATAGACAAATGTCAAATTCTCAGCTCTGATCATACACCATTCCCTATAAACAGAAAAACCGCACCAGCAATCCCGTGTCATCCACGTGTCAAGCCGTACGGTTCCTCCTCTCTTTCGCCTTACTTAAACAGGGTGTTAAACAACCCTCTCTTCAACACCTGCACGCCGGTATTGATTCCGGCATTGATCAATTTATTCTCGATCTGCTTCTTTCTGCGCTCGCTCGCCTGCTCTTTCTTCGCTGCCTCTTTCTCCAGCTTTTTGCGTGCGGCCTCCAGCTCCTTCTCTTTTTGCTTGAGCGCTGCCGCTTCTTCGCGTTCCTTCTGCTTCTGCGCTGCCGCTTCCTCGCGCTCCTTTTGCTTCTGCGCCGCTGCTTCTTCCTTCTCACGCTGTTTGAGCGCGGCTGCTTCCTCTTTCGCCTTCTGCGCCTCGTATTCCGCCTTTTCCTTTTCAAACTGCGCGCGCTCCGCAGCCAGCTTCTCCGCCTCGGCATCCTTTTGAGCCTGATCGTTCAGAACCTCATATGCCGATACATTGTCCACCGCCTGATCGTACTTGCTCATGCCGTCCCGCGACATCAGATTCAGACGGGTGCTCTCCTGCGCCGGTCCCATCAGACTCTGCGGACAGATAATCGCCGTCTTCTGCGCCATCGTCGGCACACCCTTTTCATCCAGGAAAGAGGTCAGCGCTTCCCCGACACCCAGCTCCATGATGACATCCTCCGCCTTGAAGGAAGGATTCGCCCGAAACGACTGCGCCGCCACCTTCACCGCCTTCTGCTCCGCGGGCGTATACGCGCGCAGCGCATGCTGCACCCGGTTGGACAGCTGCGCCAATACCGTGTCCGGAATATCGCTGGGACTCTGGGTCACAAAATAAATCCCGACGCCCTTGGAACGCACCAGCTTCACCACCTGCTCGATCTTTTGCACCAATACCTTCGGCGCGTCGGCAAATAACATGTGCGCCTCGTCAAAGAAAAATACCAGCTTCGGTTTCTCCAGATCTCCCGCCTCCGGCAGCTTTTCAAACAATTCCGCCATCATCCACAGCATAAAACTTGCATACAGTGTCGGATTCTGCACCAGCTTGACACAGTTCAAAATATTCACCATACCCTTGCCGTACACATCCGTGCGGATCCAGTCAAAAATATCCAGATCCGGCTCTCCGAAGAACAGATCGCCGCCCTGCGTCTCAAGCGGCAGCAGCGCACGCACGATTCCGCCCAGCGACTGGGTGGACATATTGCCATAGGTCAAGGTGTACTCATCCTTGTGCTCCGCCACATAATTGATGGTGGTGCGCAGATCCTTCAGATCAATCAGCAAAAGTCCCCTGTCATCCGCAATCTTAAAGATAATATTCAGCACACCTTCCTGTGCCGGCGTAAGCCCCAGAATTCTGGAGAGAATCTCCGGTCCCATATCAGAGATCGTCGCCCGCACCGGATGTCCGCCCTCCTGATAGATGTCCCAGAAGCAAACCGGATACGCCTTATACGCAAACTCCTGCCGGATACCGAACTTATCAATGCGTTTCTCCATGCTATCTGACTGCACGCCGGGCTCTGCCAGACCGGACACATCCCCTTTCACATCGCACAGAAATACCGGTACGCCCGCATCGGAGAAAGACTCCGCCATCGCCTTCATCGTGATGGTCTTTCCCGTACCGCTGGCACCCGCGATCAATCCGTGCCGGTTCGCCATGCCAAGCTGCATATGTACCCGCTCGCCGTCTGCCAGTCCCATATAAATCTTGCCGTCTGTATACATTGCTTTTTTTCCCCGTTTCTTTTACAGTTTACGTCTGTTCTTCTCACGCCTTATCATACAGTCTCTGGATAAAGTTCTTTACCTGCAGATTGTTCTCCGGCGTTGTATTTTCCAGCGTCGCATGAATATAAGGCTTCCGCTCCTTCATGAACCGGATCACGGAGTTATAATCCATCTCGCCATAGCCTGCACCCACAGACACCAGCTTGTCATCCTCCACCACAAAGTCCTTCAGATGCACCATCGCCACATCCGGTCCCAGCACATCGATCGCCTCGTCCACGATCGCCACCTGATCCTTGTAGTTGCTGATATCCAGAAGATTCACCGGGTCCAAAATGATCTGTAAATTCGGAGAACCGATCTCGTCCAATACACGCCTTGCGCGCGCAGGATTGCATACGATATGTTTCCACACCGGTTCGATCGCCACCACAACGCCCATCTGCTCCGCGTACTTCACTACGGGACGCAGGTTCGTAATAAACGTGCGCAGCGCCTCCTCGGTGTGGCACTCCGGTCCATAGGCATAGCTTTCATTCGGCGCACCTGTCTCCGTTCCCACGACACCGCAGCCAAGCCAGGACGCAAAACGCACATGCGCCATATATCGGTGCGTGATCTGCGCCAGCTTCACTTGATTGGGATTCGCCAGATTCAGATAACACCCCAGCACGGCGATATCCACATTGTTTCTGGCAAACACATTCTTGATATACATCGCCAGACCCGGCGTCAACGCCTCATCCGTGGTAGGAAACTCCGTAATCACCTTCGCCAATGCCAAATGACCGCATTTGAACCCCAACTGACTCACATCCGCGATGCGCTCCTCAAACGGGAGCTTTTTTGTATCATGTAATCTGATTCCTAACTGCATATCGTCCTCCTTATTCATACTTCTCCAGATCATCCACGCCGATCAGCTCATAGGCCTCGCCGTCCTGCCCTTCAATGGTCACATGATCCAATGTCAATCTTGCAACATTTCTTGCAAAAAGTCCTCTCTTGCTGCTGGCCTCCACGCCCTCAGACATAGCCGGTCTGTCGCACTTCGGATTCTCTGCATAGCTGATATTGATGTTTTTCATATAGATTTCCTCGATTTTCGCCTCGGGAAGTCCGTCAAAATAGCCGGCTGCCACATGACAATTTGTGCAGTCCATATTCTCAAATACCATCTTTTTAATAACGGGTGTTCTTTCATCCACCGGATATACTTCTCTGGACTGTACATACTCGGTCTTGCCATCCGGATCACAGAAATAAAACGCATTGACCACCAACGGCGTCATCACATGATCCAACGTCAGATTGCGGAACACAATATTGCTCAGGATCGCATCCTTGCCGCGGCCGCGTCTGGTCTTGATGCGCAGGCCTCTGTCCGTATGCCGGAAAATGCAGTCCTCCACCGTCAGATTCACCACGCCGCCGGCCATCTCGCTGCCCACGGTCACCGCGCCGTGTCCGTTTTCCATCAGGCACTGGCGCACATGGATATTCTCGGAAGGCGTCTTATGCTTTCTGCCCATGTAGATCTTGCCGCTCTTCACCGCGATACAGTCATCGCCCAGAGAGAATGTCACGCCCAAAATCTCCACCTTCTTGCAGGACTCCGGATCCAGACCATCCGTGTTGGGCGAATCCGCCGGATTATTCACCGTCACGCCGATAAACCGGAGATTATCACTGAAATACGGGTGCAGCGTCCAGGACGGAGAATTACAGAACTTCACGCCCTGCAGCGTGATATCCTTACACCCGCTGATAAAGAACAGGCGGGGACGGAACGCAATATTCATCACCTTCGGATTCTTCCACCAGGTTTCCTTGGATGCGTTGCCGTTGATCACACCTTTTCCGTAGATCACCACATCCTCCACGCCGATCCCGCAGATCACACCGGAGAACATGGGCAGCTGATTGCCCTCCCAGGTGCCCAGATTATATTCATCCTGCTCGTCATAGCTCTCAATCATACCGGGGAACGTGGGAAACTTCTCCCGATCCGTAAACGCGCGCAGCTCTGCGCCCTCCGACAGCTCCAGTCTCGTATGACTCTTCAGGAACAGGCTGGAAATCCGGTACACGCCTGCGGGAAAATACACTCTGCTGTCCGCAGGGCACGCCATGATCGCCGCCTGGATAAAATGCGTGTCGTCATGCTCGCCGTCTCCCTTGGCACCGAACTTTCTGACATTGAGCGTCACAAACTCCTTCTGTGTGGCAAAGGTCACCTCGCCGAGTTTTTCACCCTAGGCAGCAGAACCCGCATCCTTGCAGGAATACACCTCCACATGCTGCTCACTGTCCGGAATCAGATCATACAGAGACGTAA
>JAFVAO010000069.1 GCA_017480445.1 Lachnospiraceae bacterium
CAAGCTGGAAAATGCACAAATAATACGACGATACTACTCAGAATGGAGGAAAATGTAATGAACAACGAGAACAGATTAAAAGGCCGGGATCTCATCAATGTAGGCATTTATTCAGCCATTTATTTTGTGATCATGATGGCAGTTGCAATGCTGGGGATGATTCCGATCTTTCTGCCGCTTTTGTCAGTTATTGTCCCAATCCTTGGCGGAATTCCGTTTATGTTGTTTTTGACCAAAGTGAAGAAACCCGGGATGCTCTTTATCATGGCCATGATCATGGGGATTATGATGCTTATCACCGGGATGGGACCGTGGCCGCTTTTAACCTGTGCAATAGCAGGGATTATTGCTGAGCTTGTGGTAAAAAGCGGACAATATAAGAGCGTAGCGAAATCAATCCTTGCTTATGGCTTTTTCTCCATGTGGATCTGGGGAAATTATCTGCCGCTCTTTACCGATTACGAGGGATATTTTGCGCAGAGAGAAAGCTACGGGCAGGTGTACATTGATGCGGTTCAGAAGCTGATGCCGATGTGGATGGCACCGGTTCTTCTGATCGCATGCTTCGTGTGCGGTATCGCAGGAGGATTTCTGGGAAGGGTATTGCTGAAAAAACATTTTGAGAAAGCCGGGATTGTGTGATGAAATACTCTTCAGAGTCAGCGCAGGAGAAACGCAGGGGGTTCCTTGACCCGCGAACCAAAATAGCACTTACCTTATGCATGGCTGTTTTTGTGCTCGGGGGTCTTGGGAGCTCTGTGATGGAGCCTGTAAAAAACGCATTATCAGTGCTTCCGTTTCTGCTTCTTTTGATAGAGAGACAGTGGAACCGCTTTTTCAGGGGCTTTTTTATGCTTGCCATAGGTTATGGATTACTTTTCCTCATGCCGTATCTGCCGGGAACACTGCAATTTATTGCGCTCATGTGCGGAGGGATACTTACCCGTTTTGTTGTGACAGTAGTAATGGGAGAATATCTGGTTGGCACAACTTCCGTGAGCGAATTCATTTCAGCCATGGAGCGGCTCCATATGCCGCAGGAGATCACGATACCTATGTCGGTTATGTTCAGGCTGTTTCCCACCATCGGAGCGGAATGGAAGTCTATCCGCAGAGCAATGGGCATGAGAGGTATCAGTCTTGGAGGCGTACGGGCGGGACAGCTTTTGGAGTATCAAATGGTTCCCATGATGACGTCCAGCGTGCGTATAGGAGAAGAATTGTCTGCGTCAGCTCTTACAAGAGGGCTCGGTGCGCCTGTTAAAAGGACAAATATCTGCCGAATCGGTTTTCGGTTTCAGGATATTCTACTCTTATTTGTATGCATTGTTACTGTGGTGATCTGGATCATGTCTTTGTGCGGGGTTGCGTTATGGCAGAACTGAAAATGGTAGAACTGAAAAATGTAAGCTTCCGGTACGGCGCGGAAGAAGTTGAGGATAAATACGAGAACAGCCTTTGCGAAATCAATCTTACGGTCAGTAAAGGGGAGTTCCTGCTGCTTACAGGACCGTCCGGATGTGGCAAGACGACGCTCTTAAGGCTGATAAATGGATTGATTCCGCAGTTTTATCATGGAGAAGTGACAGGAGATGTCCTGATTGACGGAATCAATATCGGCAGCAGGGAGCTTTATGAAAATGCATTGCTGGTAGGAACGGTTTTCCAGAATCCAAGGACACAGTTTTATAATGTGGACACGACGTGCGAAATGGCCTTTGGCTGTGAGAATCAAGGGGTTCCGGAAACGGAAATCTATTCCCGTATTGACAGTACAGTTGCCCATTTTCAGATGAATGATCTTATGGAACGGAATATCTTTCATCTCTCTGACGGAGAAAAACAGAAGATCGCCTGTGCTTCCGTCAATGTTTCGGGAACAAAAATTATTCTTTTGGACGAACCCTCTGCGAATCTTGATCATGAATCGACATTGATGCTCAGGGAACTGATCAAAAAGTGGAAAGATGCCGGAAAAACGATCATAGCCGCTGAGCATCGGATCGCTTATCTGTGGGACCTGATCGACAGAGCAGTCATCTTAAAGGAAGGGCAGATTATACATGAGTTTAAGGGGAAAGAAAAAGATGCTGTCACCATAGACAGACTGAAAGAAATGGGACTTCGCACTACGATAATGGAGGCGCCTTCACAGATAAAGCTTCCGGCAATCAAGGATGGGGATCCGATCATCTCCATCAGGGATTTCCACTTCTCCTATCAGGGAGAAGAAAAAACAGTCATAGATATTCCGGAGCTTTCAATCGCCGAGGGCGAGATCACAGCGATCGTTGGGAAAAACGGTGCGGGAAAGACAAGTTTGCTTAATTGCATATGCGGGTTGGAGAAACGGTGTAAGGGAACGCTCGTATATAAGGGGAAGTCTTACAGTGGCAGAGACAGGAAAAAGCTTGTGTTTATGGTCATGCAGGATACCGGTAATCAGTTGTTTACCGAAAGTGTGCTGGATGAGGTTCTCATCAGTCTGCCAAAAGGAACACCAGATGAAAAGGAACGCGCTGTGCAGATACTGAAAGACCTGGATCTCGATGCGTTTATTGACAGACATCCCCAGAGTCTTTCAGGCGGACAGAAACAACGTCTTGCCATAGCATGTGCCATTGCATCCGGCAGGGAGATCCTGCTTTTGGATGAACCAACCAGCGGTCTTGATTATGCACATATGGAAGAAACAGCGCAACTGATGAAAAATGTGCAGAAGAAAGGAACAACGATACTCGTTGTGACTCATGACAGTGAGCTTATTCATAATTGCTGCGGACGGATAATATCCGTATAAAAAGAGTCATTTCTCACAAACACAGTCACAGGCATATTCGATCAGACTATTGATCAATCTGTCGGTGGCTTCACTGATCAGCAATTCCTGACTGTTTAGCGTGAGTGCCAGCAGTTTTAAGTAATTACAAAAAAGCTTCCAGTCGGGATCTGCTTTGGGATCGGAGAGGAGAGAAATGATACGGCGGGCGGTCTGCTCGTCGTTTTCTTCGTTTTCGAGGTATTCCGGAGGCCATTTGGAGACAAGCCAGCGTGTGTGCTGACCGTCCAGGTAGGAGAAGATGCTCGGGTTTTCATCCGCAAGCCAGTGAAGATAGGCCTTTAGCCCGTTGCGGGAGAGTTGCCCGTCTTCAGAAAAATATTCCCTGATCTTGTCTTTGGACTCCTGACGCTTGTAAATCATGACCTGATACAGGAAATCAGTTTTGCTTTCAAATAGCGTGTAGAATGAGCCCTTTGCAACATAGCATTCCCTGGTTATCTCATCTATGTTGACCCCGCGGATCCCCTTTTCTTTTAGAAGAGTAAAACCGAGCTGTATCATTTGAATCCGCAGGTTGTATTTATCTTCATCTGTAAATTTTGCTGCCATATTTCCTCCGTGACTGAAAAAATATTGAAAGTCATAGCTATGAGTATATACTAACATCAGATATAGTGATTGGCAAGGAGGAATGGCGGAAAATGAAGGAAAAATATACACTTACGGAAGATGGATTTGTGGGATATTGGCATCCGGCAGGCGGGCATGAGGGCAGGGCAGTCATCGTATTCCCCGGATCAGGAGCAGATTATGAGATGACAAGGAAAGGCTCGGAGTTCTTAAGGAAAGCGGGCTGGAGTTGTCTGCTTGTGGCGTTTGCGGGCTGGGACGGACTGCCGGAGGATCCGGTGTTAGCACCTGTGGAATATGCTGAAAAGGCTGTAAATGTTCTGAAAGAAGCGGGATATGAGAGGATTGCAATGTATGGAATTTCAGCGGGTGCCAAGTTTGCCATTACGGCGGCTTCCCTGATATTGGATGTGAGTCTGGTGATTGCGGCATCACCCTTTGATTATACGACGGAGGCATTCAAGGGAACGAAAGCCCTGAACCAATCGACATTTTCATGGAGAGGGGAACCGCTCCCCTATGACCCTACGGTGACGCTTCATCGGAACATCATCAGTGTATTGTTTCGAACCGCATTTTCAAAGAAATATGGTATGAAACGGATGTTGAGGGGCTGTTATGATGAGAATGTCCAGACAGAAAAGGCAAGGATCAAGGTGGAGAATATGCATGCCGACTTTTTGATGCAGTGCCCCGGTTATGATGACTGCTGGCCGTCGGATGAAGCGGTGCCGAGGATGAAGAAGATCCTTAAGGAATCGGGATATCCATACAGAGTTCAGGCGACCGTTTATGAAAAGGGCAGCCACCTCTTATGTGGCGATCTCATGGCGGCACCGGAGTATTTGAAATCCATGCGAAAAATTCTGCAGGCGGAATATACGGATCAGGATGCATGCAATAAGGCGAGAGAGGACAGTATGAAGGAGGCACTTGAATTCCTGAAAGAATGGAAGTAATATAATTACATAGATGTGTGAAAGCATCATGAAGTTGCCTGGGAAAAGGAATGAGGAAATGTCGGTCAAGATCAACACATTAAGCGAAGCGGAAATCCGCTCTATAGGAGATGCGTTTGCGGACTTTGAATACGCGGAAAACGAATGGGGTATGGGCTACCTTGGGAAAGACAGACAGGCGGTCAGTGATTATATCTGCGCCTATGTCCGTATGGCTATAAAGGAGCGGGTGCTCTACGCGACGAGCGAGAAACACGAAGCATATATTGTTTTTAAGAGAACAGGTCATAATATGAGTCTTTCATCCGCCACAGGACTATTGGGGACAGCTGTTGGATGCGCAGACTTCAGGCATATAGGAACTGCCGCAAAAGGTTTTGCGCATTCGGAGAAGGGGTATGGGGATATACTATCGAAACTCCGGATCCCGTATATTTATGTGGGAATGGTTGCTGTCACCAAGGAATATCAGGGACAGGGATACATGAGGAAACTTATGGATATTGTTTTTGAAGAAGGGCGGAGGCATTCACTTCCTGTGGTACTGGATACGGATGCTGAGCTTAAGAAGGCTAAATATGAGCATCTTGGCATGAAATGTGTGTCCGCAAAACATCTCACAGACGGAGTGGAGCTGTATGGGATGGTTTATGAGCCGGAAGGTATTCCCAAAGAATGGCGAAGCGATATTGTGCTTAAGGATTATCAGATCCTTAAGGGTGGGAATGCGTCAATATGGGATAAGTTTGCGCCCGTGTACAGCAGCTTTGTGACCGGTACGCCGGGTAACAAAAGGGCGTATAATGCTATCTATAGCCGGATCAGAAAAGTTGTATCGGATAAGGATGTCCTCGAGATTGCTACCGGTCCGGGAGTGATCGCAAAGCAGGTTGCGGCAGAGGCAAAAAGCATGATCGCAACGGATTTCTCTGAAAAGATGCTGGCAGTCGCGCGCAGGGGCGAGATCCCTTCCAATCTTCAGTTTGAGCAGGCTGATGCATGCAGGCTTCCATACGATGATGACAGCTTTGATGTGGTCGTTATCGCAAATGCGTTGCATATCATTCCGGAGCCTGAAAAAGCTTTGACAGAGATAAGGCGTGTTCTAAGAGAAGATGGAACCTTAATTGCACCGAATTTTATTCATGATAATAAAAACAGGATCAGTGGAGTTTTCAGCAAGGCTTTATCGGCAGCCGGGGTTGTTTTTGAGGCAAAGTGGGACGCGGATGGATATGTTGCATTCCTCGAGAGGAACGGTTTTAAAGTAAAGAGATCAAAACAGCTTAATTCAACTATACCTATGATGTACGCGGAATGTGTGAAGAGATGAGATTATGTTTTTAAACTGATCTATGAACTGATATTTAAAAAAGCCTTGACAGAATTAAGAGAACGGTGTACTCTTATATGCGATAGAGAACACCGTTCTTTTTTGCACTATAGGAAATTGCGTCCGCAAGGACGCATCAATTCAGGAGTTGCAAAGCAACTCGCAGCAAAAACGCGGAGCGTTTTTGCTTGAAATGGAGTATTTTCATGGCAAGAGATAAAACGGAGAGTCACATTCGAATTGTGGAAGCGGCCAGAAAGGAATTTCTGGAATACGGTTATAATGACGCATCCATGAGGCGGATCGCTGCGAATGCCAATATTCAGGTCAGTGGACTGTACAAGCATTTTGCAAACAAGGAAGAGATGTTTGCTTCGCTTGTCGCACCGGTTATAGATGGTTTTTATGCCTTATATCACAGGATTGAAAAGGATTATTTCGACGGCGTCGGTCAGGCTGATGCAGGTGACAGCCATTACGACTGGGTGAGCCAGAATGAGGCTGTCCGCGCAATGGAATATATTTATGATAACCTTGACGGATTTAATCTGCTGATCCTGAAGTCACAGGGGACTAAATATGAGGATTTCATACATGAGGTGGCAAAGCTGGAGGAGGAAGTCACTCTCCGTTACATGGATGAACTGAGAAAGAAAGGCTATGCTGTAAAAAAAATAGATTCTGTGGAGTTTCATCTGCTTACTACTTCGTATATAGAATCTTTTTTTCAACCGCTGACACATGGGCTTGACAGAGAAAAGGCATTGCACTACGCGGCTACGCTGGAAGAGTTTTATGAGCCGGCATGGAAGGCATGGTTTGGGATATGATCCTCGTGGCAACAAACAGTAACAGCCCCGCAGGAGCGGGGCATATATTTGGATCAGTGGTTAGTTAAGGCTAACAAAAGTGAGGCACGTCTATGCAGATAATGGAATGGATATCGACAAATGCCGCAACAATCATTGCGGCAGCAATACTTCTGATCATCATAGCACTGATCATCAGAAGCAAGGTGAGAGAACGAAAACAGGGCGGATGCGGCTGCGGCTGTCCGGGGTGTTCCGGCAGCTGCCCGCATACTGGTTCAACAGGCTCAGCAGACTCAAGATAGAAACAAAACGGAGGAAAAAACAAATGAAGCTTAGCGAAATGCGCGCGGACACATGCGGAGAAGTAAAATCTTTAAAGGGGGATGAGCGTTTTTTGAGCAGGATCACATCCATCGGACTGAACGAAGGGGCAAGCTTTCAGGTCGTGAAAAACGACAGGAAAATGCCGGTGCTTATCTTTGTGCGGGAGACATTGCTTGCATTAAACAGACAGGATTCGGAAAATATTGAGGTCATGGAGGTGAAGGCATGAATACGATTGCATTACTGGGACAGCCAAATTCAGGCAAATCAACGATTTTTAACCAACTGACAGGATCCAGACAGCATGTGGGAAACTGGCCGGGGAAAACGGTTGAGAAGAAGGACGGAAGCTTTACATACAATAATACGAAGTACACATTGGTGGATCTTCCGGGAAGCTATGGTTTGTCCGGCAACTCGGATGAAGAGCTGATCACGGAAAAGTTTATCAAAGGCGGGGAAGCTGATCTTGTATGCGTGCTCGTGGATGCGTCACAGCTCGAGCGGAGTATGTATATGCTGGCTGACTTTGCGTCGATGGACGTTCCGGCAATCCTGATCCTCAACATGATGGATGTTGCCGGAGATCAAGGCAAGGAGATCAATGACCGTCTGCTGTCCGAAAGGCTCGGAATACCGGTATTGACCTTTACTGCCGCGGAGGGTAAAGAATATGGGAAACTGCGGGAACTGATCGAACAGGAGCTCAAGACGCCGCACAGGCTTGTGACGGCTCCGGTTATTGATGCAGGCACAAATGACACCGGGGTGTCTGCCGGCAAGATGCTTGCGGAGGGACAGGCGAAATATGCATGGATAAGTTCCCTCCTGGAAGGCGTAACAAATACAAAACAGACAAAATATAAGCTTTCAAAATTTGACACGCTGATGGTTCGCCCCGTTCTGGGAAAGGTTGTTACGGTAGGTATCATACTGGTCGGATTCCTGGCGGCCATGCTTATCATGTCACCTTTTATGGGTGTTGCGGGAATGCTGCCGGGACTATTGGGTGCGCCGATCGCGAACTTTCTTACGGGGCTGAACGTCCATCCATGGCTGGTTTCGGTGTTTTCGCTCATTATACCCAATACGATCTATTTCTGTATTTCAATGGCAGCCTTTGTCTTTGGCGTAAATGTTGTCTTTGGTTTTCTGGAGGAGATTGGTTTTCTCGCAAGAGCTGCCTATCAGTTTGACGGTGCGCTTTCCAAGCTGGGACTTCAGGGAAAAGCGGTAGCGCCGATCCTGATGGGAATGGGCTGTACCATAGGCGGAGCCAGCGGCACGAGAGTCATGGACAGCTGGGGGCAAAAAATGCTCACTATGATGGTGGTGTGGGCAGTACCCTGTGCATCTATCTGGAGCATTATCCCGGTCATATCGGGGATGTTCTTTCCGATATGGGGAACACTTCTCGTATGTGTCGGGATCATCGCATATATTTTTGTGCTGATGTTTCTCGTGTCCAAGGTATTTGGAAAAAGCCTCATACCGGAGGATGCAAAAGCCGGTATGATCATGGAGCTTCCGCCGTATCATAAACCGCACTGGCGGTATATCATCAAAGAGGCATGGATCAAGTGTTTTGACATGTTCAAACGCGCATTAAAGACCGTAACACTTGTTTCCGTCATTTTCTGGGCATTTTCCTACAGTCCGACCGGTAATGTGGAGAGCAGCCTTCTCTATAAGGTGGGAACAACAATCGAACCGGTAACGCGGTTCTTCGGTTTGGGCTGGCAGACCTTCATGGCATTTATCAGCGCGGCATTTGCGAAAGAAGCGGTACTGGGAACCCTGAATGCGGTCTTTGCAGGCCAGAGCGATGTGGCTTCCGTAGCCTTTAACGCTTCGGCAGGCGGAGTTGATACGATGGCTTTGTCCGCATATATGACTTCCGCAATTTCGGGAGCAGAGGCACTGGCGTTTATGTTTGCCTGCACCTTCAGCGTTCCCTGTCTGATGGCGCTTTCCACTACATACAAGGAATCCCATTCGCTTAAGTGGACATTGAAAACAGCCGGGTTTTATGTTGCGGCAGCGCTGCTTCTGTCCTGTATTGTATACCATATTGCAGCGCTGTTTATCGGATAAGAAGAGGAGAATACCAAAATGGGAAAAACAGAAAAATTTGACCACATGAAACTGATCGGGCAATATGCCGGAGGGCATAAGGCGCTGATCACTCTGGGCAGGCTGATCGCGGGAGCAAGCGCCATATTGGCGCTGATCCCGTATTACGATCTGTGGCGGATCATACGCCTCGCCGTAAACGGAGAAGATCCGGGAGGAATCAGCCGCTATGCGTGGCAGGCTGTAATCCTTACGGTAGCATCATTGCTCATTTATATCGCTGCGCTCTTTTGCACGCACATTGCGGCATTCCGGGTACAGGCCAATATGAGAAACGCGCTCATGCGCAGGATCATCACGCTTCCCCTTGGGGTTTTTGATGAAGACGGAACCGGCAAGATCAGGAGAATCGTCAATGATTCTACAGCCGCTACGGAAACCTATATCGCCCACAACCTTCCGGATAAGACGGTTGCAGCGGTAACACCTATAGGACTTTTGGTTCTGATATTCGCGTTTAACTGGAAGATCGGACTCATCTGCATGATACCGGCGGTGATCGGTTTTGGATGTATGATGACGATGATGGGGAAGGGCATGCAGGAGAAGATGAAGGAGTATCAGAATGCTCTTGACACTATGAGCAGTGAGGCAACGGAGTATGTCAGGGGCATTCCGGTGGTAAAAACCTTCGGACAAACAGTTCATTCGTTTAAGAGATTTAAAACATCCATAGACGGTTTCGGAAAATGGGCTACAGATTATACATTGCTGCTACGACTTCCGATGATAGGCTTTATGACCTGCATCAACGCGATCTTTGCGTTTATTGTCATTGCGGCATACACCGTTACAAAAGACGGAACCGCAGCGACAGACATCTTGAATATCATGTACTATATCATAGTCACTCCATTGATCACCGTGGCGCTTACCAAGGTAGCGTATTCGGGAGAGGCGGAAATGACACTCATTGACGCGCTGAAACGTGTAGAGACCATTATGCAAATAGAACCGCTGGAGGAAGGCAATGCCGGAGCGATTCCTGAGGGCCATGATCTGGAGCTGAAAAATGTCACATACAGATACAAAGGTGCCGAGAGGGATGCGGTAAAAAATGTTTCGATCAGAATCGATGCGGGATCACATGTGGCACTTGTGGGGCCTTCCGGTTCGGGTAAGACTACACTGGCTGAGCTTATGGTGCGCTTTTTCGATGTGAGTGAAGGGGAGATCCTGATCGGCGGAGTGAATGTCAGGGATATTCCGTCAGACGAATTGATGAAGCGGGTATCCTTTGTCTTTCAGGACAGCAGGCTGATCAAGAAATCCATACTGGAGAATGTGCGATTGGCGAAGCCGGAAGCCGGTGAAGACGAAGTGTTGCATGCGCTGGAGAAAGCGCAGTGCATGGATATCATTGAAAAATTGCCGCAGGGCATACATACCGTTATTGGTGAAAAAGGCACGTATCTTTCCGGTGGAGAGCAGCAGCGCATCACGCTTGCGAGAGCGTTCTTAAAGGATGCCCCGATCCTTATTCTGGATGAGGCTACCGCTTTTGCCGATCCGGATAATGAGACAAAAGTACAAGCTGCTTTTGATGCACTGTCAGAGGGCAGGACACTGATCATGATAGCCCACAGACTGAGCACCGTCATGAATGCTGACAGGATTTATGTCATGGACGGAGGAGAATGTGTGGAGAGCGGAGCGCATGAGGAACTGATGGGCAGAGATGGTCTGTACAAAAAGATGTTCGACGAGTATTCGAGAGCGATCGAATGGAAGGTAGGTGCATGAGATGGTAGAAAAATTACAGCATAAGTATGCGCTTTCAAGACAAGGTGCCGTGGATATGGTAAAGGCGTGCATCAGCGTTGCCGTGACGAACATCATTTTGATGATGCCGGCGGCGGTTTTATACAGCCTGATCAAAGACCTTTTGGAAGGAACGCTGACGCAGGACAGGATTCCGTTCTATGTGATCGGCTCCATCATCATACTTGCACTGATCGCCTTGACAAACTTTATTCAGTATAATGCAACATTTCTCACGACATACAGGGAGAGCGGCGTGAGAAGAACCGCGCTTGCCGAAAAACTCAGGAAGCTCCCTTTGTCCTATTTCGGTAAAAAGAATATCGCTGATCTGACGACGAATATCATGGGCGATTGTGCCCAGATCGAGACGGCGTCCAGCCACTGGATTCCGGAGCTGATCGGCGCGGTTATTTCCGTCAGTCTGGTGGGAATCAGCCTTTTCTTTGCTTTTGACTGGAGGATGGTGCTCGCAAGCTTCTGGGTAATACAGGTTGCTTTTCTCATCATTATCACCTGCTCGGGAGCGGAGAAAAACGCGGTTCGCAAGAATCAGGCGGTCAAACTTGCCATGACAGACGGGATACAGGAATGTCTGGAGTCCATCAGGGATCTCAGGTCCAATAATGCACAAAACAGATATATGGATGAGCTGGAAGTGAAAATAAGGAATGTGGAAAAGCAGGCTCTCTTCACAGAACTGAAAATGGCACTGTATGTAAATTCGGCTGCCATCATCCTGAAGCTCGGGATCGGAACAACTGCCGTTGTGGGCGGAGCATTATTTGCAAAGGGAGAGATTTCGCTTCTTACTTTCTTTATGTTCCTCATGTTGGTGGCAAGACTGTACGATCCGATGCAGATCACATTGCAGAATTTTGCCGCAATCATTGCAACGGGAATTCAGTGCGAGCGGCTTGATGAAGTGTTATCGACTGAGATTCAGACCGGTGCGGAAGAGATGAAGAATGAAGGGTATGATATTGTATTTGACCATGTGGGCTTTCAGTATGCTGACGATACGGATGTGCTGAAGGATGTAAGCTTTACGGCGAAACAGGGTGAGGTCACAGCGCTGATCGGACCGTCCGGAGGAGGAAAGACGACCATATCGAGGCTGGCGGCCAGATTCTGGGATGTGAACGAAGGCCGGATCACTCTGGGCGGCGTTGATGTCTCAAAGATCGATCCGGAGGAGCTTTTGAAAAATTATTCCATCGTGTTTCAGGATGTCACGCTTTTTAACAACACGGTTATGGAGAATATCCGTATAGGAAAAAGCGGAGCAACGGACGAAGAGGTGATGGAAGCGGCAAGACTGGCGAACTGTGAGGAATTTGTAAACCTGCTTCCGGATCGGTATAACACCTACATTGGTGAAAACGGAAGTGAGCTGTCCGGAGGTGAGAGACAGCGAATATCCATTGCGAGAGCTTTTCTGAAAGATGCTCCTGTAATCCTGCTGGATGAAGCTACGGCATCTCTTGATGCGGAAAATGAGGCGGCAATCCAAGAAGCACTCTCCAGGCTGATCAAGGATAAGACAGTCCTTATCATTGCTCATAGGATGAGAACTATAGCGAATGCGGATCATATCGTAGTGCTTAAGGATGGAGTGGTGGCTGAACAGGGGAGCCCCGCATTCCTGTCCGGTTACGACAGCATATACAGCCATATGAAAGCGCAGCAAATGAACACCCAGAACTGGAAGATGGCAGGGACACAGTAAAGGTTACAGGAAAGGACTGTGCAAGAAAATAAAATTGACTAAAAAAGCCGATGGAGCAACGATTTGCTGCTCCGTCGGCTTTTTTGTTATAGTTTAAAATCTGTTGAAACCGCCGTTTCTGTTCATGTCGCCTTTTCTGTTGAAACCGCCGTTGCCGTTCATCTCGCCGTTGCCGTCAAATCCACTGTTGCCGTTCATCTCGCCGTTGCCGCCGAATCCGCCATTGCCATTCATTTCACCGTTGCCGCCGAATCCGCCATTACCGTTCATACCGCCGAAGCCGCCTCTGCCGCCGCCCATCATCTGATTGGGGATGGTGTCAACCTGTTCGCCGTTGACGATGATGGTGCCGCCGTTATACTCTGCAGTGCCGTCGTAGACGAAGGTGGAGTTGCCGGTCACGTTGATGGTGCCGCCGTTCACATAGATATTGCCGTTAGAGTCGACGCCGTCCGTGTCCCCTGCACCCATGACGATGGTGGTGGTACCGCCGTTAAACTCGATGGTCGGGCGGTAGGAGTTGGACTTCTGTGCGGCGTTGATGCCGTCGTCGCTCGCCTGGATATTGATGTTTCCGTCATTGATCCGGATATACGTGCCTTCGATGCCTTCGGCTGCGGTGATGTCAAAGGTGCCGCCGTCGATCTGAACGATGGATGTGCCGTGAATGCCGTCATCGCCCGCGCTGATTGTAAAGGTGCCGTCTGAGATATAGACGTAACCCAGTGTGTCATCCTCATCATTTTCTGCGTGCAGCCCGTCGGTGCCCGCCGTCAGGTTGAAGGTGCCGCCTGCGATGCGGATGGAATCGTTTGCTTCGATCGCTTTGGAGGCAGCAGTGATATTGTAAGTGCCGCCGGTCACCTTGAGATCGTCCTTGCCGACGATACCGTTGTCGGTGGAGGAGATCGTCAGTGTCGCCGTACCGTTCAGAACCAGATCGGAGCGGGAGAAGATTACGCCGTCCGTATTGGTGTCACCGTCCTGCGTAAAGGTGCCGGTAACACTCAGGGAGCTATTGGAGCTGGTCGTCACAAATACTTTATCCGCTTCGGTCACATAGATGCACGGAAAATCCGCGTTGGTGAGATTCAGCCCGTCGAGTACCAGCTGCACCTTGGCTTCTGTATCAGCTTCTACATAGATAGTGACATTTTTGGCTGTGCCGGTCAGTACATATACACCTTCTTCTGCAATATGGATGTCGGTGCCGTCGGATACGGTGTAATAAACCGCATCGCTGAGATCAGCGGTCTGTTTTAAATCTCTGTCTGAGAACAGTTCGCTTGCATCCAGCACAGTGGCGGAGGTCGAGGACGTGCTCACTGTCTGGGCGGAAGCGGATTGCTTGCCGGAGAAGTCTGCGCCCACCGTGCCGGACGGAATGTTCTGTGTAGAAAAGTCCGCTTTGGCTGCCTGTGCGGTGAGGTCAGACGAACCGATGACACCGGAGATACCGGAAGCACATCCGGTGAGTGTCAGTACGGAACATGTGCTTACAGCAAGCAGGGTAACGGTTGCGCGTCTTATATGGTTATTGTGGTTTTTCTTATTTTTCAAATGTTTCATCATAATGTTCAGCCCCTTTCTGTCTGTTGATGATGTTATCATAACCGCTGAACCTTAAACGAACTTAAAGTTTTGCAAAAATTTGAAAAAAATTTTGAGCGTTTGGAAAACAACAGAGAAATGAATAAGCGGCACAAGGGTTTAACCTTTGCGCCGCTTGTCTTCATACATTTGAGTGTCAGAAAGCTTGAGGTGTTCTGCAAAATCATCCGCTGCAGAGCGCATGATGCTGAAGCCGAGGGATACACTGAGCTGCCGGCCCTTTACCTGATATGTGGCCGCGTTTTCACGGATGTCGTCCAGCATCTTTTGGAGTGTCGGTTCGGTGGCTTCCGGTACCAGCGCCACAAATTCATCGCCGCCGATGCGGAACAGGATGCTGTTTTCCGGAAGCCCCACGCGCAGCAGCATCAGGCACATGCGAATGTATTCATCCCCGACCATATGACCATAAGTGTCATTGATTTTTTTGAGGTTGTCGCAATCCGCAGAGATGATGCCCATGGGAAATGACATATGTTCCGAGAGTTGCTGCACAAATTCTGCATAATAGGTGCGGTTATAGACACCGGTCATTTGATCCGTAATGGATTGTTCTCTCAATTTGCGCCGCAGCTGCTCCTGCTCGGTTACATTGTTGATCAGCGCGATGATGCCGCGGACACGACCGTCCTCATAAAAAAGCGGTTCTTTGATAATTTGCAGAAATTCCTGCCCCGCATCCGTTTCTTCGATCACGTAAGATGTGCCTTTTCCCGTGCGGATTAATTCCAGATCCGAGGCCAATGCGAGCTTGGCGTTCTCCTTATCTTTGCGGATGTCCAGGTCAGTTTTTCCACGAATTGTCCAATCGGGGTTCTCTCCCGTATCCAAATGGTGCCAGGTCTGTGAGCTGAACACATATCGTCCAAAGGAATCCTTCAGATATATATTGGCAGGCAGTGCCTTGAGCATCTCTGCGAATTCAGAAAATGATACGGAGCTGATGCACTTTTCCGCATTGTCAATACGGCTGCGGAAAATGGCAGGCCATATTGGTTTCTGGATGCAGTCCAGCACGGCACCTCCTAAAAAGGATATGTCCTGTTCGACATGATTCGTATCTGTGAGCAGTAGAATGGACGCGCTGTAGACATAGTTGTTTCCCACATTGATGTGATCAATCACTCTTCGGATTCCGGGATATTCAGACGGCGTATCAATCAGTACAGTGGCGATATCGGGATGTGCTTTGATGATTTCCAGACTGTCCTCTATGGTGGTTGCAGTCAGCCACATGCGGTTTGGCTCCAACATGGTCTTTAGTTCTTCACAAAAAGCTTCCTGACCCTTGTAGATCAGTAATATTTTCTTCACAAAAATCCCCCCATTTCCTGCTAAGTATACCACCAACGGCGCAGAGTGACAAGTCTGCGCAGACTTTTTCAGGTATCTTCTCATTGCGTTGCAGGCGGTGGAGAGATATAATAAAAAGGAATATGGATTCTATATTATGGAGGATGAGGGTATGCAAAATAGTACATTTTTCCCTGAAATACACGGGAATTTGGGTTTTGGTTGTATGCGTCTGCTGATGAAGGGCGGCAAAGTGGACTATGAGGAGTTTATCCGCATGGCAGATGCCTTTTTGGAGGCGGGGTTTAATTATTTTGACACGGCGCACGGCTATCTGGGCGGGCAGTCGGAGACGGCCATCGGCGACTGCGTGGCGAAGCGGTATGATCGGAGCCGGTTTTTGCTGACCAACAAGCTGACGGATCCGTATTTCAGAACGCAGGAGGATATTCGACCGTTTATCGAGAAACAGCTGGGCTGGTGTCAGGTGGATTATTTTGATTTTTATCTGATGCACGCGCAGGATAGGAACAACTATCAGAAGTTCAAGCGCTGCAAGGCGTATGAGACTGCATACCGCTTTAAGGAGGAGGGACTGATCCGGCATTTTGGTATCTCCTTCCACGACAAGGCGGAGGTGCTGGACATGATCCTGACGGAGCATCCGGAGGTGGAGATTGTGCAGATCCAGTTCAATTATCTGGACTACGAGGATGCGTCCGTGGAGAGCCGCAAGGTCTATGAGGTCTGCGAAAAGCATGGGAAGCCGGTGGTGGTGATGGAGCCGGTCAAGGGCGGCAGTCTGGTGAAGCTGCCGGCGGACGCGGACAAGATCCTGCGGGATTTAAAGGGCGGCAGCAACGCAAGCTATGCCATTCGTTTTGCGGGAAGCTTCCCGAATATGGCGATGGTGCTCTCCGGCATGAGTGACATGGCGCAGATGCAGGACAATATCAGTGCCATGAAGGATTTCAAGCCGTTGTCGGAGGAGGAACTGACGGCGGTGCGCAAGGTGTGTGATATTTTTAAGGGGCTGAACCTGATCCCCTGCACCTCCTGTCGTTATTGCATCGAGGAGAGCGAGTGCCCGAAGGGCATCCGCATACCGGATATGTTTTCTTCGCTGAATGCGCACGAGGCGTTCCACAACTGGAACACAGGGTATTATTACAACAATGTCATCACGGGAAACGGTCACGGAAAGGCGTCCGACTGTATCAAGTGCGGCAAGTGCGAGCGGGTGTGTCCCCAGCATTTGCAGATCAGAGAGCTGCTTCAGGATGTAGCGAGAACGTTTGAGAGGTAGGCAATGAAGATCACTTATAGAAAATTGATTGAAAAAGATTTGGATAGATTTATTCAGATGCGGATTCATCAGCTTCGGGAAGAAGGGGCGACGGAGGATTTAGATCGTGCTCCGGCACTGCGGGATTATTATACCAGACATATGGCAGACGGGACGTTTGTGTCATGGCTTGCTGTGGTCACAGAGGGTGCGGATGGCGAAGAAAAGGAGAAAATCGTCGGGACGAGCGGGATGTCTTTTGTGGAAAACCGCCGTATTTCGGCTGCCCCAGTGGAAAGATGGGGCTTCTCTCCAGTATGTTTACCGATCCGGTTTATAGACGGCAGGGGATTGCAAAGGAACTGCTTCCCAGAGTGGTGGAGGAAGCGAAGGCGTATGGCTGCGGAACGGTGCAGATCACAGCGTCCGATATGGGAGTGCTTCTGTATACGGATTTTGGGTTTGTGAAGAATGGGAATTTTATGCAGTATAAGTTGTAGAGGGGAAAATGATATGACATTGCTTGAAAAATCCGCTTTTGCGGATGAGGAGGCTGCGGACGAAGTGCTCGACCCAATCATAAATTGTGTTCGACCCGAAATCCGGGTAGAAATTTGAAAAGGTTGGGCGACACAGAGAGGAATGCAAATGTATTTAGAATTGAATGAGGATAGTCAATCTTGCGCGTACGACAAGAACTCTTTAGGAAAGTATGTGGATCTTATAAAACACGAAAATTACAGGATTGTAGTGGTGTGCGTCGGAATCAACGACATAAAGTATATATGGGATCATTACAGTCTTCCGACTGGGGATAATTGTGTGATTCTTGTGGCAGCGAGGTTGAAAAAGGTTGTAAAAGAAGTTTTTCGTGTCGCAGTGGATGAATTTGTACTTTTTATTTCTGCGGAGGATACGGATGCATTCAAAAGACTGGACGAGGCGTTGCGCTTAATTCCGACATTATATTTTGAAAGTGGCAAGAGTATTTTGGAGATTAATGTCGGGAGATCTGATTTTGGTGAGACATGCGAGATTGAACGGTTATTGGAGCAATCTACGGATCGGATGAAAAGAGGGAACAAATTATGACAGAAAAAGAAAAGATGCTGGCTCAGAAATTGTATGACGCGAATTATGATCCGGATCTGCTTGAGGAGCGGAAACGCGCGAAGGATTTGTGCTATGAATATAATCAGTTGCGTCCCTCCGATGAGGAGGCGCGGACTGCGCTCATGAAAAAGCTTTTGGGCAAGACGAAGGGAGCATTCTGCATAGTTGCTCCCTTTTGGTGTGATTACGGGTACAATATCGAGATCGGCGAGAATTTTTTTGCGAATCACAATACGGTGATCTTGGACGGCGGGAAGGTTGTCTTTGGGGATAATGTATTTATCGCTCCGGATTGCGGATTTCACACGGCGGGGCATCCGATTGATTACGAGCGGAGGAATCAGGGCCTGGAGTACGCGTATCCGATCACGGTGGGAGATAATGTGTGGATCGGCGCCGGCGTGCAGGTGATGCCGGGGGTGACGATCGGAAGTGATGTGGTGATCGGCGGCGGAAGCGTGGTGACGAAGGATATCCCGGATCACAGTGTGGCGTACGGGAATCCTTGCCGGGTGGTACGTAAAATCACGGATGCGGACAGGGAGAGGTGTTGGGACAGAACGAGTGAATAGTGCAGTATTGTAATCGTGTGCAGATGGGGACATTACCCGCCCAGTGTCACATCCTGACGGGAGTACCAGGCGATCGCGTCGCGCAGATCCGAATTGCGGTAGTCGGGCCAGTAGCGGTCTATGACATAAAAATCCGCATACACGGACTGGATGGGCAAGAAGCCTGAGAGTCTTCGCATGCCGCCCCAGCGGATGATCAGGTCGATGCGGGAAACATCGGCAGAGTGGGCGCGTCCGTCCTGACGTATGTGTGACAGATCCCACTGCCAACCGTAATTGACCAGAAAATTGAGCTTGATGCCGCCGCCGTTTACAGTGGTTCTGGTGGTGTAGGGGATCAACTCTTCGGGAAAGCATTTGGAGGCCTGATCACCTAAGACGAGCAAGTCCGCGCCTTCTTTGGTCAGCAGATGTACTGCCTCCACACAGGCAGCGCGAAAAGCCTCGAACTGCACCTTGGGGCGTTTACAGTTGTCCACGGTGAAACCGTAATAGGTGAGTTCCTCGATGCCGAGTTTCTTGGCATGGCGTACGAGCTGTAAGCCGGGAGCCAGTCCGTAGGCGTACCCGTCTTCTTTCTGGAGACCGTGTTCGGATGCCCAGCGTCTGTTGCCGTCCGGTATGATGCCGATGTGTCGGGGTGCAGCTTTTTTCATGTGATGGAACGTCCTTTCCTAAGGATAGTGCTCTTGCGTTGTTTTTTTGTGTTATAGACATTATTGCCGGATAAATGAAAAAGATACTTGTAGGGGTGAGTATATATGGATTTTAAACTGATCGATCTCTTTATGACGTTCGCGAAGATCGGGGTGTTTACCTTCGGCGGTGGTTATGCAATGATCCCGTTGATCCAGCGGGAGGTTGTGGAGGCCAGACATTGGATCAGCGATGATGACATATTGGATGTGGTCGCGATCGCGGAGTCGACGCCCGGACCGATAGCGGTCAACGCGGCGACGTTTATCGGGCATAAGATAGCGGGAGTAAAGGGCGCGATATGTGCAACTCTCGGAGTTGTACTTCCGTCCTTTTTTATCATAGTCGCGGTATCCTGTGTGCTCGCGGCGTTTCAAGAGGTGAGAGCGGTACGGTATGCCTTCTGGGGGATACGGGCAGGTGTGATGGCGTTGATTCTGAAGGCATTGTGGTCCATGTTCTCGCAGTGTAAAAAGAATTGGTTCGCGTATTGCGTGATGGCATTTGCGTTTAATATGGTTGCGGCATTCCATGTAAATGTGATCCTGATTATTGCGGTGTGCGCAATCTGCGGTATTCTGTACAGACAAGTAAGAGCCTGTATAGAAAAGAGGAGAGGGTGAGCGGATGATCTATCTGGAGCTGTTTTGGACTTTTTTTAAAATCGGGCTGTTCACCTTCGGCGGCGGTTACGCGATGCTCCCGCTGATCCGGGAAGAAGTGACCGCGCATGAGTGGATGAGCACTTCCGATCTGATCAATTTCATAGCGGTGAGTGAGAGCACGCCGGGACCGTTTGCGGTCAATATTTCCACATATGTCGGCATGACTGTGGGCGGATTAGGTGGCGCTGCGTGCGCGACTTTCGCGGTTGTGCTTCCGTCATTTCTGGTGATCCTTTTGGTGGCGGTATTTTATGACCGCTTCCGGCGCAGCAGGCTTATGGAGGGCGCGATGACGGGGCTTCGACCGACGGTGGTGGGGTTGATCGCCGCGGCATTTTTATCGATTGGAAAAGATGTGTTTTTTTCGAACGGATTCTTGGTGGATGCGTCATTTTTAGTGAGCGCCGGTATCTTTGCGGTGATGGCTGTCTTGGCATTCAGAAAGAAGCATCCGATCTTGCTGATCCTGCTGTCCGCAGGTATCGGAGTTGCTGCCGGATATGGATTGGGGCTGTGAAAGATTAGAAAAGGGCAGCGCGCCATTGCTTAGCGCGACTGCCCTATAAAACTTTCTTTTTGTATCAGAGCGAATTGTCGAGTGCTTTGAGTTGAACACCTGCATGAGTCAGCCAGACTTGCAGACCATTTTGACTGGCATACATGACAAAGCCGGCGGCTGTAGAAGGACTTTGGAATAGTGTATCTTCTGTAAGCTTATTTTTTGAGTCGATTCTGGTTTTATATCTTTCTCTGAGATTTCTAATATATGTAGGGCAACTTCGTGTTGCCGTAGCAGCTAATTTGCTTCCTTTTTTTACAACAAAACCATCCGAAGTTCTTGCCCCAACTGCGTCTGCTTTGGAGTTTTTTAAAATTAGTTCTTCCGACACTTCATTGTTGTCGGAAGCTTCCAGAACAGGTTCAAATACACGATGCCCGAGTGTTCCGACAATAATTTGTGCATAATCTATAAACTCTTCAAGTTCGCTTTCCTTTTCTTCTGTAATGTTTCCTTGTGCAGGACTGTTGGAGTTTACAACCGTATATCGATTTGCGCTTTTGGCAAGTTCATGGAAACGATTTTCAAGATAAGATATTTCTGTTTGCCCAAAAGAATTATTTGTCGTCGAGAAAGTAATTACTTCCGTCCAATCAATGCTGTCGTGAGGTTCTCTTATTCTTTGAAAAAGTCCTTCGCCATTTTTTCGAGAGCCTGCCTGTCCTACATATATTGAATGTTCATCGTCACCGGAAGTTCCGAACATGAAATAAACACCGCTTTGCTTCAAGTCGGCACGATCTTTGCACTCATTCAAGTATATTCTCGGTATTTTATATGCAATTCCGGTCCAATTTGCCATTGTACATTTAATTCTTCCGCTTGCATCACCATCCATGAGGAAAAGCTGAATATTTTTTCCACGTTTCGCCATGGCAGATTCCTCCGTAAATTTAAATCTGATGTATATTTATATAGACGATAGCATATATAGTCAGACTTTGCAAGCCGAAAAGAGATGTCATGATTCTATTGAAGAAATTATCAATATGTGCTATTGTTGGTATATGCCAACAAACTGCTTTAAGGAGGTCAAATATGACGATAAGCGAAAGGTTGTTTAACATAATGAATGAAAAAGGGATGTCCATGCCGGAATTGTCGAGATTGACAGGCATATCCCGACATACAATTTTTGACTGGCAGCGAAGGAGTACAAATCCGGGGGCAGATAAGATTATGATCATATGCGAAGTGCTTCGAATTACGCCGGAGGAATTACTCATGGGAAAACCGGATAACGCTACGATTGACTTTGACGCATCCGTTGTCATGGATGGTACAGAGGCAGAACTTGTTAAAGAATACCAAGAACTGTCAGATTCAAATAAGAGGAGACTGTTAGCATATATGAATATGCTTCAAAATGCAAAGGAGTAGTGTTACATGGAAAGAGATGTTGAAATTGTGACTGATTCTAAAGGCAAGAAATTAGTAAGGATAAATGATATCCGCTTCAAGGGAAAGCGAAATATTGACTGGGACGATGTAAAAAACTATCTTAGGGATTATGTAGGCAAAATGTATGAAATATCGAACGCCGACGATATGATTTTTATTGGAACAGATTTTCCAGATGAATATGCAGGCTCACGGTATACGCACAAACTCATGGGAACTATTGCAAAGGCTAAAGCGAACGCTGCTCAAGGAATACCGGAGATGCTTGAAATAGCTGACAATAAGCGTTATAGAGAGAATGCGGATGAGAGACATATTAGGGATGCAAAATATGGTTGGTATCGGTATGATTCAAGATTTGAATTGCCAGTATATAGCGAATCAGGAGGAATTGAAAGATATAATCTTTTTCGGGCAACTATACTAATTAGACATGCAGCTGATGAAAAGATGTATTTGTATGATATTTTGGACATAAAAAAAGAAACGAGCAACTCCCTCGACCCATAAAGAGCTTACCGGACACAAAACCCATTTCTTTGTTCATAAAATAGCAAAATTAAGTAAGACTGTCAATAGCTGTTGCAAAAATCCCCAGAATTTGTATGAAATCAGTTTTCCAAACCCTATTGAAAAAACAGAACGTATGTGCTATTATGTAATCCACGCCATTATTGCATGAATATATGAATAACAACTATGACAGAATCGAGGAAGCCTTCAGTGGAAGAAGTAAAAAAGATGCGTCCCCGCGAGTACATCAAGGTGCGGGGCGCCAATGAGCATAATCTGAAAAATGTAAATGTGGACATCCCCAGAAATGAGCTGGTGGTGCTGACAGGAATGTCAGGTTCCGGGAAGTCGTCGCTGGCTTTTGACACGATCTACGCGGAGGGGCAGCGCAGGTATATGGAGTCGCTGTCTTCCTATGCGAGGATGTTTCTGGGACAGATGGAGAAGCCGAATGTGGAGCGGATCGACGGGCTCTCTCCAGCGATCTCCATCGATCAGAAATCGACGAACAGAAATCCTCGTTCCACGGTGGGAACGGTGACGGAGATCTACGATTATTTCCGTCTGCTCTACGCCCGCATTGGGATTCCACACTGCCCGAAGTGCGGTCGGGAGATCGCGCGGCAGAGTGTGGATCAGATGGTGGACCAGATCATGGTCATGGATGAGGGAACGAAGATCCAGCTGCTGGCGCCGGTGGTGCGCGGCAGAAAGGGTGAGCATGAGAAGGTGCTTGACCGCGCGAAGAGGAGCGGTTATGTCCGCGTGCGCATCGACGGAAATCTCTATGAGCTCACGGAGGAGATTAAGTTAGAGAAAAATATCAAGCATAATATTGAGATCGTAGTGGATCGTCTGGTGGTGAAGCCGGGGATCGAGCGGAGACTGACCGACTCTATCGAGAATGTGCTGGGATTGGCAGACGGACTTTTGATGGTGGATGTGATCGGTGGGGAGACGCTGACCTTCAGCCAGAGCTTCTCCTGTCCGGACTGCGGCGTCAGCATCAGCGAGGTGGAGCCGCGCAGCTTTTCCTTCAACAATCCCTTCGGCGCCTGTCCGGAGTGCGCGGGACTGGGATATAAGATGGAGTTTGACATCGATCTGATGATCCCGGATCAGAGGCTTAGCATCAACGAGGGCGCCATCGCGGTGACGGGATGGCAGTCCTGTATGGATAAATCCAGCTTTACGAACGCTACGCTGCAGGCGCTGTGCAAGGAATTTCATTTTGATCTGGACACGCCCTTTGAGGACTATTCGGATGAAGTGAAGGAGATCCTGATCCACGGCACGGACAAGCAGGTGGATGTGCATTATGTCGGACAGCGGGGCAGAGGAGTGTATCCGATCGCCTTCGAAGGTCTGATCAAGAATGTGGAGCGCAAGTACCGCGAGACGTTTTCCGAGACGATGAAGCAGGAGTATGAGTCCTTCATGCGCATCACGCCCTGCAAGGAATGTAAGGGCATGCGCCTGAAAAAAGAGTCTCTGGCAGTGACGGTCTGCGGCAAGAATATCTACGAGATCACTTCCATGTCAGTGACGGATCTGCATGATTTTCTGGAGGTTTTGGAGCTGACGAAGCAGCAGATCCTGATCGGAAAACAGATTCTCAAGGAGATAAAAGCAAGGGTACAGTTCCTCGTGGATGTGGGACTGGATTATCTCTCGCTGGCGCGGGGAACGGCGTCTCTCTCCGGAGGTGAAGCGCAGCGAATCCGGCTGGCAACGCAGATCGGTTCCGGTCTGGTGGGTGTGTGCTATATTTTGGACGAGCCGAGTATCGGACTGCACCAGCGGGACAATGACAAGCTGCTGGGCACTTTGAAAAGTCTGCGGGATCTGGGCAATACGCTGATCGTGGTGGAGCATGACGAGGATACGATGTTGGCTGCGGATTATGTGGTGGATATCGGGCCGGGCGCGGGTTCCCACGGCGGCGAGATCATCGCCTGCGGCACGGCTGAGGAGATCATGCAGGTGCCGGAGTCTATCACGGGCAAATATTTAAGCGGAGAGCTGGCAATCCCGGTGCCGAAGAAGCGCAGAAAGCCAAATGGATGGATCAAGGTTGTAGGCGCGCAGGAGAATAACCTGAAAAATATTGATGTGGAATTTCCGCTGGGAGTGATGACCTGTGTGACAGGTGTGTCAGGTTCCGGTAAGAGTTCTCTGGTGAATGAGATTTTATATAAGCATCTGGCAAGGGATCTGAATCGTGCCAGATGTATTCCGGGCAAGCATAAGGATATTGAGGGCCTCGATCAGCTGGACAAGGTGATTGCCATCGACCAGTCGCCCATCGGACGCACGCCGAGATCCAATCCTGCGACCTATACAGGCGTGTTCGACCAGATCAGAGACTTGTTCGCCTCCACGGCGGACGCGAAGGCGAGGGGATATGGCAAAGGTCGCTTTAGCTTCAATGTAAAGGGCGGCAGATGCGAGGCCTGCGGCGGTGACGGTATCATCAAGATAGAGATGCACTTTCTGCCGGATGTGTATGTGCCCTGTGAGGTCTGCGGCGGCAAGCGCTATAACCGAGAGACGCTGGAGGTCAAATATAAAGGCAAGAGCATTTACGATGTGCTGGATATGACGGTGGAGGAGGCGCTGCCCTTCTTTGAGCATCTGCCCTCCATCAAGCGAAAGATCGAGACTTTGTATGATGTGGGACTTTCCTACATCAAGCTGGGACAGCCTTCGACGGAGCTTTCCGGCGGCGAGGCGCAGCGGATCAAGCTGGCGACGGAGCTCTCCAGACGCAGCACGGGCAAGACTATTTACATTCTGGATGAGCCCACGACGGGACTGCATTTTGCGGACGTTCACAAGCTGGTGGACATCTTGCACCGGCTGGCGGACGGCGGTAATACCGTTGTGGTCATCGAGCATAATCTGGACGTGATCAAGACGGCGGACTATATCATCGACATCGGTCCCGAGGGCGGCGACAAGGGCGGCACGGTGATCGCGAAGGGCACGCCGGAGGAGATCACGAAAAATCAGAAATCCTATACGGGGATCTATATTCAGAAGATGTTGGACAAGGCGAAAAAGTCGGAGAATACGCAAAACTCGGACAAGGCGAAGAAACCGAAGAAGGTGCAAAAGAAAGAGAAGACAGAGACATCCGCGAAGACATCCCGAAACCAGCCCTAAAGTTTTATAAAAATATGCCGATATATGTAACAGGTAAAGCGAACAGCGGTCTGGAAGGATATACAGGACAAACGTGCATGGATGCAGGAATAAGAGTGGATGGATCCATTCTGATTCTTGCATTTTGCTTTTGGTGGGATCAAAGGGACGCTTTTCACAAAGGGGCATATTCCGGGTGCCTAAATTTAATTTTTTAAAATTTTATAAACCCCTAGGAATTTGACAAAATATCGGTTATAATAATTAGTCAGGAACAAATCAGGAGGCATAGGGATACCGGAAAGGGGAAGAATCAATGCAGTGCACAGACATCGGAATTGACTTGGGTACAGCGAGCATACTTGTCTACATCAGAGGAAAGGGCGTTGTCTTAAAAGAGCCCTCTGTAGTAGCTTTTGATAGAGATACGAATAAGATTAAAGCCATCGGAGAGGATGCCCGGCTGATGCTGGGACGTACACCGGGCAACATCGTGGCGGTGAGACCGCTGCGGCAGGGTGTTATTTCGGATTACACCGTGACAGAGAAAATGATGAAATATTTTATCCAGAAGGCGCTTGGCAAAAGAACCTTCCGGAAGCCGCGCATCGCGGTATGTGTGCCTAGCGGTGTCACAGAAGTTGAGAAGAAGGCGGTGGAGGATGCAACCTATCAGGCGGGCGCCAGAGAGGTCTCCATCATTGAGGAGCCCATTGCGGCGGCGATCGGCGCGGGGATCGATATCTCCAAGCCCTGTGGGAACATGATCGTGGATATCGGGGGCGGTACATCGGATATTGCCGTGATCTCTCTGGGAGGTACGGTAGTCAGCGCGTCCATCAAGATTGCCGGCGATGATTTTGACGAGGCATTGGTGCGTTATATGCGTAAGAAACATAATTTGTTGATCGGTGAGAGAACCGCAGAGGATATCAAGATCAAGATCGGCTCTGTCTATAAGCGTCCGGAGGTGGATTACATGGATGTCAGAGGCCGTAATCTGGTGACGGGTTTGCCGAAGACGGTGAAGGTGTCCTCCGAAGAGACCGAGGAGGCGTTGAAGGAGACCACTTCACAGATTGTGGAGACGATTCACAGTGTGTTGGAGAAGACACCGCCCGAGCTTGCAGCGGATATTGCCGACCGAGGGATTGTCCTGACGGGGGGCGGCAGCCTGCTGCGAGGACTGGAGGATCTGATTTATTCCAGAACCGGTATCAATACGATGACCGCGGAGGATCCCATGACTGCGGTGGCAATCGGTACAGGACAGTATGTAGAGTTTTTGGCGGGATACAGAGAGTAGCCGACCGAAGTATCCGGCGGGGGAACGGCTGATGAATCCGCAAGAGAATCGGTCGAAGCATCAGATGAAGAATCGGGAGGAAACCATATGCTCAGAGGATTGTATACGGCATGGACCGGTATGGTGAATGAACAGAACAGAATGGATGTCATGACGAACAATCTGGCAAATGTTTCCACTGTAGGCTATAAGAAGGAAGGATCCACCAGCCAGTCATTCGACGATGTACTGACGGTGAAGATCAAGGATATTTCCGCAGGATTGTCCAATGTGCAGCGAACCGGCGTGCGCAATCCGGGTGTGAAGATCGGTGAAAACTATGTGGATTACTCACAGGGGTCATTCCGTGAGACCGGCAATACGTATGATCTGGCGCTGGGCGGAGACGGGTTCTTTGCAATTGAGTACACCAACAAGGCCGGCGAGACCAGTACCATGTATACGCGTGCCGGACAGTTTACGTTGACAAAGGAAGGGTATCTGGTGACGCCGGAGGGCGACTACGTGCTGGATGTCAATAACCGACGGATCCAGATGGATACCGCGAAGGACTCGGATATCACTGAGGATGGGCGGATCAGTCAGGACGGCAGGGTAATCGCGCAGGTTCAGGTGGTAGACTTTGAAGACTATGATTATCTGGAGCGGTTTGGTGAGAGTTACTTCCGACCGATTGAGGGTGCCAGACAGACGGCGGGAACCGCTTCTGTCTACACAGGTTATCTTGAGATGGCCAATGTACAGACGGTGAGTGAGATGGTCAATTTGATCAGCATCAGCAGAGCCTACGAGGCCAATCAGAAACTGATACAGACCTATGATGATTCGTTGGAGATCGCAGTTACCCAGTTGGGAAGACTGTCATAATAGCAGGATGAAAGGGGTCGGCTTATGGTAAGAAGTTTATGGACGGCAGCGACCGGTATGATCGCGCAGCAGACAAATGTAGATACGATCGCGAACAATCTGGCGAACGTGAATACCGCGGGATATAAGACGCAGGTGAATGAATTCAAGAGCCTGTTGTACCAGAATATCCAGACAAAAACCACCTCGGCGAACGGCGACAACAAGCCCAGTAGCGCGCAGGTAGGTTTGGGTGTGCGGAACGCTTCCATCACCTCTGTGTTTAAGACGGGAAGCTTTCTGGCGGCGGAGAGTGATTCCGCTTTTGCGTTGGATGGTAAAGGCTTTTTTGCATTGCAGGGCAGAGACGGGGAGACCTATTATACCCGAAACGGTAACTTCATGTTCACGCTGGCAAACGGCGGCAATATGCTGGCCAGCACGGAGGGCTTACCTGTGCTGGATTCGACGGGCAAGGCGATCGTGTTGGACGAGAGCTATGTCTCCAGCCGGATTACCGTAGATGGTGACGGCAATCTGTGTTATCCGGACGACAAAAACAATCCGCAGCCGATGGGGATTCAGATCGGTGTCTTCCAGTTCAGCAACCCCAACGGTCTGGAGAAGTTGTCGGAGAGCCGTTACAGACAGAGTTCTGCCAGCGGAGAGCCGATCAATGAGGCGACCAACCAGAATATTGAGAAATCCAAGGTCATTCAGGGTTACCTGGAGGGTTCCAACGTACAGGTGGTGGATGAGATGGTTAATATGATCGTGGCACAGCGTGCGTATGAGCTGAATTCCAAGGCGATTACAACGACGGATGAAATGCTGCAGCAGGCGAATAATCTGAAGCGGTAACGGTGATGTAAAGGAGGATGGTTATGGATATCGGCAATCTTTCTTCTGTAAATGATCTGTATACATCCGCATCCAAGGTAGCTGCTTCGAAACTGGAGGGACAGCTGAAATCGGACTACAGCAATGCGTCGGATGACGAACTGATGGATGCCTGTAAAAAGTTTGAAGCTTACTTTATGGAGCAGGTATTTAAGGAGATGGTAAATACGATCCCCAAGAGCGAGAGCAGCGGCTCTTCCAATTCGACGATGCTGGATTATTTCAAGGATGAAATGATACAGAAGGTTGCAGAGGATTCGACAGAGCAGAATAGTCTGGGACTGGCACAGATGCTCTACGAGCAAATGAAACGCAATTATGGTGTGGATGCGGGCAGCCTGTCATAAGCTGCCCGCTTATGTTCCTTTACAGGAAATGCAGTTTTTCTATGTATGGATCATGTCTCATTTCTTCCGTTTCGGAAAAATATACACGACTAAAGGAAAACAATATGGAAACGATAGACGGTTATGTAGATCATATCATTTTCCAAAATGAGGAAAACGGATATACAGTCATGAGTCTGATGGCGGATGACAAAGAGCTTACAGCAGTGGGGTTGTGCAAAGGGCTTGCCCAGGGAGAGACCATCGAGGCGGAGGGCGAATATGTGGAGCATCCGGTCTACGGACAGCAGTTCAAGATCAGTGGCTACCACACGGTAGCGCCCAAGGACAGCGCAAGTATGGAGCGTTATCTGGGCAGCGGTGCCATCAAAGGGGTGGGACCGGCGCTTGCGGCGCGCATTGTCAAAAAATTCGGCGACGATACCTTCCGGATCATCGAGGAAGAGCCGGAGCGGCTGGCGGAGATCAAGGGGATCAGCAAGCGCAAGGCGCAGGAGATCGGCGTGCAGATGGAGGAGAAAAAAGATCTGCGGGAGGCGCTGGTTTATCTGCAGCAGTTCGGCATATCCAATACACTTGCTGTGAAGATTTATAACACGTATGGGATGGAGCTGTACGGTGTGATGAAAGAGAACCCATATCGACTGGCGGAGGATATCTCGGGCGTCGGTTTTAAGATCGCGGATGAGATCGCGGCGCGGATCGGAATCCATACCGACTCGGATTATCGCATCCGCAGCGGTGTGTTTTACACGTTGCTGCAGGCAGTGTCGGAGGGACATTGTTATCTGCCGATGGATGGACTGCTGGAGCGGGCGGGGGCGCTTTTGGGTGTGGATATGCAGTATATCCGGCCGCAGATAGAGAACCTTGCCATGGAAAAAAAGCTGGTCATCAAGGCAGACAAGGTGTATACCGCACACTATTATTATCTGGAGCTTGGCTGTGCGGTGATGCTGAAACAGCTGAATATCCCGATGTGGGAGTCGGAGGTGCTTCCCGCGCAGGAAGCGGCCATGCGAAAGACGCTGGAACGGATGATGCTGGAGCATAAGATGGAGTTGGATGAGCTGCAGCTCGCAGCGGTGATGAGCGGTATCCGAAATGGTTTATTCATCCTCTCCGGAGGGCCGGGAACCGGTAAGACGACCACCATCAATATGCTGCTGCGCTATTTTGCGTCAGAGGGTCTGGATATTGTGCTGGCGGCGCCCACGGGCAGGGCGGCAAAGCGCATGACGGAGGCCACCGGGTTCGAGGCGAAGACCATCCACCGATTGTTGGAACTGAATGGCGCACTCTCCGATGAGGATGGCAGAAGGGTGCGGTTTGAGCGCAATGAAATGACGCCGCTGGAGACGGATGTGGTGATCATTGACGAAATGTCGATGGTGGATATTCAATTGTTCCATGCGCTGTTAAAAGCCATTGTGCCTGGAACACGGCTGATTTTGGTAGGAGATGTGGATCAGCTGCCGAGTGTGGGACCCGGACAGGTGCTGCGGGATCTGATCAACAGCGGAAAGTTCCCCATGGTTGTGCTGCAGAAGATTTTCCGACAGGCGGGAGAGAGCGATATTGTCGTCAATGCGCATAAGATCAACCATGGAGAGCACATTGCGATGGATAACCGGTCCAAGGACTTTTTTGTGCTGGAGCGCAAGGAGGTGCCAGTGATTTATAAGCACATGGTGCAGCTGATTCAGGATAAATTGCCGCCCTATGTGCAGGCGACGCCGCTGGACATCCAGGTGTTGACGCCAATGCGCAAAGGAAGTCTGGGCTGTGAGACACTCAATGTCATTCTGCAAAAGTACTTAAATCCGCCGGATGCCAAAAAGAGAGAGCATCAGGTCGGAGACACGATCTTCCGCGAGGGGGACAAGGTGATGCAGGTGAAAAATAACTACCAGCTGGAGTGGGAGGTTGTCAGCAGATACGGCATCCCCGTGGACAGAGGGATGGGCGTTTTCAACGGGGATGTCGGACGGATCAAGGAGATCCGCGAGGCAGCCTCGGAGCTTGTGGTAGAGTATGACGAACAGCGGCAGGTAACGTATCCTTTCAGTATGTTGGAGGAATTGGAGCTCTCCTACGCCGTCACCATACATAAGTCACAGGGGAGTGAATATCCGGCGGTAATTCTGCCGCTGCTGACGGGACCGAAGATGTTGTTCAACCGGAATCTGCTCTACACGGCGATCACGAGGGCACGCAGCTGTGTCACGATCCTGGGCAGCAGTGCGACGGTGGAAGAAATGATCGACAATGTGCGTGAGAACAGGCGCTATACCGGCCTGGAGGAGCGAATCTGTGAGGTGGAGGGATGAGCGGTGCAGGCGGTCGTATGCGCGCGCAATGGCTGCGCGGGGTAAGGGATAGTGCTTTTGCGCGGTGGATGCGGCGGGCAGGCGGCTCTGTTGCGCGACTTTTATTCCCGACGCGGTGCCCGGTGTGCGACGGGATTGTAGCGGATTTCTCTGAGAAAATCTGCGCGGAGTGTGCGCCGAAGCTTCGTCTGGTCACTGCGCCCTATTGCATGAAATGCGGGAAAAAACTGCAGGAGGAGGGCGAGCTGTGCGGAGACTGCCGGACCAAACCACATGTGTATGTGCGGGGCAGAGCACTCTATGAATATGAGAGTGTGGCCGCATCCATCTACCGGCTCAAATACGGCGAACGGCGTGAGTACGCCGCGTATTTTGGCGAGGAGCTGGCCTATTATCTCGGAGACTTTATCCGCAGTGTGCATCCAGCGGCGGTGATCCCCATTCCTTTGCACAAAAAGCGTTTCCGGAAGCGCGGGTACAACCAGGCGGCACTGCTTGCACGGGCACTGGGGAGAGAACTGGACATTCCGGTGCGGGAGGATGTCTTATACCGGATCAAGGATACGACACCCATGAAACGATTAAATCCAAAAGAACGGCAAAATAATTTGAAAAAGGCTTTTATTATGAGACAAAATGATGTAAAATTAGAGACAGTCATAGTGGTGGATGATATCTATACGACGGGAAGTACGATAGACGAAGCCACGCGGGCATTACAGGCCGGCGGCGTAGAGAAGGTGTATTATGTGACGCTGGCATGCGGGGCGGGGATATAGGAAAGCGGTTGTATTGATTTTGAAAAGGAGGGTTTATCATGGATGATATCAGAACATGTAGAGGATGCAGGAAAATTTTTAATTATCTGAGCGGACCGATTCTTTGCGCTGCCTGCAGGGAAAAGCTCGAGGAGAAATTCCAGCAGACCAAGCAATATATTGAAGAACACCGCGGCGCCGACATGCGGGAGATATCCGAGGCCTGTGAGGTGGAAATGAGCCAGATCCGCCAGTGGCTGAAGGAAGAGCGTCTGGAGCTGATGTCGGATTCAGCCATTATACTGGAGTGCGAGAGTTGCGGTGTGCCGATCCGTAGCGGTAAGTTCTGTGATAAGTGCAGAACCGCCATGGCGAATAATTTGAATAGTCTGATCAGAGACAATAAGGCAACGCAGCCCACCCTCTACAAGAGAGAGAAGTCAAGTGCCAAGATGCGTTTCCTGCAGTAAGACGGAGGCTATCATGATCAATGAGGAAAAAGTGATTCTGATGACAAGAATGGCGGCATTTGAGGAGCACGAAGGGCGAAAGTATATGAAGATTGTGAATTATTTTCGCGCGGACTATATTGCGCTTCAAGTGCTGAAGGCGATTTTTTGCGCTACGATTTCCTTTGCGCTGATTTTTGCCCTATATATTTTTTATGACATAGAGATGTTCATGCAGGATATTTATAAGATGGATATGATCAGCTTTGCCAAGACGATCCTGATGTACTATGGGATCACGGTCATTGTGTACGGCGGTATATCCTATGTGATCTGCGCGTACAAGTATTCCAAAGCGCGGAAAAGTTTGAGGGCCTATTATCAGAACCTCAAAAAATTAAACTCGATGTATGAGGAGAACTGACGGGAGCTTCGTATGACGGAATTACTGGAACTGAGAGAAAAAATTAAATTGGTTTATGCCAAAAATGAAGCCATTATTTTACCGGTGGTAAAATTTTTGCTGGCGTTTGTCACCCTTTTGGTCATCAACAGTGAACTGGGATATATGAGCAAGATCAACAATATTGCGCTGGTACTGATTGTTGCACTGGCATGCTCTTTTTTGCCCATGTTTTTTATTATACTGTTTGCTGCGGCGTTTACCATGCTGCATATGTATGCGATGTCGCTAGAGGTTGCACTGTTTGGAGCGGTGGTGTACATGCTGATGTTTCTGCTGTTTTTCCGTTTCAGCTCTAAAGATTCGATTGTGGTTATTCTGGTGCCACTTTTGTATGCATGCAAGATTCCCTATGTGGTGCCGATCGCAGTGGGGCTGCTCGGCACGCCGGCGTCTGCTGTCACGGTGGGATGCGGTGTGGTCGTGTACTATCTGCTGGCAGCGGTAACGAGCAATGCGACGACGGTCAATGCCATGAATGATGGCGATGCCATGGCAAAGCTTCGGTTGATTGTGGATGCCGTGTTGGGAAACAAGGAAATGCTGGTGGTTGTGGCGGCATTTGTCATCACGGTGATCGTCGTGTATCTGATCCGCCGGATGTCCATTGACTATTCCTGGACGATTGCCATGGTTTCCGGCGCGATCTTAAATCTGGCGATCCTGCTGGTCGGCGATCTGATCTATGACATCAAGATCTCCGTGATCGGTGCAATACTAGGGAGTATTTTGGCGCTGGGGATTGCCAAGGTGATCGAGTTTTTCCGGTTCTGTGTGGATCACAGCCGGACAGAGAAAGTACAGTTTGAGGATGACGAATATTATTATTATGTAAAAGCGGTTCCGAAAATAACGGTATCCGCTTCCACGAAGACCGTAAAGAGAATCAATACGCCGAGAAGACCTGCACAGCGCTATGACGTCGGCACGGGGAGGCGAAGTGTGACGATCAGCAGGCAGGACGAAGAAGATGAGGATTATGAGGAGTTGTTGTAAGGCATGCGGCGCTTGGACGAAATTGTTGATTATCTGAGAAATTTCAGCATATACGGCACCATCATGGATGTGGGGGATCTATTGGAGATTCTGATTCTTGCCCTGCTCGTGTATTATGTGTTGGTGTGGATGAAGGCTACCAGAGCATGGACACTTCTGAAGGGTCTTATTGTGATTTGCGGATTTTTGCTCTTGGCATCGCTTTTCAAAATGAACACCATCCTGTGGATGGCGCAGAATGTGTTGGGGATTGCCGTGACGGCGCTGGTCGTGATTTTGCAGCCGGAGCTTCGTCGAGCATTGGAGGAACTGGGCAAGAGTAATATTTTTAATTCGATCATACCGTTTGAATCCACCGGCAAAACGGAGGGTGAGTTTTCAGAGAAGACCATCCAGGAGATCGTCAAGGCCTGTGTGGAGATGGGGAAGGTGCGAACTGGCGCGCTGATTGTGATCGAACGGCAGGTTTCCCTGCGGGATCTGGAGCGCACGGGCATCGACGTGGATGGGATTGTCAGCAGCCAGCTGTTGATCAATATCTTCGAGCACAATACACCGCTGCACGATGGCGCCGTGTTGATTCGTGGCAACAGAGTGGTCTCAGCCACCTGTTATCTTCCGCTGTCGGACAACCTGCAGCTGAGCAAGGAACTGGGGACAAGACACCGCGCCGGCGTGGGCGTATCGGAGATGTCCGATTCCATCACAGTGATCGTGTCGGAGGAGACCGGTAAGATCAGCACAGCGATGGAGGGCGAGCTGAACAGAAATCTGGATGCGGAGAGTCTGCGCACTGTATTGGAACAGGCATTGACCGGCAGTGTGGATGACAATCGCTCGAAACGGATTTGGAAAGGAAAGGGAAAGGCAAAGAATGAGGAAAAAATTGCTGAATAATCTGGGGCTGAAGCTCATATCCCTTTTTCTGGCTTTCCTTTTGTGGTTCCTGGTGGTGCAGATCGGCGATCCGAAAGACGATCAGGATATGGGCAATGTGCGGGTGAAACTCATCAACACAGAGCTTCTGGATAATGAGAACAAGGTATATGAGGTATTGGATGATACAGATGTGGTGCGCGTCACCGTCTATGCGCCCAAGAGCGTATTTACGCAGCTGCGTAGCAGTGATATCGTGGCGGAGGCAGATGTGAGCAAGCTGACCGATATCAACACGATCCCTATTGAGTTTTCATCCAACACGGCAAATGTGGTGTCGATCACGGGAAGCCGTGATGTTGTCAAGCTGAACATAGAGGATAAGGCCAGCAAGTACGTGACCTTGCAGAGCCACACCGTCGGTACCGTATCGGACGGATATGTGGTGATGTCTCTGACGCCGGATCAGAACCGGATCGAGGTGTCCGGGCCGAAGTCGGTGGTGGATCAGGTGAAATATGCGGGCGCCGAGATCGATGTGTCGGAGGCGACCTCGAACCTGACCGCGAATGTGGATGTGCATCTCTATGATGTGACCGGCAGTGAAGTGGATTACACGAAGCTCTCCAAAAATGTGAATTATGTGCGCATGACGGTAGAGGTGCTGGCGATGAAGGAGGTGCCTGTACAATATGTCGTGACCGGTGAACCGGAGGAGGGGTACATGGTATCCGGCGAGGTGACCTGTGATCCGGAGACAGTGCAGATTGCAGGCAGTGCATATGCGTTGTCGAATATTTCAGAGATCACTATACCGGAGGGTGTTGTGGACATCACGGGCGCACAGGAGAGTGTGAGCAAGACCGTCAATCTGCGGGAGTATCTGCCGGAAAATATCCGTCTGGCAAACAGCTCCTTCAACGGAAGAGTCTCCATCACGATCCCGCTGGAGGCGGTTGTGGAGAGATCCTTCCAGGTGCCGGTAGAGGATATTTCGATCGCGCACGTGCCGGAGGGGTATACGGCGGAGATCAGTGAATCGGCGGAAACCACCTATACTGTGGAGACAGCGGGATTGCAGGCGGCGCTGGACGAGCTGAGGCAAAACGGCCTGAAGGGCGTTGTGGATCTCGATGCGTGGATGGAGAAGGAGCACATGGAACGCCTGCGGATCGGCAGCTATATGGTACCGGTCACCTTCCAGACAGGGGAGGACATTGTCGTGAAGAACTCTGTCAATGTGCGCATTACGATCAAGGAAGCTGAATAAACTCTAAGGGAATACATGGTCTGAAAAAACACTTGTGTATATTTTTCAATCATGCTATATTTATACCATAGGGAGGTGCGGACGTCAGGACGCACTCAAATCAGAAGGTTGCGTAAAAGCAGCTTCGTTGCTTTGCAACTTACAGAAATAACGCGAAGCGTTTTTTCTTATAACAGAGAGTGTGTCGCAGAGAGGGCGGATACATGGGGGTATCCGGCGACACAAGGATTGGAGGGCATAATATGGTAAGTCAGAAAGTAGTTATCAAGAATCCTACTGGCTTGCATCTGAGACCGGCGGGTATCCTATGCAAGGAGGCAATGCAGTTTAAGGCGCTAATTACATTTACATTTCGGGATAGTACTGCCAACGCAAAGAGTGTGTTGAGTGTGTTGGGAGCATGTGTCAAATGCGGTGATGAGATTGAATTTGTATGTGAGGGCGAGGATGAGGCAGAAGCCTTGCAAGCCCTTGTAGCCGCCGTGGAAAGCGGCTTGGGAGAATGATGGACAGCTCATCCGATGGATGGGCTGTTTTTTCTCATGAGAATTTGATTTTACGGGAAATCTAAGAGACAACAAAGAGAGGTAGAAGGCATGTTAAATTATCAGCGGTACCGGAAAAATCCGGTCATGGATTATCCGGAGAGAGAGTGGCCGAATAAGGAGATCACCAAGGCCCCGATCTGGTGCAGCGTGGATCTGCGCGATGGAAATCAGGCACTGATCGACCCCATGGTGGTGGATGAAAAGATCGAGATGTTTGAGTTTCTGATCAAGCTTGGCTTCAAGGAGATTGAGATCGGTTTCCCCGCGGCAAGCCAGATTGAATTTGATTTTCTCCGCCAGCTCGTGGACCGGAAAATGATTCCGGATGACGTGATTGTGCAGGTTCTGACCCAGTGCAGGGAGGAATTGATCGATAGAACCTTCGCGTCCATCGAGGGATGCAAGCAGGCGGTGGTACATATATACAACTCCACGTCAACCCTGCAGAGAGATGTAGTGTTCCACAAGGATATGCCGGAGATCATAGATATCGCGCTGGCGGGCACGCGCATGGTGAAGGAGCGCGCGGCCAAATTCCCCGGGAAGATCATTCTGGAGTATTCTCCGGAGAGCTTTACGGGAACCGAGCCGGAGTTCGCGGCAGAGATCTGTAATGCCGTGATCCGCGAGTGGGGACCGACGCCGGACAATCCGATGATCATCAATTTGCCCTCCACAGTGGAAATGACGACACCCAATGTGTTTGCGGATCGCATCGAGTGGATGATCAAACATTTGGACAACCGGGAGAGCCTGATCATCAGTGTGCATCCGCACAACGACAGAGGTACTGGTGTGGCGACGGCAGAGCTTTCGCTTCTGGCCGGCGCGGACCGCATCGAGGGCACGCTGTTCGGCAACGGTGAGCGCACCGGTAATGTGGATGTGCTGAACATTGCATATAATATGTTCTCCCAGGGAATTGATCCCAAGCTGAATATTGAGAAAGTCAACGACATCATTGAAATATATGAGCGGTGCTGTAAGCTGCCGATCCACCCGAGACACCCTTACGCAGGAAAGCTGGTGTTTACTGCGTTCTCCGGTTCTCATCAGGACGCGATCAACAAGGGCGTGCAGGCGATGAAGGAGCGGAACAGTCAGATCTGGGAGGTGCCGTATCTGCCCATCGATCCTTCGGATATCGGAAGAGATTACGAGCCTATCGTGCGCATCAATTCGCAGTCCGGCAAGGGCGGTGTGGCGTTTGTGATGGATACCTATTTCGGCTTCAAGCTACCGAAGGCGATGCAGAGAGAGTTCGCGGATGTGATCCAGAAGATCTCCGAGCAGCAGGGTGAGGTATCACCGGATAAGATTATGGAATGTTTCAGGGCGGAATATCTGGATCAGAAAGAACCGTTCCATTTCAGAAAGCTGCGTGTGGATGACTTGAGCGGTGAGGTGAAGACGGAGTTTGACACCAGGGTGTCTGTCGTGTACACCAACAAGGGTGAGGAGAAGTATTTCGAGGCGGTCGGAAACGGACCGATCGATGCAGTCAAGAGAGGTCTGGTGGAGCAGCTGCACATCCAGATCAAGGTGTTGGATTACGAGGAGCACGCAATGCAGAGTGGCTCGAATTCACAGGCGGCAGCATATATCCACATGCTGGATGCAGATACGGGACGGGTTACGTACGGCGTCGGCGTAAGCTCCAATATCACGAGAGCTTCTGTGCGGGCGATCTTCTCCGCAGTCAACAGATTGGGACTCGGACAGTAAATTTAGCGGAAAGTGAACGAGTCATGTTCGTCCACGATGCAGATCATGGTCTTGCCGGTATTGACCGTGATCTCGTTTCCGTCGTCGTCATAGTAACGGGTGGCTTCATAGTCACCCGTTTTTTGCCAGTTTACATGGATGGACTTGCCATTGGTGAAAAACCAGCCGTCGCGGGAGTCGTCGTGGCACTGCAGGACGAGGTACCCCTTGTCGTCGAGCACTTCGTGCTTGGTGTATTGGACGAGGATGTTCTTGAAGGCAAGTTGTGTGCCGTCTGCGTCGGTGTGCGGCATATCCGTGCCACCGGATAAATGCTGATAGCGATAGTAGAGGCCGTCGTCCTCATTGAACTCAAAGTAGCAGCGCGTGAGCGGATAGCAGCCGGAGAGGTCAATATAGGTTGCGTTGTATGCGTTATCCCCGTACTGACGCAGGGTATTCGGTTCTGCCTTGGAGGCAAAGACAAAATGCGGTGCTCTGTCCGGATCGCGGTATTCCGTGGCATATTTGTGGCTTTTGATGCGGGTCAGGATTTGGGTGCCGTCTGTGTACAGGTTGTGGGGCTCGGTGCGATCCTTGGAGCGGTAGAATGCGCCGCCGTCGCCGTCCAGACCGTCAATATTCTCTGTGGTTTCTTCGTTCATCAGATCATGGATATAGTAGGGACCGCCGTAGTGCACGAGAAAAGCGTCCCACTCAAAGGCCCAGTAGGCGTAGTAGGTTCTGGTGCTACGAATGTTGCCGATGCGCTTGAGCGAGGTCCAGTCGTCGTATATGGCCATCAGGCGTGTGATGCTGCCCTCCACCTTGGCTTCGTACACAACGGAGGCCTTGGATAAATTGTAATGGGGAATGGCATTGATTTCATTGGGAATCATGACAGCGATCGGGCGTGATGCCGCGGCAGCGGACGGGATCCACTCGTTGGTCAGGGGGCTGCGCTCCAGCCCTTCCCGGGGCGGCTGCGTGTCGTCCTCCACGACGATCTGGATATTGCTGTTGTAGGTGGTGTCACTGTCGGACGGCTCGGCTTCGCTGGGAAAATACTCCTCCTGCGGAATCGGGTCGATGACGGCATCCGACTGCGAGCAGCCGCACAGCAGACATAACGCGCACAGAAGCGCATAGATAGGTCGATTGTATTTCATGGCAGGCACCTCAGACACCCCAGATAAAGTGCAGGCCGTAGGCGATGAGGATACCCAGAATCGCACCGGCGAACACCTGCAGGGGGGTGTGTCCAACAAATTCTTTGAGCTTATCTGTTGCGGAGAACTCGCTGCGTCCCATCTGTTCAAAGGTCTCCATGATGTTGTTGAGCAGGCTGGCCTGAATGCCGGTTTCGCGCCGCACGCCCATGGCGTCATACATGACGATGATCGCGAGGATCGCGGTGATGGCGAATTCAAAGCTGTCCGCACCATAGGAAAACGCAGTGGAAGTGGCGAGCGCGCAGACAGTGGCGGAATGGGAGCTGGGCATACCGCCGCTGCCCACCAGTCGCTCCGCAACAAACTTTTTCGTAAAAAAAAGATGGATCAAAGTCTTTAAGATCTGCGCGATCAGCCAGCCCAGGGCTGCCGACACGAAGATCGTATTCTGTGCAACTTCCTGAAAAAAATTCATATCATCCTTCTATCTGCCGCGAGGGCGGCGTGTATTCCAATACTCTCTCTCTTATAGCAGTATAGCGTATTTGCGCGGAAAAGTCCATTGTTTTTGAATTTGGCGCCGGATGTGACTTGCGCAATCAGAAATTGGATAGTATACTTTGTATATACGTGTCCGCAAGAAAAACGGGCTGGCAAGGAGGAGCTTATGAGCCTTTTGAGCGTTATCGTTCCCTGTTATAACGAGGAGGCCAGTGTAGCCTTGTTCTATGAGGAACTGATCAAGAATGATCCTTTTTTGAAAGAGCATGAGATTGAGCTGGAATTGCTGTATATAGACGACGGATCCCGGGACGCCACGGTGGAGGAGGTGAAGAAACTCCGCCAGATGGATGAGCGGGTGCATCTGGTTTCTTTTTCACGGAATTTCGGCAAGGAGGCGGCGATGTTCGCCGGCATGGAAAAATCCAAAGGGGATTATGTGGTGATCATGGATGTGGATCTGCAGGATCCGCCAAGTCTGCTGCCCAAGATGTTCGAGGGCATCTGGGAGGGCTATGATTCGGTGGCTACCCGCCGTGTGGACCGCAAGGGAGAGCCGCCTATCCGCAGTTTTTTTGCGCGGATGTTCTATCGCCTGATGAAAAAGATTTCCAAGACGGAAATGATGGACGGAGCCAGAGACTACCGCCTGATGCGAAGGCAGATGGTGGATGCGATCCTCTCCATGCGGGAGTACAATCGCTTCACCAAGGGGATTTTCGGTTGGGTGGGTTTTCGCACCAAGTGGCTGGAGTATGAGAATGTGGAGCGCGCGCGGGGAGAGACCAAGTGGAATTTCTGGAAGCTGTTGATGTATTCCTTTGACGGGATCATGGCTTTTTCGACGGCGCCTTTGATGATTTCTTCCGTCATGGGGGTGATTATGTGTCTGGTGGCGTTTGTCCTGATTATTTTTATCATTGTGCGGAAGTTGATCTTCGGTGATCCGGTATCGGGGTGGCCGTCGTTGGTCTGCATCATATTGATGCCCAGTGGAATCCAGTTTTTTTGTACCGGTATTTTGGGACATTATCTGGCGAAAACCTACATGGAAGTGAAGGCCCGTCCGATCTATTTGGTGCGAGAAGAACTGTAATTCGACAAAAAAGTGTAATTTCAGGTACTTTTTGGGCCCAAAAACTTGAAAATTTCTGACAAAATAGCCTTTTTTGTGAGTCGACATTTATGATAAAATAAACGCCGTGAGAAACAAAAACGAGCAGAACTCGACAAACAAGGAAGGAGAAGATTGTCTATGGATATCAACACAGTGAAGGATGTTGACCTGGAGAGGTACATCACAAACATTATGCTGGATATCGGTGTGCCGGCACATTTGAAAGGGTATCATTATCTGCGGGACGCGATCCTGCTCTCAGGGAGGGACATGGAGGTGGTCAGCAGTATCACCAAATTGCTCTATCCGATTATCGCCAAGCGGTTCAAGACCACGGACCAGAAGGTGGAGCGGGCGATCCGCAACGCGATCGAAGTGTCCTGGGATCGCGGAAATGCGGATACATTTGAGGAAATGTTCGGTTATTCCGCGCGTTCCGGCAAGATGCGGCCCACGAACAGCGAATATATCGCGCGTATCGCGGACAAAGTACGTTTGGATATCAAAGCAATGTGAACGATCAAATGAGGAGCGCCGGATATGAAGGGTTTATCACTGGCGGACAAATGCATTATAACATGGATCTTCATGATCGGTTTGGCCGAGACCGGACACCTGCTTATGGTGTTTGGGAACCGGCCTTTTTCGGATGCAGTGGTATTTTTTGCGGCGGGGATCTGTATCGGGGGATGTGCCTGCGGAATCCGGTGGTGGAAGAAGCGGCGCGGCCGGGAAACCGGCAAGGGCGCGCGGCGCAGAGCGAAGCCCGCAAAGGGCGACAGCGGAATCACTGCCGTTTATGCCGCAGTATTTTTAGTGTTTGTTCTGCTTTTTTTGTTTCAAATCATGACGATTTGGTCACAGGATCATACAGACAGGGGCGGGGATCAGACCATCGAGACGGTGGAAAGTATTCTGGAGACGGGCAGTGTCTATGCGGTGGACCCGTTGACGGGAAGCGCGTATACGGAGGGACTTCCGCTGCGTATCCGCATACTTGGTCTGCCTACGCTCTATGCGATCCTTTGTCGTCTTTTGGGGATATCGGCGTGGAAGCTTTTGACGAAGGTCGTGCCCACGGCGGTGCTGCTTTTGGGGTATATGGCCTATTGGATACTGGCAAAGCAGCTTTTCCCGAACAGGCAGGAGCGGGAATGGCGGCTGCTGTTTCTGGCGATTGTGGCCGCATTGATTTGCTGCGGCAGTTACGCGTTCGGAATGGATGGATACGGTATTCTGTACTGCGGTTACCGGGGAACGACGATCCGCAGCGCGATTCTGCTGCCCTATACACTGGCACTGTGTCTGCAGCACCGGTGGAAACAAACGCTGCTTTGTCTGCTTGCGGAAGCGTGTATTGTTTGGACATTGTACGGGCTGGGCGCCTGTCTGCCGGTTGTGTGCGGTATGGGAGCGATCCGTCTGTGGCAGATTCGGCGAAGCGGTTCGCTGCACACCGTGGGAGAGGAGGGCTAGCGTATGTTGGATCGTCTGCATTTGGCGTGGCAGGGGCTGGCTGATTGGATTGACCGCGGTAAATTGCCGGCACTGCTGCTTGCGCTTTTGCTCTATCTGGTGTTTGGAAAAAAGCAGCGGGGACCGCAGGGACGCTTGATCTGGTATGGACTGGTGACGGTCATCCTGTGTATCTGTCCGGTGACGGCACTTCTGCTGATGCAGTATCAGACAGGATTTTATGATTATATCTGGATCTGGAGTATTGTGCCGGTCACGGCACTGATTGCCTATGGCGGCGTGCGCTTTCTGGCGGACGAGCGAAAGGCGGGGACGGGATATCCGGCATTGCTCCGCAATGGGTTTATGCTCTTGCTTGCAGTGGCGGTACTCGTGCTGAGCAGCGGCCTCGGCGCCGGCGCGTGGACGGAGCGGGTAAGCGCCGGCTCGGGTTCGGCGATCGGTGATGTGCATACGACGGATGCAACCGCACTTGCGCTGCAGGAGGCACTGGCCAGAGACCGCGCGCAGGAGGTGCTCGCGGCAGTAAAGGCTAATGCGTCGACAAACGATCAGATCTGTCTGTGGGCGCCGGCTGAGATACTGGAATATGTCCGGGCGCTGGACGGCAGCATCACGCTGCTGTATGGCAGAAACATGTGGGATATCGCACTGAATGCCTATCGCTATGAGGTCTATCCGGCGGAGACGCAGCAGCTCTATCAGTGGATGGAAGGGCTTGCGGACGGCACGGAGCAGGCGGTCGGGGAACAGCTTCCGGAGCAGCTTGATGCGGCGTCGCGTCTCGGCGTCAATTGTGTGATTCTGCCCCGGGAAACCGATGTGCAGGAGGTACTGGCAGACGGGACCTGGACGGCATCGGAGGTTTCGACGTATATTGTACTTATCAAAATGACAGGAGCGTCAGAATGAAGCGGGAAGTCAGTGTCATTATACCGGTCTATAATGTGCGCAACTACATCTTGGAGACGGTGGACTCAGTGCGCCGTCAGACCTACACGGACTGGGAGCTGGTGCTGGTGGAGGACGGCAGTACGGACGGTACGGCGCAGCTTTTGCAGTCGTATCTGGAGCAGCTGCAGGATGAGCGGATCCGTCTGGTGGTGCTTGCGCAAAACGGCGGGGCTGCTGCGGCGCGCAATCGGGGCGTGGAGCTCTCCGAAGGGCGTTATGTGACGTATCTGGATGCGGACGACCTCTGGGAGCCACAGAAGCTGGAGCGGGAGCTTGCATTTATCCGCGAGAAGCAGGCGGGGTTTGTGTTCACCGGCTATGAATTTGCGGACGAGACGGGCAAGGGTCTGGGCAAGGTGGTGCATGTGCCGCAGACACTGCGGTATCGGCAGGCGCTGAAGAACACAACAATCTTTACTTCGACGGTGATGTTTGACACGACGATTGTGCCGAAGGCGCTTTTGCAGATGCCGCTTGTAAAGAGCGAGGATACGGCGCTGTGGTGGAAGGTGTTAAGGCAGGGCTACACGGCCTATGGACTGGATGAGAATCTGGTCAGATACCGCCGCGTGGGGAGAACGCTTTCATCCAATAAATTCAAGGCGATCCGCCGCATCTGGAACCTGTACCGCAACGTGGAGGGGTTGAGTCTGCCTGCGAGTGCGTGGAACTTTTGCTTTTGGGCTGTGCGCGCCGTGCTGCGCAGAGTATAAAAGAAAGCGGCGCATTTTTTAATATTTTTTGTTGTTTTCATTTAATTTATCTTAAGAATCTGTTTTTCTATGTACCCACCGGACAAAATATGGTATACTAATCTGTAATGGTGCGCGGTATGACCGCGCATACCGGAGGGATAAATTTGAAAACAAATACCAATGCAAATAACTTAATTCGAATGGAGTCCTTTAAGCGACTGATCAATCTGGGCATGTCGGCGGGGTGTGTGGCCTTGGAGATTGCGATTTTCGCCTATCACTGGCTGGTGCATTTCCAGTACAGTGTCGTGGAATCGCTGCGCAACTTCGGTTACAAGGGACATATCGTGGAGATTGCCTTTTACGGTTTGCTGTTGCTGTTTTTGACTGCCATGTACGGCGGTATGCGGCTGGGGTATCTGCGCAATGCGGAGCTGATTTTTTCCCAGCTGTTTGCCACGATTCTGGCGCTGATGTTTATCTATGTGGAGTTGTCCATCATGGCGCATCAGCCGTTTGTGCCAAAGGTATTCATCATGATGCTCACGGAGCAGACCATCGTGGTGATCGTTTACACCAACATCGCAAACAAGCTGTACCGGAATATTTTCCCGCCGCGGAAGCTGCTGCTGATCCACGGCGAGCGCCCGATCGAGGATATTTACAACAAATTTGAGAGCAGAAGAGACAAATACCGCATCCAGAAGACGCTGTGCATCCGCGAGGGCGTGGAGCATATCTGTCAGGAGCTGTGGCGCTGTTATGAGAGCGGTGAGTGCAACGCGGTGGTGGTGTGGGATGTCTCCACGGCCGAGCGCAACCGGATTTTGAAATACTGTTACGCGCGCTCTATTCGGGTCTACATCATGCCGAAGATCACGGACGTCATCCTCGGCGGGGCGGAGCAGCTGCATATTTTCGACTCGCCGCTGCTGCTGACCAGAGAGTACAGCTTGCGCATGGAGGAACGGTTCATCAAGCGCATGATCGATATTGTGTGCTCGCTGATCCTGCTGGTGGTGACTTCGCCGATCATGCTGGTGACAGCCATCGCGATCAAGCTGTACGACAAGGGACCGGTGCTGTACAAGCAGGTGCGCTGCACGCGGGGGATGCGGGAATTTCAGATCATGAAATTCCGCAGCATGCGGACGGACGCGGAGAAGGACGGCGTGGCGAGGCTCGCGCAGAAGCATGACAACCGCATCACACCCATCGGCAATGTGATCCGCAAGTGCAGAATTGATGAGTTGCCGCAGTTGATTAACATTTTAAAGGGCGATATGTCCTTTATCGGTCCCAGGCCGGAGCGGCCGGAGATCATCAAACAATACGTGGAGCTGATGCCGGAGTTTGCATACCGCACCAAGGTGAAGGCGGGGCTGGCGGGCTTTGCGCAGGTATATGGCAAATACAACACCTCCCCCTACGATAAGCTGAAGCTGGATCTGATCTACATTGAGCACTATTCCGTCTGGCTTGACCTGAAGTTGATGCTGCTGACGCTGAAGGTGCTTTTCTGGCCGGACAGCACAGAGGGAGTGGAGAGCGAACAGATCACCGCACTCAAGCAGGAGGTAGGTCATGTGAACGCGCTGGAGGAAGAACACGTCGGCGCGCGGGATGCTTGACGAGAGACAAACAGCAGGAGAGGATGCAGATATGTGGGAAGGGTATTACCCGTCGGAACCGTTTGATCTGCGGCTGACCGTGCTTCGGTTGGTGCGCAATCTGTGGTGGATCATACTGTTGACGCTGCTGGGCACGCTGGTGTTCGGCGGCGGATATTATCTGAAATATGTAGTGTTCGGCGAGGCACCGGACTTTGCGCAGACGGTGACATGCAAGATCGAATATACGGATCTGCCCACCAAATCCGGAGATTACTACATCAACGAAATGACCTGGAACACCTATGTGGTGACGGATGAGTTTGTCGGGATGGTGAAGCAAAGCCTCGCGCGGTTTGATGCGCAGGTTGCGGGCGGAGCGTATGCGACAACAGCGGCGTGGTGGGACACTAACCGCGCCGATGCGGAGACGGTGGCCACTGAACAGTCGATCGTGTCCGTGAAGGTGGCTTCGGATGTGCAGGTGCCGTCCTTTACCGTGCGCACGCCGAATCAGACCGTGACGGAGACACTTGCGCAGGCGGTGGCGGATGCGGTCACGGGAGAGTTTGCCGACAGTCTGCCGGAGGTGGCGTCAATCCGTGTGATTGATGTGACGCAGGCGCAGCTTGTCAAGGCGGATGTTCGGCCCGGGCGGGCGTTTGTGCTTAGCGCGGTGCTTTCCGGATTTTTGGTCTTGATTTTTTACCTGCTTTGGGAGATCGGAGCGGACAGCATCTGGCTGCCGGTTACGCTTGCAAGGCGTTATGGATTGCCTGTGGCGGGAACGATTCGCAGCGCGCAGCTGCGGGAAAATATGAGATATCTGCTGCAGGGCAAACAGCGTGTGGCGGTGTGTGCGATCCGGGAGGAGATGGATCCCGCGGGGGTCATTGCCTCGTTAAAAGAGGTGCTGCAGGAGGATGCTGCAGGCGGCGAAGCAGACGAGGAGTTGGCGAAAGACTGGATCGCGGTGCCCTCGCCGGACTTGAGCCCGGAGACTGTGCGTGCGATCCGGCAGGCGGAAGGACTGCTGCTGGTGGTGCCGGCGGGCATGCATGTGGGCAAGATGCTGGAGCAGGTGCTGGATTTCTACAGGACTCAGGAGATTACCGTGACAGCTGCGCTTCTGTGGGATGCGGACGAGGCGCTGATCAGAGGCTATTATCTGTTGCCCGGCGGCAGACAGTGAAAAATGAATGAGACAGACGAAAGGGTGGAGACAGTCCCTATGAGCGTAGAGGTTTTGGCTTCGGTGATGAATCAGGATATGCACGCTCTGGCGGAGCGGATGCAGTTGGATTCTGACGCAGTGATTATCAATCAGTGCGATCACTTGGCATCCGCAGAAATGGACTATAAGGGACATCGGATCCGCTTTTTCTCGTTTCCCGAGAGAGGGATCGGCAGGAGCCGGAACGAGGCAATTGACAGGGCGGATGGTGACATCTGCCTTTTTTCTGATGAGGATATTGTGTATGAGGCAGGATATGCCCGGGCAATTGCAAAGGAATTTGCGGACAATCCCCGGGCGGATATGATCCTCTTTAACATCGCGGTGGAGGAGGAGAGAAGAACTTATCAGATCACAGAGCGGAAGCGGGTGCACTGGTATAACTGCGGCCGGTACGGGGCGGTGAGCTTTGCCATCCGCAGACGGGCTCTCGCGGAGTCCGGGGTGCGGTTCTCGCTCCTGTTCGGCGGCGGAGCGAGGTTCAGCAACGGCGAGGACAGTCTGTTTCTGAAGGAGTTTATGGACAAGGGATACCGGGTCTATACCGCGCCGGTGCAGATCGGGCGGGAGACAGGCGGCGCGTCCAGCTGGTTTGCAGGGTACAATCAGAAATTTTTTTATGACAGAGGCGTTTTGTATCATTTTCTGTATGGCGTGATGGCGTTTCCGTTTGCCCTGCGGTTCCTGTTGGCACATAGAAAGCGCGTGTGCGCCAAGGTTCATGTAGGGCAGGCAGCTGCCTGGATGCGCGCGGGCATACGCGAGGGAAGGAAGGTGGCGCGGGATGGAGCGTAGTGCATGGGTATATATCCTTCTGACCGCGGTGACGGTCCTCCTCGCCTGCTTTGTGCAGAGCTTCTGCGCGGTGGCCGTGGAGGACAAAGAGGCGGCCGCAAAGCGGTATACAAGCCGCAGCTTTGCCCGCAGCAGCGTGGCGGAATTTGCGTTGTTTTGTCTGCTCACGGGCGTGTCCGCGTGCCGCATCGCCGTCGGAAACGATTATTGGGTATACCGGTTTAATTTCCGCCTGATCGCGCAGGAACGCCATGTCTCCTCGGAGCTTGGCTTTAATTTGATCGTGAAGTGGATGCAGCAGCTGTTCGGCTATGACAATTATCTGCCCATCTTTGCGTTGTTTAGTCTGCTCACAGTGCTGTTTTTTGTGCGGGCGCTGCATGGGCAGGCAGTTCACTATGCGTTTTCGCTGTTTTTGCTCATGACGGGCGGCTATTATTTTAACAGCCTCAATACGGTGCGCTATTATCTGGCGCTGGCGATCGCACTGTATGCCATGCAGTATGTGCTGCGGGAGGAGTACGGCAAATTTGTGCTGTGGATCCTGTTCGGCGCGATCTTCCACAAGTCGGTGCTGTTGGTGGTGCCGGTGTATCTGGTGGCACATATGCTGGCCAAAGTGCGGCTGAAGCCCTGGCACTATGGCGTGGGGGCGGCGTTTTGCGCGAGCCTGTTCTTCGGGCAGCGCTTTTACCGCGAGATTGTGTTTTTCTTCTATCCCTATTATCGCAATTCGGCCTTTGACACCGGCAATATCTCCTGGGTCAATCTCCTGAAGTGTGTGGGGACACTGGGGATGTGTGCACTGTGTTACAAACGCAGTCTGCAGGACGATCCGCGGAAGCGGTTTTATTTTTTCTTAAATGTGATGGCACTGGTGGTGTACTTATGCGGGAGCTTTATCCCGGAGGTCTCCAGAGTGGGGTATTATCTGATCGTATCGCAGATTTTCCTGCTGCCGGAGCTGATCGGAGAGATGCCGGCGGGATGGCTGAAGAACTGCTGCCGCATCGGTGTGCTGGGCGCGTTTACTGTATATTTTGCATTTCTGCTGCGGGGGATGTACGCCACGGACATCCGTCTGCTGCCGTATTTGAACTGGATTTTTAATTGATCCGATGATCATAACAGGAGGATTCCATGCGGATACTTTGGCTGTGTAATATTATGCTGCCGATGGTTGCACGACAGCTGCAACGGGAGGCGAGCAATAAAGAGGGATGGCTGTCCGGACTGGCTTCGGTGGTGCTGAAGCGGCGCGCTGAGAATGATGTGGAGCTGTCGGTGGCGTTTCCCATGGAGGGGAAGCTGACCGGTGCGGAGCAGCTTGCCTGTCCTGCAGGCACGGTTTACAAGGGCAGTGTCGCTGTGGGAGAGGGCGCTTTGACCTGGTATGGCTTCGCGGAGGACGTAGTGAACCCGCATGTGTACGACCGCGCGCTGGAGAAGCAGCTGCGCCGCATCGTGCAGGATTTCCGGCCGGATCTGGTGCACTGCTTTGGGACGGAGTATCCGCACACGCTGGCGATGTGTCGCGTGTTTCCGGACAAGCGGAGGATACTGGTCGGTATTCAGGGATTGTGTAAGGTCTATGCCAACGCGTATTTTGCCAATCTGCCGGAGAGCCTGACACGATCTGCCACGCCGCGCGATCTGGCGAAGCGCGATGATCTGCGCAGCCAGCAGCGGAAATTCGCGCTGCGGGGCGAGATGGAGTATGAGGCGATCCGCCTGGCGGGGAACGTGACCGGCCGGACGGACTGGGATCGTCATTATACCGGGCAGTGGAATCCGAAGGCGCGTTATTTTGCGATGAACGAGACGCTGCGGCCGGATTTTTATACGGACCGTTGGAGCCCGGAGGGATGCGAACCGCATTCGATTTTCCTAAGTCAGGGAGATTATCCCATCAAGGGGCTGCATTATATGCTGCTGGCACTGCCGGCGATTCGCAGGGCATATCCCGATGTGAAAGTGTATGTGGCCGGCAACAGCTGCGTCCGCGACGGAAATCTGGTGAACCGCATGAAGGTGTCCGCCTACGGGAAATTTTTGCAGGAGCTGATCCGCAAGTATGGATTGCAGGATTGCGTCTGCTTTTTGGGGCGGCTGGATGTCACACAAATGAAGCAGCGCTACCTGCGCAGCAACTTGTTTGTGTGCTGTTCCTCCATCGAGAATTCCCCCAATTCCCTCGGGGAGGCCATGATTCTGGGCGTGCCCTGTGTCAGCGCAGATGTGGGCGGGATCCGCAGTATTTTCACGGACGGTACGGATGGCATTCTCTACAGAGGCTATCGCTCGCCCGACAATTCTTTTGACGATGTGACAGATCCGGGGGAGCAGCGGGAGGAGTTAAAAAAGCAGGCGGGCGCTCTGAGTGCCGCAGTCATCCGGATGTTTTCCGATGCAGAGCGGATGCAGGCGTATACGGAGCAGGCGCGCAGACACGCGCTTGTCACCCATGATCCGGAGCACAATTATGAGCGGCTGATCGAGATTTATACGGAGATTGTGCGAGGACAGGAGGAGCCGGACAGCGCGCCCCGTTTTGTCTTCGTGTCGAATTATATCAATCATCACCAGATTCCCTTTTGCGAGGCGATGGTTGCGCGGTTGGGGCGGGATTTTGTCTTTATCCAGACCCAGCCTATGGAGGAAGAGCGTGTGCGCATGGGATGGCAGACACAGGAGACGCTGCCCTACGTGCTGTATGCCTATGAGGAGCCGGAGCGGTGCGCCGATCTGATCGATACGGCGGCAGTGGTGCTGTACGGAGGATTAGATGAGGAATGTTATATCTCCCGCAGATTGCAGCGCGGTCTGCCGGTGATCCGATACAGTGAGCGCCTGTACAAGGAGGGGCAGTGGAAGGCGGTATCGCCGAGAGGGCTGGTCAAAAAATACCGCGACCATACGCAGTACCGCGGACAGGAGGTGTATCTTCTCTGCGCCGGCGCGTATGTTCCGTCGGATTTTCACATTGTGCAGGCATATCCCGGGAAAATGCTCAAATGGGGGTATTTCCCGGAGACGAAGCACTATGATGTGGACCGGCTGCTCGCGGACAAGCAGCCCGCTACGATCCTGTGGGCGGCCAGATTCCTGGACTGGAAGCATCCCGAGGCGCCCCTTGCCTGTGCGCAGTACCTCAAGAAAAGAGGGATTGCATTTCACATGCAGATCGTGGGCGGCGGGCAGATGCAGCCACTGGTGGATCGTCTGATGGAGGAATACGGGCTGGCGGATGTGGTGGAGCTTGTAGGTTACCAAACGCCGGAAGAGGTGCGCAGGCGGATGGAGCAGACGGATATCTATCTGGCGACCAGCGACCGGAAGGAAGGCTGGGGCGCCGTGCTGAACGAGGCGATGAACAGCGGCTGCGCGGTGGTTGCAAGTCACATGATGGGAGCGGCGCCCTATCTGATCCGGCACGGAGAGAATGGATTTGTGTATGAGGACGGCAGGGAGGGCGAGCTGTTTATCTATGTGGAGCAGCTGCTGCAGGATCGGGCGCTTACACAGCGCATGGGACGGGCGGCGGTGCAGACCATTGTAGACGAGTGGAACGCGGAGACCGCGGCCGAGCGACTGGTGGCGTTTTGCGAGGCGAAGGCGTTTCTGGCGCCGGCGCACAGTTTGGATAGGACAGAGCAGGAGACGGGCATCGCTTCGAGCGGGCCTTGTTCTGTCGCCGAGGTGATCGGTGAGAAGGAGATGTTATGGAGAATCAGGGAAAACAGGATTTGATCAGTGTGATCATACCGGTTTACAATCTGATGGCTTACCTGCCGCGGTGCGTGGCGTCGGTGCGCGCCCAGACCTACACGGCGCTGGAGATTTTGCTGGTGGATGACGGATCGACGGACGGATCGGCGCAGCTGTGTGATGACATGGCGGCGGAGGACGATCGAATCCGCGTGCTGCACAAGGAGAACGGCGGCTCCTCGTCCGCGCGCAACGCCGGATTGGCGCTGGCCACGGGGGCTTACATCGGGTTTGTGGACGGCGACGACTATATTGATCCGCAGATGTATGCGCTGCTGCAGCAGGGGCTGAAGACCTACGGCACCAGTGTGGCGCAGATCGGGCGGGATGAGATCGATGAACAGGGCAGGCGGCTGCCGGATATCTGCGTGCCACCGGAATCTGCGGAGCGGATTCCTCCCAGAGAGTTTCTGAAGGAGCTCTTGCTGCATCGGGGAGACTGTTCCTTCTGTACGAAGCTGTTTGCCGCAGAGGTGCTGCGGGGAAAGCGTTTTCCGGAGGGTACGCTCAATGAAGACTTTCATTTTCTGGTGGAGCTGCTGCCGCAGCTCGGGGAGATCGTCTCTCTGCCGCAGCAGACTTATCACGTGTTTTACCGCATGGGCAGTAATTCCCGCAAGAAGGACAAGGATCAGTTTTCACGGGTATACACGGACAATGTCAACAATGCGGATCTGGTGCTTCGCGGAATCGATCCGGCGGATCAGGAGCTTGAGCGGATCGCCTTCCGGTTCGGGGTCTTCCAGCGGCTCGACTACCTGCTGCATATACCGATCCGCCGTATGACGGGAAAGAACACGTTTTACCGGCGGGTGGTGCGGGATCTGCGCAGAGGATATATACGGGCGATGGCCAATCCGTATTTGACGGTGAAAAACAAGGTGTATCTGACACTCTTTGTCGTCGCGCCGCGGACCGTGCGCGAGGTGCACCGGAAGCTGAAGGGATTTGACAAATAGTACCAACCGGAGCGGGCGGCGGATATGCTAGGATATACTTAGCGATAGATTGCCCGAAGGAGGTTTTGTGAAGATGGGAGCAGGAATACGGAAGCGGAGAAAGAGCATAGGAGCCCTGGTGCTGGCGGTCAGCGTACTGACGGCGGGGATGCGGTTCGCGCCGGTCGGTGAACGGACGCAGACGGTGCAGGCGGCAGAGGTGCAGGCGGAGGAGTTGGCGCAGCTTGCAGGGGAGAGAGACATACTGGCGCTTGTCTATCTGTGCGAGGAGCGGGAGGCACGCGCAGAGGCTTCTGACGCGGCGGAGGCGGTGGCCACGCTGACAAGCGGACAGACAGTGTATATTCAGGATGCAGTGTACGATGATGCGGCAGGCACTCTGTGGCTGCAGGTGTCTTTCTGGGACGGAGAGACGCTGCGCACCGGATACATAGAGCGCGCGTACCTGGCGTGCTCGGATGAGCGTTTCCTTGCATGGGAGCAGGCATTTCGGCAGAGCAGTGTGGCAGGTACATTTGACGGAGTCGATCGGGTCTTTGCCGCGGCCGGTGAGGTCACGGCGGACGTGGCGCAGTTTCCGGCAAGCTATCAGAGCGGCCTGATGGCGCTGAAAAGCGCCCATCCCCAGTGGGTGTTCGTACCCATGGACACCGGTTTAAAATGGGACACGGTGATCACGGAGGAGTTAAAGGGCGGGAAGAGTCTGGTGCACAAAAGCTTTCCGGATTATACCAAGGACGGCGCCTACGACGACGGCAACTGGTTCTATGCCACCCGGGAGATTCTGGAGTATTACATGGATCCCCGCAACGCGATGACGGAGGCAGGGATTTTTCAGTTTGAACTGCTGACCTACAACAAGACCTATCATACCGAGACGGCGGTGGAGAGCTTTCTGGCGAACACCTTTATGAAAAGCCCGGACAAAGCGCCCGGGACTTCCATGACCTACGCCCATATTTTCTGGGCGGTCGGTTCCGAGGAGGGACGGGAGGTCAGCCCGTTCCATCTGGCGGCGCGGGTATATCAGGAGCAGGGGAAGGGCACGTCCGGTTTGATCTCCGGCACCTATCCGGGGTATGAAGGATATTACAATCATTTCAACGTGGGCGCCACCGGCACCACCACGGAGCAGGTCATTGTAAACGGTCTCAAATATGCGAAGGAGCACGACTGGACCAACGCGTATTACTCGATTCTGGGCGGTTCCGATGTGATCTCTGCCAATTATATCAAGAAGGGGCAGGACACGCTGTATCTGGAGAAATACAACGTCAATCCCAAGGCGTACCACGCCCTGTACACGCATCAGTATATGCAGAATATCTCGGCGCCTTCCTCGGAGGGAGCGAGCATCAAGAGGCTGTATGCGAACGCCGATTCGCTGGACAACAGCTTTGTATTCAAGATTCCGGTATTTGACAATATGCCTTCGACCGCGTGTCCTTATCCGACAGAGCAGAGCGCGACCAATTTGACGCTGAAGATTCCGTCCGGATACGACACGGTGATCTGGGTGGACGGCGTGCCGTATACCTCCCAGAGCGTGGACGGCGGGCGCGGCGTGAACGTGGAGGCGGAGAACGCGACTACAGCGGTGGTGTACAGCTACACAAAGGACGGTGTGCCCGGCGGCATGTATGTGTGGACGCTCACCTATCAAAACGGTACCTATAAGGCCACGGCACAGACCGGGCTGCAGGATCTGGTCAGCTATCATGGGTTTTCCATGCGCGTTGCGGGCGAGGCGTCGATGCGCGTGAAATTCGGCATGGATGTCGACGGAAAGGCGCAGCTTCTGGCGGATGGCGTGAATGGCTATCGCCTAAAGGAATACGGTACGCTGATCACGACCCAGCGGGATTTTGCGGCAGCGCCGCTTGTGATCGGCGGAGAAGCCGTGGAGGGGGACAAGGCGTGGGCTGCATCGGACGGAAGCAGCGAGGCGGATGCCGTGTATGAGACCGTGGCGGGAAGAGCGCGGTACGTCACGCAGCTTGCGGAGATATCAAGCGGCGCATACAGCACCGCGTATGCCTGCAGAGGATATGTGATCCTGTCGAAGGATGGGGCGGATTATGTGCTGTACGGCCCGATTGTCTCGAAGACGATGCGTGGGCTGGCAGAGCAGATCCTGCAGTCGGGAGCTTACGCAGAAGGCTCCGACGCATATGACTATCTGGAGCAGATCGTGAATTAGGCTGCCGGTGCGGAAGGATAAAGAGGAGTTCTAAACAGCGCATGAACAGGAAAATGACAAAGGGGCAGAAAAAGACAAAACCACATGGGCAGGTGGCACACCGGGAGAGTGTGCCGGAGTCTTTTGCGCTTTTTTTCGAGTTCTTGCTGAAGTGTTTTTCCGTTCTCTGCGCAGTGCTGGTTCTGGGGGGATTGCCGTTTTATTATCAGGACGGTTATACCCATATCGGCAGCGATAAATCGTATTTTTTCCGCACGGCGACAGCGTATGTGGGCAAGGTGTTCCTGCCGGTGCTGGGACTCTATCTGGTCGCCGGGGTTGCGGCGGTGCTGCTGCGGCGGAAGCAGAAGCCGGACGGTGCCGAAATGCGGCGGGCAGGGGTCGTGCCGGCGGATTTTTTCGCACTGTGTTACGGAGGTGCGGCGGTGCTCTCCTGGTACTGCTCGCGCTACCGCAGCACGGCGCTGTGGGGAACGAAGGGCTGGTACATGGGGATGGTGCCGCAGCTTGCGTTTGTGGCGTTGTATCTGTTGCTGTCCTTTTTCGGATGGAAGGCTGTCACCAAAGGCATCCTGTACGCGACGCTGCCGGTATCGGCTGCGGTGTTCCTGCTCGGATGTATCAACCGGTTTGACATCTGGCCGATTCCCATGGCACATGCCGGCCTGCCTCTCTACATCTCCACCATCGGCAATATCAACTGGTTCTGCAGCTATGCAGTGACGCTGGCCTTTGTCGGGGCCGGTCTGTTCTGGATGGATCGCGGGGCGAACCGGTGGCGTACCATCGCACTCGCCGTCTATGTGCTGCTTGCATTTGCCGCGCTGCTTTTGCAGGGCAGTGAGAGCGGCATCTTTGCGCTGGGTGTGGTGTTTGTACTGCTGTTTCTGTGGTCGTGTTTTGCGCAGGATCAGAAAAAAATGCAGCGGTTTTTCCAACTGGCAGCGCTGCTTGCGGGTGCGGGCAGCGGGATTTTTGCGTTGCGCCGTCTGTTCCCGGGACGGATGAATTATACTTCTTCCATAGGCGCGTTGTGCTACAGTCCGTGGGCGGTCTGTGCGCTTGCAGCCGCGGGAATCGGATATCTGTATGTCACACGTTTCTACGCGGGAGATAGCCGCTTTTGCGCGCGGAATATCCTGCACCGGCTGGCGCGGGTGCTTGCGGTTGCGCTGCCGGTGGCAGCGGTGGTGTTCGTCGGCATGATCGCGCTGAATACGGCGCGGCCGGGAAGCCTGGGCGTCCTCTCCGGGCAGCGTGTCTTTACCTTTGATCGGAAGTGGGGGAGCTCCCGCGGTGCCACCTGGACGACGGGAATCCGCTGTTTTGCGGAGCAGGATGCGCTGCATAAGCTGACCGGCGTGGGACCGGACTGTATGGCGGATTTTCTCTATCATGACGCCAGTGACGCGCTGCAGAAGGCGGCGCGGGAGGCGTTTGTGAATAAGCGGCTGACCAACGCACACTGCGAGGTGCTGACAATCCTTGTCAACATCGGGCTGTTGGGCGCGATCAGCTATCTTGGGATGTGGATCGGTCTGTTGAAACAGCTGCTGTCCGCGCGAAACGGCACATCGCCCGAGGAGGCTATGGCGCTGGCCTGCGGTCTGGGGGCGTTTGCCTACTGCTTCAACAATCTGTGGAGCTTTCAGCAGTCCATCGGCGCAGCGACGGTTTTTGCCGTGCTGGGATTAGGGATGTTCTGCAAAAGACAGGCGTCAAAAGAAGGGCGAAAGAACGGATAAAATTTGCCATTTATGGGGGTAAATGGTATAATATACTGTATGCATAAATTTTCGTGGGAGACAAGGATGCAGGCAGAATGGCATGTGGATAAAAAGAGAATTTTATATACCGTCTGTTTTTTCCTGTTCTGCCTGATCGATCAGCGGATCAAGACGGGGAGCGGACTGGACGGCCAGATCGAAACCTTTCGTGCGCTGACCGGCGTGGGCGTGGCTGTGCTGACCTTGACGGGATGCCGCATGAGCCGCGTGAAGGCGCATAAGGCGCTCTATCTGGTGTGGAGTCTGCTCAGCGTGATCGGGGGCGCGTTCTTCGTTGCGCGCGGGCAGCAGGTGGTGTGGTTTGGGAATGCGCGCGCTGCGCTTGCGGCGAATGTGCTGCTCTGGGGCAATATTCTGCTCTACACGATATCAGGACTGTTCGGGAAGGAGCGGTACGGCGGCAGACAGATCGACCGGCGGTTTGCCTGTGCGTGGCTTGTCATGATGGGACTGATGTGTGTGTCCCGCAGCACGTATCATTGGCCGGCGATGTACCTGGTGATGTTCGGGTGTTTTTATCTGATGGATTACGAGCGCGCGGATCTGGAAAAACTCTTTCTGGGGATGTTGGACGGCGTGATTCTCGCGTTCTTTATCCTGCAGGGATGGTGCTTTGTATTCCGCCCCTACGATGAGGTGCGCTATGTCGGCGTGTACAATAATTGCAATCTGAACGCGCTGTTTTATCTGACGGTGCTTGCCGCCGTGCTGGCGAAGCTGTTATTGCTGTACGCGGCAGACGACGGAAAAGCGCATCGCTTGGCAAAGCTTTTTTATATGGCCGGCGTGGGTGCATTGTTTGGATTTTTGTTTTTGACGGTGAGCAGGACGGGGTGGATGACCATGGTCGTGCTCACGTTCGTGGGTCTGCTGTTTTTACAAAGGCTGCTTCGGCCTTCGGGAAAGCTTGGGTATTGGTGCAAGAGTGTATTGCTTTTGGCACTGTGTTTTTGTCTGACCTTTCCGGCGGTGTTTGGCGCGACGCGTTATCTGCCGCCGCTGTTCCATCATCCGGTGTGGTTCTTCGGAGAGTGGAGCGAGGATAAGGTGCATTCTTGGGATCCGTGGGATTCCGAGAAATTCGTGGATCTGGACGAGCTGATGGCGATCGCCAATAAGCGCGTGGCAGCAGTGCTTGCGGATGTGCTGCACACAGATGCGGCACAGGAACCGGTCGGGGAGACGGATGGAACCGCGGTGGAGCTTCGGGAGAATCAGGAGCCGAAAGCGGTCTCCGAGATCCAGCAGCAGCTCTACGACGAGGCATTGGCGGCAGGCTACGCATTCCCCCCGGGTGTCAAAGCGGGTGCCGTGCAGGTGCGGAAAGCCATCTACCGCTATTATATCCACCTGTTGAACCTGACAGGGCACCCGGAGTCGGAGGAGGGGTTCCAAATGACCGCTACGCACCGCATCGGGCATGCGCATAATATTTATTTGCAGTGGGGCGTGGATTTTGGCGTACCGGCGATGCTTTTGCTGATTGTGCTGGTGATCTGGACAATTGGCCGATTCGCGGCGGATGCATGGAAGTCCCGTTCGGTGCAGAGCGCGGGATATCTGTTGTTTTTCCTGGTACCATGCATCTTCGGCATGCTGGAATACGCCTGGGGCGCGGGGAGTGTGACGATCACCATGCTGTTCGTGGCGTGGAGAAGGATGATACGCAATGAGGATTGATGAGAAAATCACGTTAAGAAAACGTTTTAACAGAACAGTGGCACTTGTGCTTGTGGACATCATGGCGATCATCGTGGCATCCTTCGCCTCGCTCTATATTCGCTATGAGTTCAGCTTTCGGGCGATCCGTCCGATTTTTATCGATCATTATGAGTGGACACTGCCGTTTAACATCTGCATCACGCTGCTTGTCTTTGTGCTCTGCAAAATGTATAAAAGCGTGTGGCGCTATGCCAGCGCGACGGAGCTGATTCACATTGTCTTCGCGGTGACGGTCTCCGCGGTGCTGCACTTGATTTTTTGTCAGGCGACCGGCTGGTATATGCCGCGCAGCTATTATTTCCTGTTCTGGGTTTTGCTGTTCGGGTTTGTCTGTGTCAGCAGATTCAGCTACCGGATCCTGCGGCTGTTCCGCTCCAAATACAGAGGGATCAATCAGTCCGCCGAGCAGAACAATGTGATGTTGATCGGCGCAGGGGCGGCAGCAAACGCTATTTTAAAAGAGATTGAAATGAGCCAGTATCTGCATCTGCAGGTGAAATGCATCATCGATGATTCGCCCGGCTGTCACGGCAAGCTGCTGCGCGGCGTGCCCATCGTGGGCGGCAGAGACCGGATTGCGGATGCGGCCAGACAATATGAGATCGACGAGATTATTTTCGCGATCCCTTCCGCGAGTACGAAAACGAGGAAAGAGATTCTGGATATCTGTAAGGAGACGGGCTGCAAGCTGCGCGCGCTGCCCGGCGTCTATCAGCTGATCAACGGCGATGTGTCGGTCTCCGAGCTGAAGGAAGTGGAGATCGAGGATCTGTTGGGCAGAGAACCGATCCGCATCAATGTGCAGGAGGTATTGGAGTCCCTGCGCGGAAAAAAGGTGCTGGTCACCGGCGGGGGCGGTTCCATCGGCAGTGAGCTGTGCAGGCAGATTGCATCCCATCAGCCGAAGCAGCTGATCATTGTGGACATCTATGAAAACAATGCGTATGAGATTCAGCAGGAGCTGCTGCGCAAGTACCCGAAGCTGCATCTGCAGGTGCTGATCGCTTCGGTGCGCAACGCGGAGCGTATAGAGGATATTTTTGCAACCTACAGACCGGATATCGTCTATCATGCGGCGGCGCATAAGCATGTGCCGCTTATGGAGGACAGCCCGAATGAGGCGATCAAGAACAATGTGATGGGAACCTACAAAACAGCGCTGGCCGCGGATCGTTTCGGCGTCGAAAAATTCGTGCTGATCTCCACGGACAAGGCGGTCAACCCCACGAATGTGATGGGCGCTTCCAAGCGGATCTGTGAGATGGTCGTGCAAATGATGAACCGCAGATCCAAGACCAATTTTGTGGCGGTGCGGTTCGGCAATGTGCTCGGCAGCAACGGCAGCGTGATCCCGCTGTTCAAAAAACAGATTGCGGAGGGTGGTCCCGTGACGGTGACACACCCGGACATCATCCGGTATTTTATGACGATTCCGGAGGCGGTGTCTCTGGTGCTGCAGGCGGGAGCCTACGCAAAAGGCGGAGAAATTTTTGTTCTGGATATGGGGGAACCCATGAAGATTCTGGATCTGGCGCAGAATCTGATCAAGCTCTCCGGCTACAGAGTGGATGAGGATATTGAGATCGTATTCACGGGCTTACGGCCCGGCGAGAAGATGTACGAGGAGTTGCTCATGGATGAGGAGGGCTTACGGAAGACTGCAAACGCGCGGATCTTCATCGGAAAGCAGATTGAATTTGATGAGGAGCTGTTCACAGAGCAGCTGCAAAAGCTGGAGGCGGACGCCGTCTCCGAGCATGCGGACATCCGGCGGGATATCAAGGAGATTGTGCCGACGTATCGGTATGAAGAATAGGGGGTAGCAGATATGGTTGACGGAAAATGGGAGGATATCAAACCGTTTGAAACACGCCTGTGGCTGTCGTCGCCGACGATGCACGGGGAGGAACTCAAATACATTACGGAGGCGTATGAGGCCAACTGGATGTCCACGCTGGGCGCCAATATCGACGAGGCGGAAAACGAGGCGCAGGCGCTGTTGGGGATTCCCTATGCGGTGGCGCTGTCCTCCGGAACCGCCGCGCTGCACATGGCGGTGAAGCTGGCGGGCGTAAAGCCGGGCGACCATGTATTTTGCTCGGATATGACCTTTGGCGCCACGGTGAATCCGGTGGTCTATGAGGGAGGCGTGCCGGTGTTTATCGACACGGAGCCGGACACGTGGAATATGGATCCGGAGGCGCTGCGGCAGGCTTTTGCGCTGTATCCCGAGACGCGTGTGATTGTGGTGGCGCATTTGTACGGCGTACCCTGCAAGATGGACGAGATCCGGGCGATTGCGGATGCGCACGGCGCGGTGATCATTGAGGATGCGGCGGAATCTCTCGGCGCGACCTACAAGGGAAAACAGACCGGTAATTTCGGAGATTACAGCTGCATCAGTTTTAACGGCAACAAGATCATCACCGGTTCCACGGGCGGGATGCTGCTCACAAAGTCCGCCGAGGATGCGGAGAAGGTGCGCAAATGGTCCACCCAGAGCAGGGAACGGGCTCCCTGGTATCAACATGAGGAACTGGGATATAATTATCGCATGAGCAATGTGGTGGCGGGCGTGGTGCGCGGACAGCTGCCGCATCTGGAGGAACATCGGCTACAAAAAAAAGCGGTCTATGAACGATACAAAGAGGGCTTTGCGGATCTGCCGGTGCGGATGAACCCGTATGACGCCGAGACGAGCGAGCCGAATTTCTGGCTCTCCTGCCTGTTGATCGATGAGGAGGGGATGTGCAGACAGGTGCGGAGTGAGACTGAGGCGATGTATCAGCCGGAGCACGGCAAGAGCTGCCCGACAGAGATTCTGGAGACATTGGCGGGCTACAACGCCGAGGGACGTCCGATCTGGAAACCGATGCATATGCAGCCCATTTACCGCATGCATCCGTTTGTGACGGCAGAGGGCAATGGCAGGGCGCGAACCAACGCTTACATCCCGGGCGGATGTGTGGATGTGGGCATGGATATTTTCCGGAGAGGCTTATGTCTGCCCAGCGATAACAAAATGACACCCGCACAGCAGGACGTTGTGATTGAGATGGTCAAGAGATGTTTTGCATGATGAGGAAACGGATATGAACAGATTAAAAAAATGGGTGCAGTTTATACTGTTTGCCGGTGCGGGCGCTGCGGCCGCGGCATGTGTGATCGAGAAAATGCAGGAGAAAGCGGAGCCGAGAGAGACTGTGCTTGCACACACCGACTGGGGCATCTATGAAACCTGGCTCAAGCGGTCGATCGACGCGTTTCTGGCGGCGGTGGGACTGATTGCACTCAGTCCGGTGCTGGCGGTCACGGCGCTTGTGGTGCGCGTGAAGCTGGGGACGCCGGTATTGTTTGCCCAGGAACGTCCCGGCAGAGACGAGCGGCTTTTTCGGCTGTATAAGTTCCGGACGATGACGGACGCGCGGGATGCGGACGGTGCACTATTGCCGGATGAGGAGCGGTTGACCGCGACCGGCAACCTGCTGCGCAGCACTTCGCTGGACGAGCTGCCGGAGCTGTTCAATATCCTGAAGGGCGATATGGCGCTTGTCGGACCGCGTCCGTTGCTGGTGCGCTATCTGGATCGCTATGATGCGTTTCAGCGCAGGCGCCACGAGGTCAGACCGGGTTTAACCGGCTATGCGCAGGTGCATGGGCGCAACAGTATCTCCTGGCAGGAAAAATTCCGCATGGATGTACGCTATGTGGATCATATCACCTTTTGGGAAGATCTTCGGATTGTGCTGGATACGATCCGGACGGTGGTGAAGCGCGAGGGGATCAGCTCCGGGACGTCGGCCACGATGGAAGAGTTTATGGGAAATGAGGTAGAGGATTGATGCAGGAGATCCGAATTCTGGTCACGGGAGCCGGCAGACGTGTGGAACTGCTAAAGGCATTCCGACAGGCGGCGCTTGTATTGCATAAGGATTTGAAACTGTATGGCGCGGATATGGCCGGTACGGCACCGGCACTGTGTTACTGCGACTACACGCGGCGTGTGGTGGCCATGCGGGATCCGGGCTATATCGATCAGCTGCTCTCGATCTGTGCACAGGATCAGATCGACCTGTTGATGCCGACCATCGATACGGATCTGCTGGTGCTCGCCGAAAACAGGCAGCGTTTTGCGGACATCGGCGTGAACGTCTTGATCAGCAGGCCGGAAATGATCCGGATCTGCAGGGACAAAAATCTTACCTCACAGTTTTTTGTGGATTGCGGTCTGCAGGCACCGATGCCGGTGCATGACTATCGCACATATCAGGCGGGCTTTCCCGCGTTTATCAAGCCCAAGGACGGCAGCAGCAGCATCAATGCGTTCAAGGTGCACAATGAGAAAGAATTGCAGGAGTATGCCGAACGGATCGGCGAGTATGTGGTGCAGCCCTTTGTGGACGGCACGGAATATACCATCGATGTGTTCTGCGATTTTACGGGAAAACCGCTCAGTATCGTTCCCAGAGAGCGCATGGCGGTGCGCGCCGGAGAAGTCTTAAAAACCAAAATCTGCATGGATCCGAGAATGATAGAGGAGGCCGGCAAACTGCTTGCGGTATTCCGCCCCTGCGGCCCTGTCACGATCCAGTTGATCCGAGAGCAGGAGACGGGAACGGATTATTTTATCGAGATCAATCCCCGATACGGCGGGGGAGCGCCTCTCTCCATGAAGGCGGGCGCAAGAAGCGCGGAAATGCTGCTACAGCTTTTGGCCGGAGAGCCCTGTACGTATGCGGAGCAGATCGCGGACGGGGCAATCTACAGCCGGTTTGACGACAGCGTATGCATCGATGCAGGCACGCGGCCGGAGGCGGTGCGGGGCGTCATTTTCGACCTGGACGATACGCTGTACGCGGAGAGGGAATATGTGCGCTCCGGCTACCGGGCGGTGGCGCGTTATCTGCAAAACGACAGTTACGCGGACAAGCTCTGGCAATATTTTGCCAAAGGGCGGCCGGCGATCGACGGTCTCTTGACAGAGATCGGCAGAATGGATGAGAAAGAGAACTGTCTGGACGTGTACCGGACGCATCAGCCGGACATTCACCTGTATCCCGGCGCGCGGGAGCTGATCGAACAGCTGCGAAAGCAGGGCATCCGGGTCGGGATCCTCACGGACGGCAGACCGGACGGACAGCGGAAAAAGCTGCGGGCACTGCATCTGGACGAGCTGGTGGAGGATATCTGTATCACCGACGAACTGGGCGGTGTGCAGTTTCGCAAACCCTGTGATATTGCCTACCGTATCCTGCAGACAAAGTGGCGGCTCGCACCGGAGCAGATCGTGTATGTGGGCGACAACGCGCGGAAGGATTTCCAGGCGCCGGCACAGCTCGGTATGCAGCATCTGCATTTTGACAATCCGGAGGGACTCTACAGGGAACAGAACGATGGGATACGGGCGGCGCAGCAGGACGCGCAAAACGGAGGGCGCCGGCAGGTTTCCGGTTTTGCGGAGGTTGCGGAGCAGCTGTACCGCATGACTGATACGACAACATACACGGAGAGATAACATGGTAGCAGAGAATCAATACGGAACGGCGGATATTCAGAACGAACTGTTGGAGCTGATGAAGATTTTCCACGCGTTCTGTGTCCGCAATGAAATCAAATACAGCCTGTTCGGCGGATCGGGACTCGGCGCCGTCCGGCACAATGGATTTATCCCCTGGGATGACGATCTGGATATCTGCGTGGACAGGAAAAATTATCGTAAACTGCTGAAGCGCTTCCGCACCTGCGAGGGGTTAAGCATGCACCAGAATCTGTGGGTGAAGCGCATCCAGAAGATCGGCGCAGCGCCGATCCGCGGCTATGTGCCGACGCTGGACGTGTTTGTGATCGACAATGCGCCGGATGCGGCGATCCTTTTTCGGCTGAAGATCCTGCTGTTGTCCGTTTTGCAGGGGATGCTGAAGGAACACCGGAATTATGCACAGTTTGCATGGTATTACAAGGTGTTTCTCTTCATCACGCATGTGCTCGGCAGGCTGTTCCCGGTAAAGACGGTGCGGCGCTGGTACAACCGGGTGTCGCAGATCGGCAATGACAGGCCGACGCGCTATGTGCACAGCGCCAACGACACCTTCGCGGCGATTCGCATCAAGTATAAGCGGGATACCTTCCGGAAGCTGGTGCTGCACCCGTTCGAGGACGCACAGTTCTATATACCGGAGGACTACGTGGATTATCTGACAGCCAGATACGGCGATTTCATGAAGCTGCCGGAGGAGCGCAACCGGAAGCCGCAGCATGCAAAATAAGACAGGAGGGGACGAATCGATGATTGCAGTGGAACTTTTCTTTTGGCTGGCCGGCTTTTGCATCGTGTGGGCGATGGCGGGCTATCAATATTCGCTGAAACTGTTAGACCGGCTGATCCCCAAGAGAGGGATCCGGAAAAATTATGAGGTAAAGCCCACTGTGACCGTCATGATCGTCGCGCACAATGAGGAGAAGGTCATCCGTAAGAAGCTGGAAAATGTGATCGCCAACGATTATCCGGCGGACAAAATTGACTATCTGGTGACCTCGGACTACAGCACGGACCGTACGAATGAGATCGTGGAGACCTTTATCGCAGAGCATCCGTCGCTGCGGATCCGCCTGTATCAGTCGGTGGAGCACAAGGGCAAGACCAACGCGCAGAACGAGGCGCAGAAGCTGGTGGACAGCGAGATTCTGGTGATGACGGACGCCAACGCCATGTTCGCAGAAAACACCATCACCGAGCTTGCGGCGTGCTTCCCGTCAGAGCCCGAGGTGGCGTATGTGACGGGGAAGCTGCAGTACATCAACACCGACAACGACACGGCGGCAGCAGAGTCTCTATACTGGGAGGGTGACCTTGCACAGCGGCAGACCGAGAGCGATATCCGGACGATTACCGCCGGCAACGGCGCGGTCTACGCCTGTAGGAACGCGTGGTATTTTGACTGTGATCCCATCAAGGGACATGACGCGCAGATGCCTCGCTATTACGGACTGCAAGGGCTGCGGGCGGTTTACAATCCCGATGCCGTCGCCTATGAAAAAGCGGGCGAAGTGATCGAGGATGAATTCAAGCGAAAGGTGCGGATGAACCGGGGGATTCTCCCGGGCATCAAGGATGCACTGCCGTGTATCAATATTTTCCGGCATGGGTGGTTTGCCTACTTTTATTTCGGACACCGTCTCTGCAGAAGACTTCTGTGGATCGCACATGCGGTTCTGTACGCGGCGTCAGGGCTGCTTGCCGTGTTTCATGTGGCCCGCAGGGGATGCAGGACGTTGAAGTCCTGGCTCTACGCGGCAGCGTTTGTGGGACAGACGCTCTTTTTGGCGGCAGCGGGGATCGCATTGCTTGTCAAAGCGAAAAAGAAGCCGCTTCAAATGGCCGGCTATTATACCATGACGGTAGCTGCCCAGTGGGTCGGCGTGTACAATTGCCTGACCGGCAAATCCAAGGCTGTCTGGGAAAAGGCAGAGACGACGAGATAGGGTGGTGACGGAGCAATGAAGGTCCTGCATATCAATTGCAATTATCTGACGACGGTGCTGCATCAGACCATGATCGAGCATCTGGACGAGCAAGGAGTGGAAAGCACGGTGTTCGCCCCGACCTGGTCCTTAGAGAAGGCGGCGATCAAGCCCAACACGAATGTGGTGGCGAAGGAGTGTTTCCACTACAAGGATCGGTATGTATTTCACTATAAACAGGGCAAGATCAGGCAAGCGCTGGAACAGGCGGTGGATGTGTCCTCCTTTGACTGCATCCACGCCTATACGGTCTTTACGGACGGCAATTGCGCGAGAACCCTTTCGGCACAATACGGGATTCCGTATGTGGTCGCGGTGCGCTCCACGGATGTACATGCGTTTTTTACCAAAATGGTACACCTGCGGGGACTGGGCGTCCGTATCCTGCGGGATGCAGGAGCTGTTTTTTTTCTGAGTGAACCCTATCGCCAGCTGGTGCTTCGGAAATTTGTGCCGAAGCAGTACCGTGTGGAGATCCTGACCAAATCGTATATCATCGGCAACGGGATAGACGATTTCTGGCATGAAAATGTCTGCAAGGACACCGGTATGGCGCGCCTGAACCGGATTGCGGCCAGAGAACTGCGCCTGATCTATGCGGGCAGGATCAACCGGAGGAAAAATTTGCCGACGACGCTGAAGGCCGTACAGATTCTGCGTGAGAGAGGGTATCAGGTCACGTTTCGGGTGGTCGGCAAAGTGGAGGATCAGGAGATCTTTGACGCGCTCTTGAAGGATCCGGCGGTGGTCTATGTCAAACAGCAGCCCAAGGAGCGCCTGATTGAACAGTATCGGAAAAGCGATGTGTTCGTGATGCCATCCTACAAGGAGACGTTCGGCCTTGTCTATGCGGAGGCGATGAGTCAGGGGCTGCCGGTGATCTATACAAGAGGGCAGGGCTTCGACGGACAGATACCGGAGGGCAGAGCGGGATTTTCTGTAAATGCCGAGGATTCGGCGGAGATCGCCGACAAGATCGAAAAGATCCTGGCCAATTATGCGGATATGTCGCAGGCGGCGATCCGCTACATCGACCGGTTCCGGTGGGATGATATCTGTCAGAAATATGTACAGATTTATGAGCGGATTTTGAATCAGGGATGAGCGGGCGGTGTTCCCGCGAAGAAAGGAATGTACGACGTGGCAAAAACAATACTGATCACGGGCGGACAATTGTATAACAAGGGCGCGCAGGCGATGATCTTCATCACAGTGGATGAGTTGACGAAACGGTTTCCGGACAGGGAGATCGTGGTGGTCTCCAATATGGATTACCGGCGCAGTGCAGAGGATAAGGCGCAGTACCGGTTCCGCATCCTGAAGTTTCCTAAGCCGCTTTCGATGCTGCTTCTGCAGACCGCGCCCGGAAAGTGGTGGTACAGCCGCTTTGGCGACGCACCGACGCGGGAATTCCTGGAGGCGCTGCAGCATTCCGAGGCGATGATCAATGTGAGCGGTTATGCGCTCGGCTCCAACTGGGGATACAAGAGGAGTATTTACTATATGACGATGATCGGGCTGGCGCGCTCGGTACATGCGGCCGTGTATCTGATGCCACAGTCCTTTGGACCGTTTGCCTATCGCGGGTTGTTGGCACCTGTCATGAACCGGATGATCCGAAAAGGGCTCCGGTATCCCAAGGCGGTCTGGTGTCGGGAAAAAGAGGGACTGGATCTTTTGGTACAGCGCTACCATCTGGAGCAGGCGTGCTGCAAACCGGATCTGGTATTGCAAAACACCGGTATCCATCTGGAGCCGATCTACCGGCAGGAGCCGGCACTCACCGTGCCTGCCGTGCCGGCGGGGAGCGTTGCGGTGATCCCCAATTGCAAGACACTTTTGTACGGCAAGGAGGATGCATTGTACGCACTCTATGCGGCGCTGACAAAGCATCTGCTGGAGCAGGGCAAAACCGTCTGTTACGTGCATCATTCCGCAGAGGATATTCGGATCTGCCGCAAGCTGAAGCAGGACTATTTTGCGGATGCAGGCGACGTGCAGTTGATTGAGCAGGAGCTGAGCTGCATAGAGTTCGATCAATTTGTAAAACAGTTTGATTATGTGATTGCCTCGCGTTTTCACGCGATCGTACACGCCTATAAAAACGGTGTGCCGGCGATTGCGCTGGGGTGGGCGACCAAATACCGGGAGCTGCTGGCGTTGTTTGATCAGGAGGCCTTTCGTTTTGATGTGCGGGGGGAGATTGACACAGCGCGGTTTTTGCAGGCAGTACAGGAGATGGAGCAGCGGCATGAAGCGATATCTGCCGCGATCCTGCACAAGCTGGAGGACATCCGCAAAGAAAATGTGTATGAGTTGATAAAACTTTGAGCGGAAGGTGGAGAGACGACAGGATGGCAGATTCAAGAAGTAAAAACGCGTCACGCAATATAGTGTTTGCCTTTGCGAATAAGACGGTCACACTGTTGCTGCCGTTTATCTCCAGAACGATCATTCTGTATCTGATGGGGGAGGAGTTTCTGGGGATCGGCAGTCTGTTCACTGCGGTGCTGAGTTTTCTTAGTCTGACTGAGCTGGGCGTGGGATCTGCGATCGTGTATGCCATGTATGAACCGATCGCCAGAGGGGATCGCACCAAAATCTGTGCGCTGCTCAGTTACTATAAAAAGATTTATCAGCGGATCGGCTTTGCCATGCTGGGGATCGGCACGGTGCTGCTTCCCTTTATTCCATACCTGATCAAGGGAGAGCCGCCCGCGGGGGCCAATGCCTATGTTCTGTTCTATCTCTATCTGATCAACTCTGTGGTCAGCTATTTTTTTGCAGGGTATAAGCAGAGCCTTCTCAGCGCGCATCAGCGCTCGGATGTGATCAGCAAGATCGCGATGGCGACGACGGTGTTCGTACAGATGATGCAGATCCTGGTGATCGTAGTGTTCCGCAATTTTTATGTGTATGCTTTTGTGCCGATTCTGGGCACGTTGCTCACCAATGTGTTGAACCTCGTTATGACCAACCGGATGTATCCGGAGCTTGTCTGTGCAGGAGAGCCGGAGGAGGCGGATCGCAAGGCGATCGAGAAGCGGTTGAGCGGTCTGATCGGTACGAAACTTAACTCTATCGTGGTACACTCGGCGGATATGATGGTGGTGTCCGCGTTTTTGGGATTGACAGCGACGGCTGTCTACAGTAATTATTATTATGTGATCAACGCGGTGTACGCGTTCCTGCAATTGTTTTTTTCCTCGCTGACAGCGGGGGTGGGCAACAGTCTGATCACGGAGACGAAAGAAAAAAATTACAGGCTGTATCGGAAGATCAGCTTCATCAATGCATGGTTCACCGGTTGGTGCTGCGTGTGCCTGCTTTGCCTGATGCATCCGTTCATGAGTCTGTGGGCGGGTGAGGATCTGACCTATCCGCTGGGGATTGAGGCGATGCTCGTGCTGTATTTTTTTGTATATACGATCCAGCGCACCATGCTGGTGTTCAAGGATGCGGCCGGCATCTGGTATGAGGACCGGTTTCGTCCGTATGTGTGCATGATCCTCAATCTGTTCCTCAACATTGTGCTGGTCACACGCATCGGAATCTATGGTGTGGTGGGATCATCGGTGGCAGCGTTTCTGATCTCCATCCCCTGGGTGAGTACGACCATGTTTCGGGCGCTGTTCCGGAAGGGGAATTGGCAAAATCTGTTGTCCATCGGTTATTATGCTGTGGTGACGACGGCGGTTTCGGCGCTCACCTATTGGCTTGTCGCCCCCCTGCCGGGCGGCGTGGCGGGCATTGCGATGCGTCTGGGTGTGTGTGTGATCGTGCCGAATCTGCTTTTTTTGGTGTGTTACGGTTTCAAACCGGAATTTCGGGAAGTGCTGCATATGCTGTCTGCAAGGGTTAGGAGGCGCAAATGAATTCCGTTCAGGATATTTGGGATGCACATATCTGCTGCGGATGCGGGATCTGTGCGGCGGTCTGTCCGCAGCAGGCGATCCGGCACGTGATCCATGAGAATGGGTGTGCAGGGCCTGCAATCAACGAAAATTGTGTGCACTGCGGACGCTGTAAAAAGGTCTGTCCGCAGGAGGCACTATTAACGGGGGACACGACACCGGAGACAGCTGCGATCGGACCGCTTCTGTCCTGTTTTACCGCGCGAGCCAGGGATGAAAAGATGTCAGACAATGGCACGTCCGGCGGTTTTGTGACGGCGCTCATCCGGTTCCTTTTGGAGACGAAAGCGTATGACGCGGCGTTTTTAACAGACACGCACACGTATCGGGACGCACCGGGGACGCGGCGGATACAGTTGGTATCGGAGCTTGCCGCCACGCAAAAATCCCGCTACGTCCAAGTGGCGCATACGGATGAGATCGCCTATATCGTACAGCATCGGGAGGAACGGCTGATCCTGGTCGGGACGCCCTGCTATCTGCGCGGCTTTCTCAAGGTTGTGGAACAGTATGGACTGGACAGAGCGCAATACCTGCTGATCGGGCTGTTTTGTGACAAAACCATGACCGCGCACGTGTGGGGATATTTTGATACGATCTTCGCGGAGGGGAAGCTGGCGGCGATGCATTTTCGCGCCAAGGAACAAAAGGGCTGGCCGGGAGATGTCAAGCTGATCGGGCAGGATGAGCAGGTACAGTTTCTGGATCGCGCGGAACGCGTGGGCGTGAAAGAGTATTTCGTCCCGGAGAGCTGTCTGTACTGCACGGATAAGCTGAATACTTCGGCGGATCTGTCGGTGGGAGATAATTATATCTCCGGGCGGAAAGATGCCCGGGGAAGCAATACGGTGCTCATCCGGACGGAGCGGGCAGCTGCCGTCTGGGAGCAGGCGAAGGAAGCATTCGTGTATGAGACCTGCACACCGGCACAGGTGGTGCAGAGCCAGCATCTGGAACGCAAGGAGCAGAACAGCCAGTTCCTGACGTATAAGCGGGAGGCATCGACGGCAAAAGCATATGAGCAGGCGCTCCGGCGGATGCGGCTCGGCGAGCAGAGACAGTACGAAGCGATTCATGCAGAAGTGCAGGCAAAACGCAGAAAGCAGGCGGCGCTTGTCCATCGTCTGGCATCCGGCTGCAAACGATTTTTCAAACAAAAGGGACATAGAAAGTAGTTGAGGGAAAACATTGAGAAGAGTGATCACTTACGGAACATTTGATTTGCTGCATTACGGACACATCAATCTCCTGCGGCGGGCAAAGGCCCTGGGAGATTATCTGATCGTGTGCCTTTCCACGGACGAATTCAACTGGAATGAAAAGCACAAGAAATGCTATTTTACCTATGAACAGAGAAAGGGGCTGCTGGAGGCGATCCGGTACGTGGATCTGGTGATTCCGGAGGAAAACTGGGACCAGAAGAAAACCGACGTCCACGAGTACCACATCGACACGTTTGTAATGGGGGATGACTGGGAAGGAAAATTTGATTTTCTGCGGGACGAGGGGGTCGAGGTCGTCTATCTGCCCCGCACGCCGGAGATCAGTTCCTCACAGATCAAGGCGGACCTGAAGGTGTGAGACAGGGCGGTATATTCGCACACAATTTCTGAATGATAGATATAGTACGAGAGGAACAGCGTATGAACAATTACAAGATTGCCGTGGCCGGTACCGGCTATGTTGGTTTATCCATAGCAGTTTTGCTGGCACAGCACAATCAGGTGACGGCGGTGGATATTGTCCCCGAGAAGGTGGACATGCTCAACCGCAGGATCTCACCGATCCAGGATGAATATATTGAAAAATATCTGGCCGAAAAAGAGCTGCGGCTGACGGCGACGCTGGATGCGGAGACCGCGTATCAGGATGCGGATTTCGTGGTGATCGCCGCACCCACCAATTATGACACCAAGAAAAATTTCTTTGACACCTCCGCGGTGGAAACGGTGATCCGTCTGGTGCATAAGGTGAATCCGAATGCCATGATGGTCATCAAGTCCACGATTCCGGTGGGCTATACGGTATCCGTGCGGGAGAAATTCGGCACGGACAAGATCATGTTCAGTCCGGAATTCCTGCGGGAATCCAAGGCGCTCTACGACAATCTGTATCCCTCCCGCATCATCGTGGGAACCGATCTGTCGGACGAACGGCTCACAGAGGCGGCACATACCTTTGCGGCACTTTTGCAGGAGGGGGCGCTGAAGGAAGACATTGACACCTTGTTCATGGGCTTCACGGAGGCGGAGGCGGTCAAGTTGTTCGCCAATACCTACCTGGCGCTGCGGGTGAGCTATTTTAATGAATTGGATACGTATGCGGAGATCAAGGGACTGGACACGAAATCCATCATAGACGGCGTGTGCTTAGACCCCCGTATCGGCGCATTTTACAACAATCCCTCCTTCGGCTACGGCGGCTATTGCCTCCCGAAGGACACCAAACAGCTGCTGGCCAACTATCAGGATGTGCCGGAGAACCTCATCGAGGCGATCGTGGAGGCCAACCGCACCCGCAAAGATTTCATCGCGGATCGGGTGCTCCAGATGGCGGGGTATTATGATTACGAAAGCAGCAATCAGTGGGAAAAATACAAAGAGAAAAATGTGACCATCGGCGTCTACCGACTGACCATGAAGACCAATTCCGACAACTTCCGCCAGAGCAGTATCCCGGGGATCATGAAGCGGGTCAAGGCCAAGGGCGCCAAGGTGATTGTCTATGAACCGACCCTGGAGGATGGCAGCACATTTTTCGGCAGCGAGGTGGTCAACGATCTGGAGAAATTCAAACAGGCAAGCGACGCGATCATCGCCAACCGGTACGATGCCTGCCTGGATGATGTGAAGGAGAAGATCTACACCCGGGATATCTTCCGCAGAGACTAGGACAGAGGATATGGTGGATTGAACTATAAGTTCAATGACGAATGACAGGGTTGATGTTAAAATGCTGTATGAAGGCAGAGTAGTGTAGACTCTACGCGATCTATGTCGTTTGGCAAGTGCTACTTGCACATGCGATAGAATTATGATAAAGTTATGGCATAAAAGCAAATCTTTTCAGTACATCTAAAGACGTCTGTCACATTTCGATGGTTTTCAGAAAATTCTTGCTTTTCATACCCAACACAAAAGCAGGAGTTTTGAGAGATCCGTAGAGATGTGAAAACCTCCTGCAAAACATGCACAGGAGGAAGATGGATGAAGAAACAGAAAAGAGGACAAAACGGGAAGAAAAAACAGGGCAAGCGTGCAGGAATTACAGTGGTACGTAATAACAAGGATACGATTTTTCGTATGCTATACAGTGACAAAAAGGAGCTGCTGGCGCTATACAATGCGGTAAACGGTGGGAATTATACCGATCCGGAGCAGCTACGGGTCATGACGTTGGAGCATGCAGTCTACATGTCCATGAAAAATGATGTGTCATTTATTCTGGATACGCGGCTGAGTTTGTACGAGCATCAGTCGACCTTATGTCCGAATATGCCCTTACGGGATCTGATGTATGTGGCGGAGCAGTTTACAGAGCTGACAGTGAATCAGGACATTTATGGGAGTCGCCTGATCCGCTTGCCGTCACCGCGGTTTATCACGTTTTATAACGGGAAGCGTCCGCAGCCGGAACGGTTGGAACAGCGGCTTTCGGATGCGTATGAAACCAGAGAAGATGCTGTAGCGGAGATGCCGAATTTGGAGCTGCGCGTGCTCCAGTTGAACATCAACCCGGGTTATAACGAAGAACTGAAGCAGAAATGTCCGACACTGCTCCAGTACACGCAGTATGTGGAACGTGTGCGAAAATATGAGCAGACGATGCCGCTGCGCAAGGCGGTGGAGACGGCAGTGGAGGAGTGCATCCGGGAGAACATCCTGCGGGACTTTCTATTGCGGGAGAAAGCGAGGGCGATCCGAATGAGTATTTATGAATTTGACCAGGAATTGCATGACAAGACGATACGTAGAGAGTCATGGGAGGATAGCCGTGAATTACATGTTACAGAACTGATTTGCAGAAACAAGCAGTTAGGACGCAGTGTGTCGGAAATCGCGGAATTTCTGGGTGAGGATTTAGCGAACGTTCAAAAGATTTATGATGCTGCAAATTAAAGGAATCTTTCTGTTTTTTATATTCCAACGGCAATTCAGCCGAATTATTCACGAATGAAAAGTGCATAACCATCCGTTGAACTATAAGTTCAATGACTTTTCTAAAAAAATATCTTATAATGTAGATATGACAAGGGCGGTGTTCAAGATTGAAAGTACGGCCAGAATACAATCCGAAGATCATAGGCCAAAATTTAAAGCGCCTGCGGGAGCAGCATGGCTATAGCGTCGAAGACATCCGAAAGTATCTCTATCTGGGATCTGTGCAGGCGATTTATAAATATGAGAGCGGGAAAGGGTATCCGCCAGTGGATACGATGTTTGCACTGATGGAGCTTTACCATGTGGAGATGTGGGACATTGTGTCGCCGGAGGCGCTGGAGAGCAGAGTCAGGAAACTGTGGGATATTGCTATGTGCTGGGACGAGAGACATATACATATCGAGCGTGTTTTGTTTCTGCGTGGAAATTCCTCGCAGTATGTCCGCTTGAGTCCCTATGCGTCTCTGCTGGCCGGTTGATCGTGCAAGGGTGGATTGCGTGCAGGATCGGTGTAGGATGCAATAATGCAATGCGTATATGCAAAAAGAGATCCAGCTGGATGCATGTAAGCATCTGCTGTATCTCTTTTGTACATTGTGTAATGTTTTAAGTTGTGCTTGAAGTTTCCGATTCTCTCTCGCCTGGCTACTGCACTATTGGTACGGTATCCGGTGTGTAGATCGGTGTACCGGGTGGATAGTACTCAATGGAGTCGGTGTTCTCGAGGAACTCGTCATTAGAGTAGACATCGTATGTACCATCGCCACGGTCGATGAGATAAAATGGATCAGAAGCAGGGAAAAAGATATACTCTGCGTTGGGGCTGTCTGAGGATATTATCTCATTCGGTACAGTGTATGCTTCAAATATAAACATATAAGAACTAACATATATACAAAAAGCAATGACTAGCATAGTTAAAGTGACCAGAATATTTCGTTTTTGTTGGTTGTTCGTCATCAATTGAAAGCGTTTACTCAAGTCGGATTGTTTTGTTAGCCACATACCCATTGTGAAATGGGAAGGCAGAGGCGCTTTCTCCATGTTGTCGGTAATATAGTCGAGTAAACAGTGCATATACGCGGATGTTTGTTCGACATTTGCCTGTGTCAAAGAATCGTCGACGCGCATCTCCAGAATGATGTCCGTTTGTCGATTCAAAAGAATACCGAACGGATTCCACCAATATACTAGCGTAATTATTTTGATGATATTCTTTAATATCAAATCGTGATGGAAATGATGCGCCATCTCATGGCGAAGTACATAGTAAAGCGGTTGCCCTTTTAGTTGTACATTTTCGGGAATCAGAATCCTGGGTGAGAAGATGCCAAACAGGGCAGGTGATGCTATTCCAGGGAGTTCAATAACCCGAAAATGATTGGGACGGTTTAGCTCGGTACAAATCTGTGCGATGGTTTCTGCATAGGGTGTAGAAGCAGTTAATTCTTTCCCGTTTAGCGTAATATAGTAATGTGCACAATAGTAAGAAACTATGTACCTAATAATGCTGTAAATCGCACCGATTAGCCATATCCACAGAAAGATTCTCCAAAGAGAAACACGATAATTACCGATGGTGAAGAGTGTATGTCTCGATTTTGCCATTAACCGAGAGATGATGGCAGGCAACTTGACATTGGTTGTAAACGGAAATTCAAGCGGTACTACGAAACGAAATACGGTAAACAGGACAAAAAATGCCAATAAACGATAACCAGCACGCACAAGGATGTCGTTATTGATCAGACATAGTGCCAATAAGATTAGTAGCAAACTCGTTGTTATGACGGCCATGATGGTTGATGACATGGAAAATATCAGCATAGTATCCCCTATTATTTACTCTTTTTGTATTTTTGATCGTATTCCTTTAACATGCTTTTTAATTCCGTGATATCCTTCTGGGTGTCAGAAGCGTTTTCGTTTGCCCCTAACAAGGCAGAGACCAAGGTTGACTTGGAGATAATATCTTGGAAGCAAGTGTACGTGTCTGAGAAATTTTTTAATAATGCGTCACGGGAAGCTTCTGTAGGACGATAGGTACGACTGAGCACTTTGCCGCTGTGGGTAACACCGGCTACCTCTACAAGCTTGGCATGGAGGAGCTTTCGCAAAACAGCTGTGACTGTACTCTGGGTCAGCCCCTCACCTGCGTTGACGATGTCCGTCGCCATCATGGGTTGTTCGGATTTCCATAGGATGTTTAATACATCCAGTTCTCTGGGATTCAGCATAAAATAATACCACCTTTCTTAAAGATAAGTTTTTATAGGTGTATTATATGCCATTATCCGATTACAGTCAACAGAAACAGACCTTTCATGTACAATGAAAAGCCTGTTTGATCATATAATAGTTTGAGATAGAAAGATTATAACCAGCGAACGAAAATCCATTCCCCAGCCCATTCTTCGGTGGAAGCATTCCAAAGACGTTTCCAGAGGGCGCCATCTTCTTTTTTGTATATCCATACCAAATAGTCACTTCTGGACGGTTCTTCAATCTTTACATCATCGCCAGCTGCCTGAACATTGAGAGCGGTCTTCGGTGCACCTAAAAGAGACATGCTGCAAAGTGCAAGACCAAGAGCTACGTAGATTTTCTTCAAGATTTTATTTTTCATAGTCTTTTTCTCCTTTGTAAAAGTAGGTTTGCTTGATCAAGTTAATGTCATTATAAAACGATAATGGAATATTGTCAATATAAAAATTAATTTTATTTTCTTTTTGGAATATCCGTGAAGGACATGAATGAACTGGGAGATCTTCAGCAGGAAATCGGTAAAATTGATAAATATCCGATAAAAATTGCTTTTACAGAGCGGATATGGTAAAATACTTGATTAGAACATCATTAGATATAGATATTTTTCGAAAGAGAGGACGTCATGTTAAATAACAAGGTGATTCTGATTACCGGCGGAACCGGCAGTTTTGGCAAGGCTTTTACCAAATATGTATTGACGCATTACACACCGAAGAAGATCATTATTTACTCCCGAGATGAGTTCAAGCAGTTCCTGATGCAGGGAGAGTTCAGGGAGTATGCGGATAGGTTGCGTTTCTTTATCGGGGATGTGCGCGACAGAGATCGTCTGCGCAGAGCGTTGGAGGGCGTGGATTATGTGGTGCATGCGGCGGCGCTGAAGCAGGTGCCGGCCTGTGAGTACAATCCGGATGAGGCGATCAAGACCAATATCCACGGTGCGCAGAATGTGATCAACGCGTCTCTGGATACCGGCGTGAAGAAGGTAGTGGCGCTGTAGACGGACAAGGCGGTGAATCCGGTGAACCTGTATGGCGGAACCAAGCTGGTGTCCGATAAATTGTTTATTGCGGCCAATGCGTATGCCGGTACGAAGGATATTTGCTTTTCCATCGTGCGTTACGGCAATGTGGCGGGAAGCCGCGGTTCGGTGATCCCGAAATTCTACGATATGATCAAGAAGGGCTGTACGGAGCTTACGGTGACGGATTATCGCATGACGCGTTTCTGGATCAGTCTGCAGGAGGGCGTGGAGCTGGTGATCAAGGCGTTGGAGGAATCCACCGGCGGTGAGACCTTTATCTCCAAGATTCCTTCATTTAAGATCACGGATCTGGCGGAGGCGATGCTGCCCGGCTGTAAGACGAAGGAGATCGGGATTTATCCCGGGGAGAAGCTGCATGAGATCATGGTGACGGTGGAGGATTCTCTGACCACGTATGAGTATGAGAAGCATTACATCGTCTATCCGCAGGTGAAGTGGAACAACAAGCAGAAGATCAACGAGAACGGCCAAAAGGTGCCGGAGGGATTCTCGTACAGCTCCGGCAATAATACGGAGTGGCTCAGTGTGGAGCAGATACGGGAGAGGCTGAAGACATTAGATCTGGAAAAATAAAATAAAAGTTGTGTCTTGGAGGCGAAGATGAATCAACTTGCGATTTTTGGTGGGGTTCCCGTGAGGGAAACCCCGCTTCATTATGGAAGACAATATATTGATCAGGCGGATGTGGATGCTGTGACAGAGGCACTGCGCAGTCCTGCGTTGACAGGCGGTCCGCGGATCACGCAGCTGGAGGAGAAACTCTGCAAGGTTACAGGTGCAGCTTATGCCGTGGCGGTGAGCAACGGTACAGCGGCGCTGCATCTGGCAGCGATGGCGGCCGGCTTTGGCGATGGCGACGAGGTGATCGTCAGCTCGATCACATTTGCGGCCTCGGCCAACTGCGTGCTGTATGTGGGAGCGAAGCCTGTGTTTGCAGATATTCAGGCGGATACCTACAACGTGGATCCCGCGTCGATCCGGAAGCTGATTACGCCGCGCACAAAGGGTGTGATCGCAGTGGATTTCACAGGACAGGCTGTGCAGTTGGATGAAATTCGGGCGATTTGTAAGGAACATAATCTGACTTTGATTGAGGACGCGGCGCATGCCATCGGCACGAAATATAAGGGGCAGCCGGTGGGCAGTATCGCGGATATGACCTGTTTTAGTTTCCATCCGGTGAAGACGGTGACCAGCGGTGAGGGCGGCGCCATCACGACCAATGACGAGCAGCTGTATCGCAGGCTGCTGCGCCTGCGTTCCCACGGAATCACCCGCAACCGGGAGTAGATGGTACATCCCACGGATGCGCCCTGGTACAATGAACAGGTGGAGCTCGGTTACAATTATCGTATGACGGATATTCAGGCGGCGCTGTTGATCAGTCAGCTGGACAAGCTGCCTGCTTTCAGCAGGAGACGCAGCGAGATTGTGGCAAAATACAATACAGCGTTCGCTCAGATACCGGAGATCCAGGTGCAGAGGGAGATTCCGGAGTCGGAGACGACCAGACATCTGTATATCCTGCGTCTGCGGCTAGAGCGGCTGAAATGTGACAGACGTCAGTTTTTTGACGCATTGGCAGCTGAAAACATCTGCTCTCAGGTACATTATCTGCCGGTCTACTGGCATTCCTATTATGAGAAGCTTGGGTATGAGAAGGGCTTGTGTCCGAATGCGGAGCAGTATTACATGGCGTCCATGAGTTTGCCGCTGTATTATACGTTGACGGACGAGGATGTGGAGGATGTGATTCGAGCGGTGCGGAAATTGATCGATTATTATCGCGCGGACTAGCAGCTGACACGCAGCAGCTGTGCCTTACCGGACAGCGCGATTGGTGCGGAATCTGCCGGCAGGAAGAGACAGTTCCCTTTTTGAAAAAAGAGGGCCTCGTCTTCCTGGCGGTTTTTTTGTGCACTTGTCTGTATACGCAATGTACCATCGCCCTCCAGACATAGCAATACCTGAAAGGAGAGTGCGGAAGTGCTGATGTCCACAGGCTGTGCCTCCCGGGTATTGACCAACAGCCGTTCCACTTGAAAATATTTGCATCGGCCCAGAAGCTCCGAGGCAAATCCGGGGCGGTAGCGCAGTGTGCGCATGGGCTGTCTTGGGTTGTCACTGCCGGACAGGCGCAGTACATCGAACGCCTGCGCATGGTGGAGCGGGCGTTTCCTGCCGGATTTATCCAGGCGGTCATAGTCAAAGAGCCGGTAGGTGATATTGGAGGATTCCTGAATCTCCGCGATCAGAACGCCGGCGCCGATCGCATGCACTGTGCCGGGCTCAATCAAAAACACGTCGTCCTTTCGGACGGGAAGCTTTTGGAGATATTTTTCGATGGTGCCGTTTTGCAGAGCGGCGCGCAGCGTTTCCGGATCGAGTGCTCTGTTGAAACCATAGATCAGTTGGGCGCCGGGCTTGGCGTCCAGCACGTACCACAGTTCTGTTTTGCCCAGAGAGCCGTTCTCGTGGGCGGCGGCGTAGGCGTCATCCGGATGCACCTGAATGGACAGGTTTTGCTGTGCGTCGATCAGCTTGATGAGCACAGGAAGCAGACCGGTACGGGCACCGGTTTCGGACGTGATCTCCCGCAGAATCCCCTCGGGGTGGGTACCCAGATAGGCGGGATGCTCGCGCAGGATCTGATCCAGCGGCAATCCGGTGTGCGCACCGCTTGCGGCAATGCTTGTGCCGTCCGGATGCGTGGAACATTCCCAGGTCTCTGCCAGCGGTCTCAGCGCGGAAGTCTTATGAAAATCCGTGATCAGTCGATCTCCGCCCCACAGATAATCTTTTCCTGCGGGGGATAGGAGAAAGGGTTTATTGCTCCAGTTCATATTTCTGCTTGTCGTGGACACTGATATCCTTGCCCAGCTGTACCTCCATGATTTTCAATTCGGTGTCTGCGATGACGGTATGCTTGCAGCCGGCCTGCATGGTGATGACATCACCGGCCTGTACGGCCTGCTCCATGCCGTCGACGATGGTTCTGCCCCTGCCGGAAAGGATGGTCCAGGTCTCGTCCCGTCTGGCGTGGCTGTGATAGTTCATGCGGTGGCCGGGATGCAAGGTGACCTTGATGGTCATGCTTTCCTCCTCCACATCCAGCACGCGGAAGGAACCCCAGGATTTCTCGGCGAACATGATCTGTTGGTCGATTTTGTCGACAAAGGGCTTCATATAGCTGGACTGTTCCTTGTCTGACACAAGGATGCCCTCGGGACTGGCGGATATGACGGTGTCCTTCAGGCCCATACAGAGAATGGGCATATCCAGTTCGTTAATCACGTGTACGTTTTCACAGGTTTGATTCAAAATGGCGTTGCCGACGCAGGGCTCGTCCATAACCTCGGTCAGGGTGTTCCAGGTGCCGATGTCCTTCCAGCTGCCGTTGAAACGAAGAACCTGTATCCGGGACTCCTGTTCCACCACAGCGTAGTCAAAGCTGATCCTGGTCAGGGAGTCATACCTGTCAAACAGATCCTGATAATCGGTAAAATCGATCAGTGCATGGGCGCGCTGCAGCACATAACCCAGACGATAGGCGAACACGCCGCCGTTCCAGAGGGCGCCCTGCGCGATATACGCGGCGGCGGTCTCAGCGTCCGGCTTCTCTTTGAAGCTGCGGACTGCGCTGACCGGATCCTTGGATGCGGGGATGATATAGCCGTATTTTTCACTGGGATAGGTGGGTTCCATGCCCATCAGGACCAGATTGGCGTCGCTTTTCGCAGCCAGCTGATCCAACTCCTTCAGCGCATGGAAATAGTCCTCCTCCACATACGGGTCTACCGGGCAGACGATCACGGGCTCCTCCCCCCGCACGCCGATCACATCGTGGAGATAGGCGCTTGCCAGAGCGATCGCCGGAAAGGTGTCGCGTCGGCAGGGTTCCACACAGATGCCGACAGATTCGCCGAGCTGGTTGTGAATCGCGGCGACCTGGCTTTTAGAGGTCGCGATGGTGACATCGGCTGTCGGGTCAGCGGTGAGGATCTGGCGATAGACTCGCTGTACCATGGATTCGTAGGTGTCGTCGGGACGTTTGAACAGTTTGATAAATTGCTTGGAGCGCACCTCGTTGGACAGTGGCCAGAGGCGTTTTCCGGATCCGCCGGATAATAAAATGATATGCATGATTTTCCCTCTTTCTGAATGGATGATTACAGCTTCAGCGTTCCGCCCGCATGGGATTTTGCAGAAAATCTTTGTAGCTTAAGCGGATGCCGTCCTCCAGCTCGGTGCGGTAGGTCCAGCCCAGCGCCGTTGCCTTGCTTACGTCGAGCAGCTTGCGGGGCGTGCCGTTGGGCTTGGTGGTATCCCAGGCAATACGCCCCTCGTAACCGATCACTTTTGCGACCAGCTCTGTCAGTCCCTTGATGGTGATCTCCTTGCCGGTGCCGGCGTTGACGGTCTCATCACCGCTGTAGTGGTTCATCAGGAACACGCAGAGGTTTGCCAGGTCGTCCACATAGAGGAATTCCCGCAGGGGCGAGCCGTCTCCCCAGCAGACCACCTCCTCGGCGCTATTTACCTTGGCCTCGTGGAACCGGCGGATCAGCGCGGGCAGCACATGGCTGTGGGTGGGATGATAGTTGTCATTGGGGCCGTAGAGGTTGGTCGGCATCACGGAGATATAATCGGTGCCGTATTGCCGATTCAGAAATTCACAGTATTTTAAGCCGGAGATCTTGGCCAGGGCGTACGCCTCGTTGGTCTTCTCCAGCTCGGAGGTCAACAGGCAGCTCTCCGGCATGGGCTGGGGTGCCAAGCGAGGATAGATACAGGAGCTTCCCAGGAATTCCAGCTTCTTGCAGCCGTTCTGCCAGGCGGAATGGATCACGTTCATTTCGAGGATCATGTTGTCATACATGAAGTCTGCCAGCGCCTCGTTGTTGGCCAGAATACCGCCCACCTTGGCGGCAGCCAGAAAGACATACTCCGGACGTTCCGCCTCGAAGAAGGCCTCCACATCCGCCTGCCGGCACAGGTCGAGCTCCGCGTGGGTGCGGGTGATGAGATTGGTATAGCCCTGCCTGCGCAGTTCTCTGACGATTGCGGAGCCCACCATGCCGTGGTGGCCCGCCACATATATTTTTGCATCTTTTTTCATTTCTGTATTTGCCATGCGTTTATTCACCTGCCTGTGCTTTTCTCTCGCGTATAGCGAGGCTGCGGTCGTGCGCGGCCATGAGCCGGATCAGTTCGGTGTAAGGGGTCTTCTGGGGATTCCAGCCGAGAACGGTCTTCGCCTTGGTGGGATCGCCCCAGAGATTGTCCACATCCGTGGGGCGGAACCACTGGGGATTGACACAGACCAGCATCTTGCCGGTGGCGGTGTCATAGCCCTTTTCATCGATCCCTGTGCCCTCAAAGCGCAGGTTGATGCCGTTGGCGGCAAAGGCTTTCAGGGTAAAATCCCGCACGGTGTGCTGTTCGCCGGTGGCGATGACAAAATCCTCCGGCGTGTCATGCTGCAGCATCAGCCACATGCACTCCACGTAGTCCCTGGCGTAGCCCCAGTCCCGCAGAGAGGCGAGGTTGCCGAGCTCCAGGTGATCCTGCAGACCCTCCGCGATGCGGCCGGCGGCGCGGGTGATCTTGCGGGTGACAAAATTCTCGCCTCTGCGTTCCGACTCGTGGTTAAACAGGATCCCATTCACCGCAAACATCCCGTAAGCTTCGCGGTATTCCTTGACGATCCAGAAACCGTACTGTTTGGCCACGGCGTAGGGACTGTAGGGGTGAAACGGCGTGGTTTCCTTCTGTGGCACTTCCTCCACCTTGCCATAGAGCTCCGAGGTGGAAGCCTGGTAGATGCGGGTGGTCTGTGCAAGTCCGGCGATGCGCACGGCCTCGAGGATCCGCAGGACGCCGAGGGCGTCCACGTCGCAGGAGTACTCCGGCACCTCAAAGGAAATCTGCACATGGGACTGTGCCGCAAGATTGTATATTTCATCAGGTCTGGTCTGACTGACGATCCGGATCAGCGAAGAGGAATCGCTCAGATCGCCTTCGTGCAGCGTGATGGTGCCGGCAGCGATCAAATGATCAATTCTGGCCGTGTTGGGGAGGGAGGCGCGGCGTACGATACCGTGCACCTCATAGCCTTTCTCCAATAGCAACTCTGCCAGATACGAGCCATCCTGCCCGGTAATTCCTGTGATCAAAGCGCGTTTTTTTGATGTCATGACGGTTCTCCTTTATGTGTTCGTTTATAGCTTATACTTGTTTCATATCTTTTATTGTATTCCGGCGTACCTTTCTTTTTAAGGGCATATTTTGCGAAAAACTAGCATTATATTGACTTTCGTGATACAATGAAACATGCAAAGAAAAACAAGCGGCTGCGCAGCAGACATTTGTTTTCATGCAAACAGGAGGGCGATCGCATGGATACATCCCTGTTTGACGGCAATCTGGTGCAATCCAACCGCATCATTTACACACCGTCGGATTTTGCCAAAGCCAATTTCATACATGTGCAGGAGGTCGGAGAGCTGCGGGCCAGAAAGCCGCACACCAGCCAGCGGAAAAATCTGGCGTCGTATCTGTTTTTTATGGTGCTTGCGGGCGAGGGAAAGCTGACCTACGGCGGCAGAGACTATGCGCTTCATGCGGGAGACTGCGTCTGCGTGGACTGTCGGAAGGATTACGCGCACAGCTGCGCAGAGACGCTCTGGACGTTGAAGTGGGTGCATTTTTACGGGCCGAATGTCAGCGCGATTTACGGCAAATATCTGGAGCGGGGCGGCAAGCCGGTCTTTACGCCGGCGGACGGCGGGGCGTTTGAGCGGGTGCTGGATCGCATTTATGAGATTGCGGCGTCCCAGTCGTATATCAAGGACATGCAGATCTATGAACAGCTGACTGCGCTGCTTGCGCTGTTGATGCGGCAGACCATACACGGCGAGGACGGTTTGCCTGCGCAGGCGTCCGACGGACAGGAGCAGGACAATCCGCGCTATGCGGGAAAGCGGCAGAATTTGCAGGCGCTGAAGGAGTATCTGGACGAGCACTATGCGGAGAAGATCACGCTGGATGCGCTGGCGGAGCACTTTTTTATCAATAAATTTTATCTGACCAGAATTTTTAAGGAACAATTCGGGGAATCTGTCACGGAGTACCTGCTGCAGGTGCGGATCACCAGAGCCAAGCAGATGCTGCGCTTTACGGATCAATCGATCGAGGAGATCGCCCATGCGTGCGGGATGCATGACGCCAACTATTTTTCCCGCGTGTTTAAGCGGGTGGAGGGCACATCGCCCGGGGAATTCAGAAAAGTCTGGTAGGGGATCAGGATGAGAAAACAGGTGGAACATACAGAGAGCAAACAGAGGAAACAGGAACAGTGGCTGGACATCGGCATCTTTGTCGTGCTGCTTGCGGCGGTGTCGGTGATCACGTACTGTCTGTTTTACAGACAGTGTGTGGAGAGTCTGAGGGGCACGAAGGGCTCCGGGCTCTACCACTCCGACATGCGGGCGTATATTCTGGAGATGCAGGGGCTGGACAGCGGCTACAGCTTTCCCTACCCGATCTTCTTCAAGCTTTCGGCGTTTCTGCACTTGTTCGTCGGGCCGGAGTGCGCGGTGGCGCTGGCGACGACACTGCTGAACGGGCTGGCGATGGTGTTCACGAAATGGGCGCTGCAGCGCGCGAGCGGCAAGGAGATGCGTGCGCTGTTTCCGGGATGTCCGGTGCTGGGCGGTGCCTGTATCAGCGTCGTGAGTGTGGCGTTGTTTTTTGTGTCGATGGTCTTTCCGCCGCCGGGGCATTATCTGCCGGGGATCCTCTTTACGTACCTCGGCGTGTTTACGCCCAACCCGTTTCACAATGCCACTTACATGGCGGCCAGACCGTTTTCCATTCTGGCATTCGTCTGGCTCGCGAAGCTGTTGGACGGCTATGAAGAGGGAGCCTGTGCAGCGAAGGACTATGTGTTGTTTTCGATCTTTTTACTGGCGACGACCATGACCAAGCCGAGCTTTACCATCGTGCTCGTGGGCGCGGCCGGACTGGTGATGCTGTTTCGGTTGCTTCGAAGCAAATTTGCCGACTGGAAGGCGGCGATCCTGTTGGGACTTACTTTTTTACCGACCTTTGCGGATCTGCTGTACCAGTACAAGGGCGTGTTCGTGCCGGAGGAAGGTGCGGAAGGCGGGATCGGTTTCTGCTTCGGCAGGATCTGGGGATTGTACTGCCACAACATCCCGCTGGCAGTGGGATTGGCCGCGGGCTTTCCCATTTTGGTACTGCTTTTGAACTATAAGGAGTTAAAGACAGACACCTTGTACCGGCTGTCCTGGCAGATTTATGCGATGGGATTTGCGATGGCGTTTTTCCTGTATGAGAAAGGGTTCAGAGAGCCGGATTTCAATTTCTCCTGGGGATATATGGGTGGGATTTTCATCGTGTTCCTCGGGGCGCTGCATGTGTTGCTGCGCAAGACGGCGAGACGTGAAAAGCCGTTCCTGCTGGCGATGCAATGGGCGGCGTTTGGCTGGCATTTGCTGTGCGGACTGTATTTCTTTTACGGAATCTGCCAGGGGCATATGTACTATTAGGGACGGCTGCGGTCGCCTAGGCCGCTTAAGCCCGCCGCAGCGTAGGGGATGAGCAGCAGCCCGTAGAGAAAGATATAGCGGGCGTTGGCCTCCCAGATCATGTGGAACAAAAAGCCGCCGAAAGCGCCGATCAGACCCAGATAGAGATAGAGCGCCGTGGCGCGGCGTTTCCACAACCGCAGGAAAAAGAATGCAAAGCAGCCCAGATACAACACACTTTGGTAGATGTTGCAAAAACCGATATACCACTGGCTGTACGCGCCGTCGTAGAGCTTCTGGAAAAACGGGTGCCGCTCGCCCAGTGTGGCGAGGGTCGCCTGGCGGCTGGCATAGGTGCCGTCCGCCCACTGGGACAGGTATTTGTAGAAATAAAAACTCATCGCATAGGCGGGATGCGCCTTGAAGTAAGCGATGCGCTCCTCGATGAACTGTTCACTGCGCTGTGTAGTCAGGCGCGTGTCCATGTCGCTCTCCTGATAAGTGTTGAAATTATAACCGTTGTACCAGCCGTTGCCGCGGGAGGATTCCTGCATGCCCATGGCAAAATAGGACATGGCGGGTACGCCGTCCTGCAAGGTGTTGCCGGCGCGCAGCTCATATGCCTTTCGGGTGATGGGCAGGATGCTGACGGACAGGATCGCGCCGATCAGGCACAGGAGCAAGAGCCGGTAGCGACGCCGGTTCAGCGCCTCGAAGACCGTCACCAGGAGCACAGCGATGAGGAGGATCAGAGAATTCTTGCGCAGCAGGACAGAGAGCGTCAGCAAAAGTATGCATAACACAGCGTCTCCTGCGGGATGCGCAGGTGTCCGCCCGGCTGCGTCATCACTGCGCAGCAGCTTCATCAGAAAATAGATCCCTGCGGAGAGCGCCGCGAAGGAAGGGGTTTCTCCGTAGACAAAGGAGCTGTACATGATGAGCGGAAGATTGCATCCTGCGAGCAGCAGGTAGATACAGTCAATCCGGTCATCCGCCCACAGCAGATGGACGGTGCGGTACTGCGTATATACGATGCTGCAGGTCAGCAGCACATAGAGACATTTGATAAAATGATACGCCTGCAGATCCAGATGCAGGAGATTCCACAGACGGATCAGCAGTTCCCAAAAAGCCATCAGCCCTACCTGCTGCGGATAGTAGGAGAGGTAGGAGTCCGTGGGATGAATGACAGAGGTATCACCTGTCGCAAGCGCTTCGGCGGCGGAATACACGGACCAGGCGTCCGCGGCCGGCGCAGTTCGGCCAAACAGGATCAACAGACCGCCGCACATCAGGATCCAGACCATCACGAGCGCGAGCAGAAGAGGTTTCCTTCTGGTGGCAGATTTTGCGAACAGACCGCCGAGACCGAGGAACACGCCGCCGAGGATCAGCATGCCCGGCAGACTGATCAACGGATTGTCCGGCACAGTGAGCACCTCCTGCGAGGTCATATCCTGCGCATAACAAGTGAACAGCAGCCCGCTAAGCAGAAGGATACCGGTGAAAACAAGCGCGAGTCCCTGTATGAAATTGCAGGCGATGGTGTAGAGTCTGCCGGAGTTGTGCATGGCGCCGTTTCCCTTCTTGTCTTTCGTGTACGGATCGGTTTGCCCGGCCGTTTTTGTCGGAATTGATCTGTTTAGACATTATAGCATAAGATTCTGAATAAAAACAGTGGCTGTATGAGAATAATCGTGATAAAATAAAACTGTAAATGTTTGGAAGTAGAGAGGAAGCAGTGATGGATAAAGTAGCGGTGTTGATTCCCTGCTATAATGAGGAAAAAACTATCGGGAAGGTGATCGCCGACGTAAAGCAGGCGTTGCCGGAGGTGGTGATCTATGTATATAACAACAATTCGACGGACCGGACGGAGGAGATCGCTTTGGCGTCCGGTGCGATCGTGCGTCAGGAGTACAGACAGGGTAAAGGCAATGTGATCCGCCGGATGTTTCGGGAGATTGATGCACAGTGTTATCTCATGATCGACGGGGATGACACGTATCCGCTTGACTGTGCGGCCGAGATGGTGGACCGGGTGCTGTCGCACAATGCGGATATGGTGGTGGGGGACAGGCTTTCTTCCACCTACTTTACGGAGAATAAGCGTCCGTTTCACAATTTCGGCAATAGTCTGATGCGTTTCGGAATCAACAGTCTGTTCCACTCGGACATCAAGGATATCATGACCGGCTATCGGGCGTTCAGCTATGAGTTTGTCAAAACATTCCCCGTATTTTCCAAGGGATTTGAGATCGAGACGGAAATGACGATCCACGCGGTCAACTACAATATGCAGGTGGACAATGTGGTGGTGGAGTACAGGGATCGGCCAGAGGGAAGCGTATCGAAGCTCAACACGTACTCCGATGGTATGAAAGTGATCCGTAAAATGATTCAGTTGTATAAAAATTATAAGCCTATGCAGTTCTTCGGGCTCATGGGATTTCTGCTGATCGCGGTGGCGGTGGCATTTTTTGTGCCGGTAGGGTTGGATTATCTGGATTCCGGTCTGGTGCCGCGGTTCCCCACCCTGATCGTCTGCGGTTTCATCGCGCTGGCGGGCGTGCTGTCCTTTTTTGCCGGTATGATTCTGGAAGTGATCGCCGCGAAGGACAGGCGGGATTTTGAGTACCGTCTGAACCGCATTTATGATGCCAAAAAGGGTAAGGAACAGAGATGAGAAAACGGTTGCTATATGCTTTTGCAGGCGGTCTGTTCTTCTTTTTTCAGATCACCGGCCATGACCTGGCCGTGCAAGGCAATTTGGATTGGACGGTACAGTACACGCTGTTTACGTTACTTTGCAGTGCGGCGGGCGGGGTATGTGTCGCAATGGCTACGCAATATGTGCAGAGGTTGATTGCACCGCGCAGCGGAGCCTCGGGGGATACGCCCGCGGTGAAAAATGGGGCTTCGGGCGACGCGTCCGGAGAGAACACGCGCGGCACAGCGGGACGCTCCGGCGGCCTTAGGTCGTGGCAGGCAGGCCTGATCAGCTTTGTACTGCTGTTATTGTGCTGGCTGCCCTGTTATCTCGCTTATTATCCGGGGATCTGCGCCTATGATGTGACGATCCAGACCGGGCAGATTGTGAGCGGCAGTTACAATGATCATCACCCCATCGCCCACACATTGCTGTTATCCGGCAGTATGCGGCTGGGGCAGGCGCTGTTTGGCGATGTCAACACGGGGATCGGTCTGCTGGTGTTTGTTCAGCTGGTGCTTCTGGCGGGGGTGTTCGCCTGGGGTGTGGCGCTTTTGCACAGACGGGGCGTCGGACGCCCGGCACTCATCGGGCTACAGGTGTTTGGCATGGTATATCCCTTTCACATGTACATGAGTGTCAGTGTGATCAAGGATGTCTGGTTCAGCATGTGGTTCCTGCTGCAGGTGCTGGCGATGTCGGAGGTGCTCCGACGGCGGAACAGGAAACCGGATCGCTATGATCTGTTATTCTTCGTGAGCTCTGTGGGGATGCAGTTGTTCCGCAATAACGGCAGGTACGCGCTGCTTGTGCTGCTTGTCGGTCTGGCGGCGGCTGTTTTGTTCGGCAAAGGCCACAGGCGCTTGTGGGGCAAGCTGTGCGTCAATGCACTGCTAGCCTTTGTGGTCGGCAGTCTGTGCCTGACGGGGCTTTTCCGCGTCACACACGCCAAGCAGGGGGACAGGCGGGAAATGCTGAGCATGCCCATCCAGCAGTTGGCGCGCTGCATGCTTTACCATGGCGGCGTGGGTGTCCTCGAGGCGGATGACGGCACAATGGGGGCGCAGGATCGGGCGCTGATTGCAGATTTTCTGTTGGATGAAGGATATCAGTATTATCGACCGGAGATTTCAGATCCCGTCAAATCCCACACCAACACTTATGTGGTGCGTTATCGGGCGGGGGAGTTTGCACGGACGTATCTGCGGCTGCTTGGCAGTTACCCGGGCGATTTTGTGAATGCGGCGTTGGCGGTAAACGCAGGCTATCTGTACTTGGGGGATACCAGTCACGCCACGGTGAACCAGAACGGAGTTGATGCGGGGCTGGGCTATGTGCAGACCCGCTGGGTGGAGGCAGAGTTAAATCCCCGCGGGATCTACAAGGATTCCAAATGGGAATCGCTGCATGCGCTGTTGGAGCGGCTGGCGGATGAAAACGCGTATCTGAAGATACCGGTGCTTCGCTATCTGTGTGTGCCGGCGATCATTTTGTGGTTGTATCTGGCACTGCTTGCGAAGCTTCTGGCGGACGGACAGTATGCGAAATGTCTGCCGCTTCTGCTGGTATTCGGCTATTATCTGACCTTGTTCCTGGGGCCGGTGGTACAGCTACGGTACCTGTACCCGCTGATCCTGGCACTGCCGTTTCTGGCGGTGTGCAGTCTGGAGAAGCAGATGCAGATAGTAATATATAAAAGTAAGAAGAGACGAAACCATGACTAGAACAAGCGAATCAAAAAGCGATAAACTGATCATCGGCGCGGGGCTGTATGGCTTGTACGCGGCGCTCTACTGCGGCAAAAAAGGGCAGAAGGTCACGGTGCTTGAGATAGAGGAGGCACCCTTTACGCGGGCGACCTATATCAACCAGGCCCGTGTGCATATGGGATATCATTATCCCAGATCGCTCTCCACGGCCATGAAGTCTGCCGGATATTTTAAACGTTTCGTGGAGGATTACGGCTTCTGCATACACGACAAATTCCAGCAGATCTACGCCACCTCCGCGCATTTTTCGTGGACGGACGCGCAGGAGTTCCGCAAGTTCTGTAAAAGTGCGGAGATCCCCTGTATGGATCTGCCGGCGGGGCAATATTTTAAGTCCGGCGTGTGTGACGGCGCTTTTTTGACGGAAGAATATACCTATGACGCGCATATCCTGCGGGACTATCTGCTCGAGGAGATTGGCAGACTGCCCAATGTGGAGCTGCAGTTCGGGCGGGAGATCCACCGGATCGTCAAACAGAGTGACTGCTATGAGATTTACGCCCACTATGAGGCGGCGGAGGAGACTTACCGCGCGCCGTTTGTGCTCAACGCCACGTACGCCTCCGTCAATCAGGTGCTGCGCAGGGTGGAGGGGATTGAGACACAGGATTTCGGGCTGAAATATGAGCTGTGCGAGATCATTCTCTGCAAGGTGGACGAGCGGCTTAAGGGGATCGGGCTGACGGTGATGGACGGTCCGTTCTTCTCGATCATGCCCTTTGGCAAGACGGGATATCACTCGCTGACCTCCGTGACCTTTACGCCGCATAAGACAAGCTATGAGGCGACGCCGCAGTTTCCCTGCGTCAAGGAGGGCATCTGTTCGGACTACTGGCTGGGCAACTGCAACCAATGTGCCAAGAGACCGGAGAGCGCCTGGGAGTATATGTCTGCGCTGGCCAGAAAATACATGCGGGACGATTATCCCTTTACCTACGAGAGCTCACTGTTTTCCATGAAGCCGATCCTGAAGGCTTCGGAGATCGACGATTCGCGGCCGACGGTGATCAAACGGCTGGAGACGGACGAGGCGGCACCTACAACCTTTATCAGCGTCCTCTCCGGCAAGATCAACACCGTGTACGATCTGGATACATTTTTGGATGAAAGAGGTTCGCAATCCACCTAAGATATGGTAAAATATAGAGAAAGTGTCCACAGGGACAAAAATGGAGAAGGCAATGGCACAGACAAGCAAGGAAAAAAATTTCGTATCCTGCGTGATCTATCTGCACAACGATGCAGAGACGGTAAAGCCATTCCTGGCAAACATCTGTCAGGTGATGCAGGACAATTTTGAAAAATATGAGATCGTGTGTGTGAACGATGGCTGCACGGACAACACGGTGGAGCGAATCCATGCGTTTCTGGAGGAACAGGAGCAATTAAAGGCGGTCAGCCTGATCAACCTAAGCTTCTATCAGGGCGTGGAAACGGCCATGAACGCCGGCGGAGATCTGGCAGTGGGTGATTTCCTGTTTGAGTTCGACAAATGCAGCCTGGATTTTGATCCGGCGCTGATTATGCAGGTCTACAGACGGGCTCTGGAGGGGTATGATGTGGTGTCTGCCGCGCCCAAGCACGGCGTGGCGCTCAGCTCTCGCCTCTTCTATGCGCTGTACAACTGGAGCAGTCATTTTCGGTATCACATCCGTCAGGAGCGGTTCCGCATTGTGTCCAGGCGGGCAGTCAACCGCGTGAACCAAATGAATGTGTATGTGCCTTACCGCAAGGCCATGTATATGAACTGTGGTCTGAAGACGGACACTATCATCTACGACAACAGTGCGGCGGTCCACAAGACCCGCAACCGCGAGGAGCGCGGCAACCGCAGCGGTCTGGCGGTGGATACGCTGATTATTTTCACGGATGTGCTGGAGAAATTTTCCATGCTGGTCAGCATGATCCTGTTAGGCTTCCTGATCGTGATGTTCGGTTGGATCATTTACTCCATATTCAGCACAGTGCGGCCAGTGGAGGGCTGGCTTTCCCTGATGGCGCTGATGAGCTTCGGATTCTTCATGCTGTCGGTGATGATGACCTTGATCTTTAAATATCTGGCGGTGCTCTTGAACATGAACTTCAAGAAGCAGCGCTATGTGGTAGAAGGAGTGGAAAAACTGGCGAAATGATGCTCACAATTATTTTTCCTGTATTGAATGAGAGACTGCGTCTGGAGAAGGGCGTGACCCGCACGGTGGAGTACCTTTCCCGGATCAATTTTGATGATTATGAAATCATTATCGTGGACAACGGCTCGGAGGACGAGACGCCGCAGATCGCGAATCGACTGTGTGAGACCTACAAGGCGGTGCACTATGAGCGCATCAATGTGCGGGGCGTGGGCGCGGCATTCCGCAGGGGCGTGAAGGTGAGCCACGGTGAAATTGTCGGCTACATGGATATCGATCTGTCCACCAATATCAAACATTTGGGTGAAGCGATCCACATTTTCAAGACGATGCCGGAGATCGAATACATCAACGGTAGCCGTTTTGCCAGGAATTCGGATACAAAGGGGCGGAAATGGTATCGCAAGATTACCTCGCAGGGGCTGCTGATCTTGTTGAAACGGTTCTTGGGCATGCAGTCCACGGACGCAATCTGCGGATTTACGTTCGTGCGCAGGGCGCAGGCGATCTCTTTGATCAAGGGCTGCAGCAAGGACAACGGGTGGTTTTACATGATTGAGTTTCTGCTGCGTGCGGAGAAACGGGGCGTGCGCATTTTAGATTATCCGGTGGAGTGGCAGGAGGACTATAATACGACGGTGAAGGTGTTCAAGACGATCTGTAATTATTTGGTGCAGATCGCGAGACTGTATCGGGAATTTTATATCCGCAAAAATATATAACAGAAAAGAGGCTGTGAAATGAGCGAGCATATCAAGCGCATTGATCTGACGAGGGATTATCAGGCACATGAGAAGGAATATCGGGAGGCGATCGAGGCGGTCTGCCGGGAGACGGCATTCTCCGGCGGCAAGTACGCGGATCGGTTCGATGAGGCGTTTGCCGCGTATGTGGGCAGCAAGTATGCCTGCGGCGTAAACAACGGCACTTCGGCGCTGCATCTGGCCATGCTGGCTTTGGGCGTGGGAGCAGGGGACGAGGTGATCGTGCCGGCCAACACCTACATCGCTACGGCGTGGGGCGTGAGCTACACGGGAGCGACACCGGTGTTCGCGGACTGTACGGCAGATACCTGGGAACTCGATCCTGCGGCGATCGAGGCGAAGATTACGCCGCGCACCAAGGGGATCATCGGCGTGCATCTCTATGGACAACCCTTTGATTTCGCAGGGGTAAAGCAGATTGCGGACAAACACGGGCTGTTTGTGGTGGAGGACTGTGCGCAGGCGCACGGCGCGAAGTTTGAAGGGAAAAACGTGGGTAGGCTTGGGGAGCTTGGCTGCTTTAGCTTTTATCCGGGGAAAAATCTGTATGCCTTCGGCGAGGGCGGCAGTGTGACCTGTGACAAAGAAGCGTATTACAAGCACATGACCAGACTGAAAAATCAGGGCTGCGATGTGCGTTATTATCATGACGAGATCGGGTATAACTATCGCCTGGAGGGTCTGCAGGGAGCGGTTTTGTCGGTCAGCCTGCAGTATCTGCCGGAGTGGACGAGGCGCAGACAGGAGATCGGTAAGCGCTATCTTGCCGAGATCAAGAATCCGCTGATCACCATGCAGGTGCATCCCAACAACACGGAGACGGTATTCCACCTGTTTGTGATCATGGTGCCCGACCAGAAAGGATTTGTGCAGTATATGGCGGATGCGGACGTGGAGTGCAATATGCATTATCCGGTGCCCTGCCATCTGCAGAAGGCCTACGCGCATCTGGGCTACCGGGAAGGCGATTGCCCGAACGCGGAATATCTGGCGTCGCACTGCGTGACGCTGCCGCTGTTCCCCGGCATGCGCGAGGAGGAGATTCGCCGCGTGATCGAGCTGTGTAATGCGTATACTGCATAGGACAGTACATTATATTATAGCAAACAATAGGGAATGAGGATGGATGACAGGAACGTATAAGGACGAGCAGGCAGGCATCTATCTGCGCCTGATGACGCCGGAGGACACGGATCGGATCGTGGCGTGGCGCAACACGGACGCGGTCCGCAAAAATTTTATCTATCAGGAGCTTTTTACCCGAGAGGGACATGAGCGCTGGGTACATACGATGGTGGAGACCGGGAAAGTAGTGCAGACCATCATCTGTGACCTGGCGACGGACAAGCCGTTGGGCAGTGTCTATATTCGGGATATTGACAGGCACCACAACAAGGCGGAGTATGGAATCTTTATCGGCGAGGCGGATGCGCGCGGGCGCGGTGTGGGCACGGCGGCTGCCAAACTGATGCTGCGCTACTGTTTTGCGGAGGAGCACCTGCACCGCATCTATCTGCGGGCGCTCTCCGATAATGCACAGGCCATCGGCAGCTACGAGCATGCCGGCTTCGTGCGGGAAGGATATTTAAAGGACGATGTGTGTATCGACGGTGTGTACCGCGATATCGTCTGGATGGCAGCGGTGGCGAAGGATACAGCTGCCGTGGAAAGGTTACCGGAATGAAAAAGGTTAGTTTTGTGATTCCCTGTTACCGCTCCGAACATACGCTGGAGCATGTGGTGACAGAGATACAAGAAACGATGCATAAGCTGAAACAGTACACCTGTGAGATTGTGCTGGTGAATGACTGTTCCCCCGACGGAACCTTCGGGGTGATCCGCAGGCTCTGCGCGGCAAACGAGGAGATCTGCGGCATTGACTTTGCGCGCAATTTCGGACAGCACGCGGCGCTCATGGCGGGACTCAGACAGGCCTCGGGCGATTATGTGGTCTGTCTGGACGACGACGGCCAGACGCCGGCAAATGAGGTGAATAAGCTGCTTGAAAAGCTGGAAGAAGGGTATGACGCGGTGTATGCGAAATACGAGCACAAGCATCACTCCGCCTTTCGCAATCTGGGCAGCAGAGTCAATGAGCTCATGACCAGAACGATGCTGGAGAAGCCGAAGGAGCTTTACGTGTCCAGCTATTTTGCGGTGAAGCGCTTCGTGGTGGAGGACATGATCCGCTATGAGAATTCCTACCCTTACGTCATCGGACTGGTGCTGCGCACCACCAAGAACATCACCAATGTGGTGGTACAGCACAGAGACAGGGAAGAGGGCAGCTCCGGCTATACACTGAAAAAATTGCTGAATCTGTGGTTCAACGGATTTACGGCGTTCTCGGTAAAACCGCTGCGCATTGCGACGACCATCGGCTGCGGCAGCGCATTTGTAGGATTTGTGTACGGGCTCTACACCATCGTCAAGCGCTTTGTGAATCCGGCGGTACCCATGGGGTTCAGTGCGCTGATGGCGGCGCTGGTGTTTTTCGGCGGCATGATCATGATCATGCTGGGCCTCATCGGCGAATATGTCGGCAGAATCTATATTAGTATGAATAACTCGCCGCAGTATGTGATCCGTGAGCGGATCCGCTGCGATCAGGCAGATGTGTAAGACGAATCAGACAAAAGGGGATACGGATCGGGATGCAGAGGGTTGACCGATGGCTTCACTGGTGGAAGCAGGACAAACGATATGTGTTATTGGGCAAGGCGCTGTTGGCGGCGCTTTTGCCTTTTTTGTGCTGTCTGGTGTCCTGCGCCGTGCAGGGCAGGCGCATCGGACAGGTCTATCTGCCGTCCTCCCCGTGGAATGACGAGCTGTTTTATTACAAGCAGGTGGAGAGTATCGTCCGCTTCGGCTACCCGTACGGATATTACGGGTTCAATGAAAGCCATGGGCTGGTGTTGTCCTTTGCCGCCTGGAGTCCGGTGCTGGTGTTGCCCTGGATTGTGTGGGGACTGCTGTTTGGCTGGAATCTCCTCTCTCCGGTGCTCTGCAACATCCTGCTGATGACGTCGGCCATGCTGCTGTTCGTGCTGCTCGCACGGCCGACCTGGAAGCAGCTTGGGATTCTGACATTACTGTTTTGCCTCTACACGCCGTTCGTGCGCTATATGCTGTCGGGGATGCCGGAGATTATCTGTATCAGTCATTTGATTGTGTTTTACGGCCTGGTGTACAGCTACTGCCGCAAGGAGGCTGGTTGGAAGCTGTTCGCCCTGTTTGTGATCTCGGGGCTTCTGACGCTGATGCGTCCGTATATGTTGCTGTTCCTGCTGCTGGCGGCGGTGTTTATGATGGCGTCCTTTGGCAGAAAGGGCAAGCTGCTTTTGGGGATGTTCTGTGCGGCGGCCGCGACCGGCGCGGTGCTGTTTGTGTATGCACTGATCAAACACTTCTTCGGGGCGGAGTATTTCCACCCGCTGTTTTTCACGGATTGGATTACAACCTTCTTCACGGACGGTTTCGGTGCCGGCGTGCATAATTTCTTCAGCACGCTGTACTGGAAGGGAAAGGATTTCAAGGCCCACACAGTGCAGGGACTGCGCACGGGACTGGCGTCGGGCGCGTTTTTTGCGGGATATCTGGTGACCATGGCGGTGCTGCTGTGGCAGAGTGTAGCGGATTACAGAAAACAAAAACAGCGTCTGGCAAAGGCGCGCGGGACGGAAAGGTATGCCCAGTTTGTTGCGGAGGCGCATCTGGCATTTTCGTTTATCGGCATGCTGTTTGCGCTGCTGTTGATGTACAAGCTGACGGAGGGCAGCAAGCACCTGCTGACGTTTATGGCGGTGGGCGTGTGTGTGGTCAGTATGATGGACACGCGCTTTTTCAAAAAAGCGGTGCTTCTGGGGGCCACCTTCGCGTATCTGTATACGTACATGGCGGTGGATCCCTACGACTATCAGGTGCCCTTTGTGACACAGGAGAGACAGGAACAGGTGGAGGATTGGCGCGACCGATTCGCGCGATCCATGACCCTCGACAGAGCGCAGGTGCCCAATTATGAAAATGTGGCGATCTGGGTGTTTAACGAACAGAGCGCGGCGGGAGAGACCATGAAGTGGCAGCTTCTGTATGCCCTGCCGGAGGGCTTTGGCATCAGCTGTTGTCAGAAGGATTTTGTCCTGGAACAGTTTGATCAACTGCAAAGCGGATATATTGTGGCCCAGACCGGAGCGGAGGTGGATCAGGCATGTGCCGCCGCCGGCTGGACCTTATTGGAACAGGATCAGGATATTGTGTTGTACAAAAGGCCATAAGACCATAAGCTATTATTTCGGCTCCTTCCCGTAGGGGAGCATGAGCCTGGCGAGATTTTGCGCTATTGTGTAGCGGGTGGACTCGTTGGGATGTGTGCCGTCCAACAGATATTCCGTGTGGTTGTCGATGTCGATGCCCAGCGTCGTATAATTGTCCAAGAGCAGATAATCATTGGCCTCGGCGATGGATACCACGGCACCCACGTAGTCCGGCAGCAGACCGCCCACATCGGACTGGGGCTCTAAGCCGCAACCGAAATAGTTCGTAAAATTCGGTGTCATCAGAACGATCACCGCGTCCGGATATGCTTCTGACAGCTTGTTGATCGCTGTGCGCATGGCACCGGCATAGGTATAGATATCATACGGGTCTTCCTCATTTCGTACCGGCAGTCCGGAGTAATAATCATTCAGACCAAAATTCAACACAAAGCATTTATTCCGTTTCTTTTTGGCATGTTCAAAGTAATCAGTCATGCCCTGATAGATCTGCGTGTTCTCTTCAAAATGACTCACGTCCTTGGCCAAAAACAGATCCACCACGGCAGGAATTCCCAAGGAATTCTCTTTGATCATGGTCGCATTGCTGCCGCCCTTGCCGCAGTTATAATAGTGTGCGCCGGTTAGCCCGCCGAAGGCGCCGGGGATGGATGAGGTCTCGCTGAACGATCCGATGACGCTGTCTCCGAAGAACACCACATCCCAGTCAGAGAGATCCGGATATTGCGGCGTGGTCAGAGTCGTATCCTTGCGGCAGTCGGCGACCAACTCCTCAAAGGCTTCCAGCTCCTCTGTGAAATTCTCCACGGTCAGACGGAAGCCGTGATCGCCGTCCGTATACATGGACAGAGAGTGGGAGATGCCTTCGTTGACGCCGAAATCGCTCTCGTAATTGTTGGGGTTGCCCACCAGCCATTCCGTGGAGCCGTAGAAATACACGGACAGATAGTCCTGCATCCACTCGTTTTCATCATACAGCGGGATCAGATCGTTGATAAAGGTTCTGTACGCCGCAAGCTTCTCTGTGAACTCTTCCTCGGAAAGTCCTTTCCAGTAGGCCAGTGAAGGATACGCGATGATGACCTCATAATGCTTGTCGGACCAGGTGTCAAACAGCGTCATCAGCTGATCGGCGGTGACGATGTCCGGCCGGATACCCAGATACACCAGCTCCACATCGTTGAGACTCTCGGACATCCGCGCCATGTAGCTGTTCAGCGTCTCCAGGTCCGGTATGCAATAGGTGGACTTGATCGGATAGATCTCCCGATAATGGCTGAAATCCTCTTCCTTGAAGCGGTCGATGGGATAGGTCGCAAAAAAGGCTGCGGTGTAATCGTCCGTCACCAGATGCTCCATATCATAGCGCAGCGGCTCGTATTTTTTATATTCCTGATAGCGCTTTACACCGTAGCCGGTCAGCACCGCCAACAGGATGACAAGGCATAAGATAAAAGGTATTAAAAATTTCTTCATAACATACTCCAATCGTCACCGCGAAGAGCGGTGGTTATTTATCTGCTCTATTCTATCACACGAAGGCCGAAAAGTAAAACGGATGGCTAAAAAAGAGAAAGAAAGCGGCAAAACCATTGCTACAAAGCAAAATAAAAGGTATAATATCCATAATATGGATAATTTGAAAAGAGATTTTAAGAATGTATATTACCATCGGGGGTATCTGTTCCTGCTTTCGCTGGTGGCGGCCTGCGGCTACGGCTTCAAGATCGCGCATCCGGTCATGGGCATCGATGACACTCCCTATGCATATTATTTTGAAGAGGGTCTGGCGGCCGTAGTGGGACGCTGGGTCCTGTTTGTGGTAAACAAGATTTTTGCAATCGCGGAATTTGCGCCGTTTATGACGGATTTTCTGGCAGTGCTGCTGTTCATGGCGGCGGTGACGGTCTGGGGGCTATTGTTTTATGCCGTGTTGGGAGACCGGATCCCGGTGTATGGCTATTGGCTGTTTTCCTGCGTGTTTTTGTCCTGTCCGCTGGTGGCGGAGGTGTTTACGTATTATCTGCACAACGGGATTGCCTGCGGCTATCTGTTTTGTGGCATCAGTCTGTATCTGTTGCTGGACGCTTTTTACAGCATGGAGGCCAGACGGCTGGGACATTTGTGCGGCAGGCTGTCGCTTGCGGTGGCGGCGATGACGGTGGCCATGGGGTGTTATGAGTCTTTTATGATCGTGTGGCTGTCCGGTGCACTGCTATTGCTTTTGGCGCAGCGGCTCGCCGGCGAGAGGCGGTGGCTGATCCGGAAGCTTTTACTGACGGCGCTTGCGGCCTGCGGCGGTATGGTGCTGCGCGCGGTTGTGCTGAAGGTGGTGACGGCGGTCTTCGGACTGGGCTATCTGAAGGGGGATGCGATCCAGCGCTCCCTGGGAGAGATGGTCGGCTGGATGCTGCAGCCGGGTGCATTCTCGGAGTTTGCCATGATTTTAAAGCGTCTGTATGTGATGTACGGCGTGTTTGCCTATGCGTATCTGCCGATCCGGATCTTTGTGCTGGCGGCTGTGGTGTTGCTGTGCTTTGGCCTGTGGCGGTCTGTGAAGCAGCGCGATCCCTGGATCTTTCTGCTGCTGATCGGCGCGTTCGTCGCGGCCTTCTTGCTGGCGTTTGTGGAGGGGAAGGCGACGCTGTACCGCTCGGCGCAGTTTGTGCCGCTCTTTTGCGGGATGGGGATGCTGTTTGCGGCGTACGCGCTGGAGGGCTATGCGCGGCGGCTGCGGGAGAGCAATCTGGCACTTCCCTACAGACATCTGCTGATTCACGTGCCGACGGCGCTGTTTGGTCTGGCCGCCGCGGTGATTCTGTGGAATCAGTGCACAGATCTGAATCACTGGTTTTATGTGGATTATCAAAAATATCAATATTCCGTGACGTATATGGATCGGGTGGCGGATGCGCTGGAAGCGGACTATGCGATCCACAAGCCGATTGTGTTCACCGGCGAGTGGGAGAATCCGAAGAGTCTGGTGCAGGACGCGTATGTGTCGTACAATTCGCCCGTCTTTTTTCGGATGAAGCGGCTCACGGATGCGGTGGATGCGCATCTGCTGGAGAAATTTTACAGAGATTATGGCGTGTGGGTGGCACAGACGCCCTCTCTGTCTGTGATCAGCTGGGGCAAATATGCCTTCGACAATGACGCGCAGCTGATCAAGTTCATGGAGCTGCACGGACATTCCTTCCGGCCGCTGACAGACAGTGCGGAATACGAGCAGGCGGAGCAGTATGCGCTGCAAATGCCGCATTTCCCGCAGGAGGGGTCCATCGAGGATGTGGGCGATTACATCATTGTGCATTTTTAGAACATGCCGGCGATAGGGGAAACAATGACTGGGAGTGAAGATAAACTGCAGGATCAGAAGTCAAATAAACGGCAGGCCGTGACGCCGGCAAGAGGCGCGCAGTGGATGGACAGGCTGGAGCGGTTCCCGCTTTGGGGGCTTGGGCTGGTGCTGCTTGGCGTCACCTTCCGGTCGATCGCGCGATTGGGTGCCGGCTGTGTATTCACGGTGCATGATCAGCTGGATGAGTCCATGATGAATTATGTGCTGACTGCCAGGCATGCCGGGGAGCAGGTGATCCCCGAGATGCTCGGAGGGATCAACGCCTCGGGGCTTGCACCCTCGGCGGTGCTGTTCGTGCCGCTCTTTTGGGTGTTGTCGCCGCTGCATGCTTTTCTGGCAATGTATGCGGTGGTGTTTGTGAGTGCCTTTCTGGGAATGTATCTGTTGGTGCGGGAGCTTTCGGAGAGCAATCTTCTGGCGGCAGCGACGGCAGGGTGCTTCTGCATGCTGCCCTTTTATCCGGTATACGGGCTCTCCCAGGCGGGGATTCCGCTGGTGCTGTATGCGTTCCTGTGTCTGTATCGCGGCAAAAAACGCGTGACGGCGTATGCGTGTATTTCGTTTTTCGGCCTGACCAGCCATCTGGTGTATACCGGCTATGCGGTGCTGGGACTCGCAGCGGTGTGGCTGCTCGCGGAGCTTGTGCGGAGCAGACGGGCAGCGGCCTTGCGCGCGGCGGGTGCCGATGCAGTGACTGTCGATGCGGTGGGGGTCCACAGGGCGGACGGTAATGCGGCGGGTGCGGACGAGATGCGCGATGCGGCGATTGCGGCACACAGGCGGGGGCTGCGCGGCGTGTTGTATGGGTTCCTGCTGCTGCTCGTGGTGTATGTAGGTTCGAACGTGCAGCTGTTTGCGGAGATCCTCTTTTCGCAGGGCGGCTATGTCAGCCATCGGGAGGAGATGGTCAACAGCGCGATGCCCTTCGGCGAGACGGTCTGGTCGGTGTTTATGCACAGCGCGCAGCATGCGTTTACGTATCAGGAGAAGTTGGTTTGGCCCATTGTGTTTTTGCTGGCGGCGGGCGGCATGTGTTACCGGCTGCTGGATCAGACGGGGAGAAAACGCTACCTGGCGGCGGTGGGCGGCTTTGTGCTGTTGTTTTTGATCGCGGTGTTTTACGGAATCTGTAAGTCCGGTCCGGTGGTGCGGTGGAAAAACGGAATGACTGGATTTTTGCACTATTTTCAGATGGAGCGGTTTTACTGGCTGTACCCGGCCGGATGGTATCTGGAGCTGGCACTTGCGTTTTCGTTCTGGGGTCGACGGGAGGAGCCGGGGAACCAGCGGGAAGCCTCGCAACCGGCGTGGATTCTCAGACGGATCCTAAGCAGTCCGGTGTTGCGGTATCTCCTCCTTGCGGCGGTGCTGTTGCCGACGGCCGACACGATTCTGCACAATTCGTATTTTTACCAAAATGTGAATCAGTACAACAACGGCTCCGGCGTCACGGGCTACATCTCCTGGGAGAGTTATTATGCGGAGGATCTGATGGAGGAGCTGGAGCAGGCGATCGGACGGGACAGGACAACCTATCGGGTGGCGCATCTGGGGATCAGCCCCGCGCCGTCTCTGATGCACGGGTTTTACACGGTGGATGGTTACTCCAACAATTATCCGTTGGACTACAAGCACGCGTTCCGGCGGGTGATCGCGGCGGAGCTTGACAAGAGCCCGCAGACTGCGGTGTATTTTGACAAGTGGGGGAATCGCTGTTATCTGTTTAATGCGCTGTCGGGTACATACTGGATGCTGGAAAAAGGCAGCGACGTCCGGTACGAGGGGTTGGCGTTTGACATGGATGCGCTGGCGGAGCTGGGCTGTGCGTATCTTTTCTCCGGCGGGGAGATCGTCGACGCCGGACGGATGGGATTGGAGCCTATGGGATATTATGAGACGGCGGATTCCTACTGGGGGATCTGGCTGTACCGGCTGACCGGAACCGACGGCGCCGCGCGGCCATCGGAATAGTCGAAACCCCAAAAGTACATTTTCCTACAGAACATTTTACGAAATGGGAATTATGTGGTAAAATATAAGATTATGAAAGATAGAATTTATGTGTGTCACACGTATTATCACGTATATGTGACGTTTTTGAAAGAATTGAAGCTGCGGGCGGCCGGGACAGCGGGCGACGCCACACTGGTGTTATCCAGGATGTCGAATGATTTTGAGGAGCTGAAGGAACGCGTGGAGCGCACCGGCTTGTTTGCGGAGGTCGTGGAATTTGACGAGAAGCGGGAGGAATTTTTTCCGGAGCTGGCCAAATGGCGCAAGGGCGGCGGGAATTTCCTGATGAATCTCTGGTACCGCATCCGGTTTACCAGACGCTACGCCGAGCTGGAGGCGCCCTATGTGCCTGTGGATTTCAGGCAGTACAAGGACATCTACGTGTTTTGCGACTCCGACCCGATCGGCTATTATCTGAACCAGAACCGGATTCATTACCATGCGCTGGAGGACGGGCTGAACTGTCTGAAGAATTTTGACGCGGCCCGTTACGACAATCGCGGCCATTTTGGGTTAAAGGTATTCCTGTCCCGCAAGCTGAACCTGATCTTTGTGCAGAACGGGTATGGCAAGTATTGTCTGGACATGGAGGTGAACAATATCTCGCTGATCCAGTATCCCTGTCCGCAGTACATTGAGGAGCCCAGGCAGGCTTTGATGGAGCGGCTCACCAAGGCGGATAAGCAGGTGATTCTGACGGCGTTCATTCGGGACAAAGAAGGGCTGGAGCGCCAGATCGCAGAGAGCAGCAAGGTCGGGGACAAGATTTTGATTCTCACGGATCCACTGTGTACGCTGGATGTGCGGGAGCGGATTTTTCGGGATATCATCGACCGGTTTGCGCCGGAGGGGACGATTTTTATCAAGCCCCACCCAAGAGATGCGCTGGATTATCGGAAGCTGTTTCCCCAGTATCCGCAGTTTGACGCCACGGTGCCCATGGAGGTGCTGAATTTCTTCCCGGGGCTGCGTTTCAAGAAGGTAGTGGCCGTGCTCACGGAGATCAAGGCGATCCGGTTCGCGGACGAGATCGTGCGGTTAGGGGAGGATTTCATGGATCTGTACGAGGATCCGCTGATCCACAGACAGAACGAGCAGGTGGGGATCTCCCGCCGAAAAGAAGACTGACACGCTTTGCGTTGAGATGTTTTGAAGCAAGAGGAAGATATGCTACAGATAGTAAAGAAGTTAAACGTATTATTGGATAAAAAGCAAAAGACCACCATGGCGGGGCTGATGGTGCTGATGGTGATCGGCGCCTTCCTGCAGACCGCGGGCGTGGGGCTGCTGGTGCAGGTGGTGAATATTGTCATCGATCCGGATGCCATTGAGAACAGCCGGATCGTATCCGCGATCTATGCATGGTGCGGCAGTCCGGATTACGAGGACTTCGCGGTGACGACCATGGTGCTGTTAATCGTGACGTTCATCGTGAAGAATCTGTTTTTGTTTTTCCAGCAGAAGCTGACATTCGCGTTCGTCTACACCAATCAGTTCCGCACCTCGGAGCGTATGATGCGCAATTATCTGCGGCGGGGCTATGAGTTTTATCTGAGCGCGGATACGGCGGTGGTGCAGCGCAGCATCACGTCGGACGTCAACAATATGTACGCGCTGATTCTGGCGCTGTTACAAATGATGTCGGACGGCGTAGTGTCGCTGTTCATCGTGACGTACTGCTTTTTGACCAACGGTACCATGACGATTCTGTTGGCGATCGTGATGATCGCGCTGATGCTCGGCGTCAAGGTGGTGTTGAAACCGATCATGTACAAGGCCGGCAAGGACAATCAGGACTACTACAGCGGGCTGTTTAAGTGGATTTCCCAGACGGTGCAGGGGATCAAGGAGGTCAAGATCGCCGCGAAGGAGCAGTATTTCGTGGAGGAGTACAAAAAGTGCGGTCAGGGCTATGTGAATGCCGTGCAGAAATACAGTCTCTACAATAACATTCCCAAGCTGTTGATCGAGGCGGCCTGCGTGGCGACCATGGTGGGCTATATGATTTATCTGGTGGTGTCCGGCGTCTCGACGGAGAATATGCTCACCGTGTTTTCGACGCTGGCGGCCGCGGCTTTTGTGCTGCTGCCCTGCGTGAACCGGATCAATAATCAAATGAATTCCATCGCATATTTTGAGCCTTTTTTCATGGGCGTGAGCGACAATCTGCAGGACGAGATCAGCGGGGAAAAGGTGGATATGTCCTTTGCGACGGACGAGGAGGAGAAGCTGCCCGTGCGGGAGCGGATTGAGCTGAAGGACATCACGTACGCGTATCCGGGCACGGAGAAGCTGATTTTTGACCACGCGAATCTGCAGATTCCGGTGGGGGCTTCCGTGGGGATCGTGGGTACGACCGGCGCCGGGAAAAGTACGGTGGTGGATATCCTGCTGGGACTTTTGGAAGTCAAAAGCGGTGTGGTGCTGGCGGATGGTCAGGACACGAAAAAACAGTACCGCAAGTGGCTGAAGAATGTGGGGTATATTCCGCAAATGATTTTTATGTTGGACGATACGATCCGGAAAAACGTCGTGTTCGGTGTGCCGGAGGACAAGATAGACGAGGAGCGGCTCTGGGAGGTGCTCCGGGAAGCGCAGTTGGACGAATTTATCAAGTCGCTGCCGGAGGGGCTGGAGACCGGAATCGGCGAGCGGGGGATCCGCTTGTCGGGCGGACAGCGGCAGCGTATCAGCATCGCGCGGGCGCTGTACAATGATCCGGAGGTGCTGATTCTGGATGAGGCGACGTCGGCGCTGGACAATGACACCGAGGCGGCGATCATGGAGTCCATCAACCGGCTGCACGGCAAGAAGACATTGATCATCATTGCGCACAGGCTGCAGACGATCGAGAAGTGCGATCAGGTCTATCGCGTGGAGAACGGCAAGGCCGTGATCGAGCGCGGGCAGATTTGAGCCCGGCGGGGACAGTTGCGATCCGGTGCGGACGGCTGTGCGTGACAGATATCGGCAAGAGGGGAAACCTGCATGAAATTGAGTATCATTGTGCCGGTCTATAATATGGCGGCGGATGGAAAACTGGAATATTGCCTGAATTCGCTGGTGCGGCAGACACTGCGGGAGCCGTACGAGATCATTGCGGTGGACGACGCTTCCACGGACAATTCTCTCGACATTCTGCGTGAATACGAGGCAAAATATGGGAAGCGGGATGGCGGGACATCTGACGAGGCCGGAGCGCAGATGGTGTTCCGGGTGCTGCACAACGAGCGCAACCGCAGGCAGGGCGGCGCCAAGAACGCCGGCCTGAAGGTGGCGGAGGGCGAGTGGATCGGCTTTATCGACAGCGACGACTGGGTGACACCGGAATATTATGAGAAGCTACTGCGCAGGGCGGAGGAGACCGGCGCGGACATGGTGGGCTGCGACTACAATCTGGTGCATGCGCACACCATGGAGGTCGGGGAGGTTGTGGCCAACAATGACGCTTCCCAGACCGGAGAGCTGGATCTGGAGAAACATAAAAAGCTGCTGATGCGGCCGGGCAGTATGGTGATCAAAATATACAGGCACGACGTGATACAGGCGCATCACCTAAGCTTTCCGGAGGGAATCTTTTATGAGGACAATTGTGCAGGGCCGCTGTGGTCGCTGTATTTCAAGCGGTTTGAGCGGGTGGAGGAGCCCCTGTATTATTATTACCAGCACGATATCTCCACCGTGCACCGCATTACGGAGGAGCGGTGCAGGGACCGCATGAAGGCGGCGGAGCTTTTGTACGGAGAGTGTAAGATCCGCGGTTTCCTGGAGACTTACAGAGAAGAGATTGAGTACCGGTTTACGGAGCTTTATTATGTGAATACATTGTTCTCCTACATGTCCGGTGTGAAGCATCCGAAACTGTCCTTTGTCAAGGAGCTGCGCAGGGGCGTGAAGGTGAAGTTTCCCGATTTTCGGCTGAACACGTATTTCCGGCAGTACACCGGAGATGAGGAACAGGAGTTGATCGGCATGCAGGCGGGATCGGATGGAAAGTTTTACTGGTACTACCGGATGAAGCTATTAGTGCGCAGACTGCGCAGCAGATGACGCTGCGGCACCGGTGGATGCAGAGAGGAGAGGGTTATTTTGACAGACGCAGGCAATACGGGGCGTGATATAGAGGGAAGAGAAGGAGCGGGATCAGCGCGTTATCTCTCGCCGTTTTCCGTGTGGGCATTGTCCTTTGGCTGTGCGGTGGGATGGGGCGCGTTTGTGATGCCGGGTACGACATTCCTGCCGGCGGCAGGGCCCCTAGGGACAGCGTTTGGCATCTTCATCGGTGCGGTAATTATGCTGATCATCGGCGTCAACTACCACTATCTGATGAACAAATATCCGGATGCCGGTGGTACGCTGACCTATACGATCAAGACGTTTGGCTATGATCACGGCTTTATGAGCGCGTGGTTTTTGATACTGGTCTATGTGGCGATCATTTGGGCGAATGCATCGGCGCTGGGGCTGATCAGCAAGAATCTGCTGGGAACGACCTTTCAGTTCGGGTTCCATTATCAGATCTTCGGCTATGATGTCTTCTTCGGAGAGGTGCTTTTATCGATTGCGGCGATTGTGATCTGCGGCGTAGTCTGCATGTATGGCAAGCGTCTGGCGGCAGGATTGCAGGTGCTGTTTGCACTGTTGCTTTTGGCCGGCGTGGCAGTGTGCGCAATCGCAGTGTTCCGCGCGCCGATGGCGGTGGAGCTGGCACCGGCCTTTGCGCCGGGGGACAAAGCGCCGCTGCGGCAGGTGTTCACGATCGTTGCGCTGTCACCCTGGGCGTTTGTGGGATTTGAATCGGTTTCCAATTCGGCGGCGGACTTCAAATTCCCGGTGAAAAAGACCATACGGATTCTGGCGGCCGCACTGCTCACCAGTACATTCTGCTATATCACACTGACCCTGATGGCTGCCAAAATTGTACCGGTGATTGCCGGCGGGAAGGCGCCTGTCATATCCGCTTATGCAAACTGGAGCGACTATATTGCGCATCTGGGCAGCATGACAGGGTTGGCGGGATTGCCTGTTTTCTATGCGGCATCCGCGGGCGGCGGAGATGCCGGCGTGGTGCTCCTGGGCATCGCTGCGTTTGCAGGCATAATGACGGGACTGATCGGAAATTTTATCGCGGCAAGCCGCTTGCTTTACACGATGACAGAGGACGGCATCCTGCCGGAATGGTTCGGCAGACTGGATCGGGATGGGAATCCCCGAAATGCGCTGCTGTTCCTCGTGGGAATTTCAGTGTTCATTCCCTTTTTGGGCAGAACGGCGATCAGCTGGATCGTGGACGTCAACACGGTGGGGGCGACCATCGCCTACGCCTACACTTCGGCGGATGCGTTCGCCACGGCGCGCAAGGAAGGAAACAGGAACATGCAGGCGACAGGAAGCATCGGACTGGCGATGTCGGTTCTCTTTTTCCTGTATTTTATGTCCTGGTCTGCGGGCGCCATGTCTACGGAATCGTATCTGATTCTGGCGAGCTGGAGCATCCTGGGCTTTGTGTATTTTCGCGCGGTGTTTGCACGGGACGATGACAAGCGGTTCGGAAAGTCCACAGTGGTATGGATCGGTCTGCTGTTTCTGATCTTTTTCACTTCCCTGATGTGGGTGAAACAGGCCAGCGACGAGATGACCCAGCAGGTGGCGGAGAATATCCGGATCTATTATGAACAAAACAGCGAGGGGATGGATTCGGAAGCGGTGGAGAGCGCGGAGCAATATGTTGCGGAACAGCTGCGCGTGGCGGACCGGACGCTGACGCGCAACAGTGTCATCCAGATGGGACTGATCGTGGCAAGTCTCGGGATCATGTTCAGCATCTATACCACCATCTCCCGGCGTGAGCGGCAGATGGAGGTAGACAAGATTGCCGCGCTGGAGAGCAGCAAGGCCAAGACGGTCTTTCTGTCTAACATGTCACATGATATCCGCACGCCGCTCAATGCGATTATCGGGTACACCAATCTGGCAGATAAGGAAGGGGTTACCCACGAGGAGATCAAGAATTATATTGGCAAGATCCAAAACTCCAGTCACCATCTGCTGGCGCTTATCAATGACGCGCTGGAAATGAGCCGTATCGAGAGCGGCAAGATGGAACTGGAGCCGATTGAGATCGATCTGAAGAAGGTGCTTCTGGAGACGGAGGATCTGTTTGCGCCGCAGATGGAGAGCAAAGAGATCGATTTTGTGGTGGATGTGTCGGAAGTCAAGGATACGCGCGTGCTTTGCGATAAGAACCGCCTGAACCGTGTGCTGCTGAATCTGGTGAGCAATGCTTATAAATTTACGCCGCAGGGCGGTACGGTTTCCGTCACGGCGCGGCAGCTGCCCTGTGAGAAAGAGCGGTACGGCCGGTATGAGATCCGGGTGGCGGACAGCGGCATCGGCATGTCGCAGGAATTTGCGGCAAAGGTGTTTGAAGCGTTTGAGAGAGAGCGGACGTCCACAGTCAGCAAGATTCAGGGAACCGGTCTGGGAATGGCCATTACAAAGAGCATTGTTGACATGATGGGCGGCACCATCGTGGTGCAGACAGCCAAGGGAAAGGGAACCGCGTTCACGATCCGGATTGACCTCGCACTGCAGGAGACGGATCAAACGGAGGAAGCAGTGGAGCAGGAGGGCGGCGAATCCCATATTGCTGCGGTGGACTTCAGCACGATGCGACTTTTGCTGGTGGATGATGTGGAGATCAATCAGGAGATTGCGCTGATACAGCTGCAAAGTCTCGGCTTTACCGTAGAGATTGCGTCCAACGGCAAAGAGGCGGTGGATAAGGTGGTGGGCGCGGCGCCCGGCTATTACAACGCGGTGCTGATGGATATTCAGATGCCGGTCATGAACGGGTATGAGGCGACCAGAGCGATTCGTGCCATCTCGGACGAGAATTATTCCCGTATCCCGATCATCGCCATGACGGCGGACGCTTTTTCCGAAGATGTGAAGAAGGCGCATGATGCGGGCATGAACGCCCATATTGCCAAACCCATAGACGTCCAGATTATGACCAATGTATTGAGTGATATTTTGGGATAGATTTATCAGAGGGGTCAGCGGAATTTTCCGGGAGGTGTTCTTATGAGTGACAGAACCAAACAGGAAGTATTGAGAGAATATGTGAAGGAACGGATCGATGAGGCGATTGAGCAGGGATATATCAAGGCCTTTTATCAGCCGGTGGCGCGCATCCTGACGGGGGAGATCTGCGGGATGGAGGCGCTCGCCAGATGGGATGATCCGCAGTATGGCCTGCTGTCTCCGGCGGTGTTTATTCCGGCGCTGGAGGAGGCGAAGCTGATCCACAAGCTGGATATGTGCATCATCGAGCAGATCTGCGTACACTATGCACAGCTGCAAAAGAGCAGACAAAAGCTGGTGCCGGTTTCCTTCAACCTGTCCCGGCTGGATTTTCATATGTGTGACATCCATGATTTTATCGAAAATGCCATTCGCAAAAACAAGCTTCCGCGGGATATTTTCCACGTGGAGATCACGGAGAGTATCATGGAGAACAATCAGGAGCGGATGCAGGATGCCATTGACCGCTTCTGGGAGAGCGGCCTGCGGGTATGGATGGACGATTTCGGCAGCGGTTATTCTTCGCTGAATGTATTGAAGGACTATCGCTTTGACACGCTGAAGATCGACATGCTGTTCCTGCGTGATTTCGATGCGCGCTCCAAGGAGATCATCCGCTCGATTGTGGATATGGCAAAGCGTATCGGCGTGCACACGCTGGCGGAGGGCGTGGAGACGGTTGAACAGCTGCAGTTTCTGCGCAGCATTGGCTGTGAGAAGGCACAGGGGTATTATATCGGCAAGCCCATGCCCTATGAGCAGTGCATGCAGCACTTGGAGGAGATGCATTTTGCGCTGGAATCCCAGAACAAAAAACAGTATTATCATGAGATCGGCAGTATCAATATTTTAAGTCCCACGCCGCTGCATAAGCAAAACAGTGACGTGCCGGCGGAGGCGGATGTGGAGGAGGGACAGATCTCCCTTGCCATTCTGGAGATTTCGCGCAAGAAGGTGCATTATCTGTTTGCCAATGACCACTATCTGCACACGGCACACAGCATCGGTTATGATTCACTGCAGGAGGTGGAACAGCTGATGCAGGGGGAGTCCGGCTTTGCGAAAAAATGCCAGTATATGTTCCAGAAGGCCAGGCAGACCGGCAAGGTTGAGAGTGTGAATTTTGTCAAAAACGGCAAGCACTGTTTTGTCCAGACACGCCATGTGGCATCCTACACAGGCGGAGACGCATACTTGTGCGTGCTGCAGAATATCTCCAGCGACGGCAGTTATATCAAAAACAGTCAGCTGACCGAGTTCGCCGGCGATCTGTTCTCGCTGTATGAGGAGATTGAGGTGGTGGATTTGCAGACAGAAACTTCCCAGAACATCTACAGATCCACACAGCTTCTGCAGGAGTACAACAGACGGCCGGTGCGCGAGGAGTTGACTGATTTTGCGGAGCAGCAGGTCTATCCGGAGGACAGAGAGCGCTATTTGGAATTTATGGATCTGGACACAGTGGAGCAGCGGCTGGAGGAAAGTCCGGCACCCTTTATCTCCGCACCGTTCCGCATGCGCACCGTAAACGGCGACTATGTCTGGCAGCTGAATCTGCTGCTCTATGCGGGAGACAAGCGGGAGCGGAAGGTCATGTGCTGTTCACGGCTGATCGATAACAACAATATCCCTGTGTTGCGGCGGCACTGGCTGCAGGGCGGAGAGGAGACGCAAAGTGATTTCGCGACAGAGGAGACAGCGGACACAGGTATCTCGCCTGCACTGCTCTGGCAAAATCTGGTACATCATTCCAGTGTGATGTTTTTCTGGAAGGACCGCGACAGAAGATTCTGCGGGGCGAGCAGAAGCTTTCTGGACTATTACGGCATACGGTCTGAGGAGGAGTTAATCGGAAAAAATGATGAAGAGATGGGATGGCATGTGGATCCGCTGCCCTTCAAGAACGACGAGGAGGATGTGCTCGAGACCGGCGCGCGCACCCGTGAAATCTTCGGACATTGCCTTAACCGTGGCGAGATGCGGAAGATTGTGGCCAGCAAGATGCCGATCTATGATGACGGGAAAATCGTGGGCATTGTCGGTTACTTCCGCGATGTGACCCGGCAGGGACTGCCGGAATTAAACGGCGGCGGTGCCCTGCCGGAGAATGAAACAGAAGAGGCCTCCCAGCGGTCGGAAACGATTGACCCGCAGACCGGCATGTTGAACTTTTTAGGCATTTTTAATTCCATGCTACACTATCAGGAAAGTTATCAGCTGCACAGCATTGACTTTGGGATCATCTATCTGAATATTGAAAATTTCCGCGCCTACAACAAGGATTACGGCGTGGAGTGGGGAGATGCGCTGCTGCGCGCCGTGGGACAGGCACTGCGCAAATATGTGGGTGTATCGGGCGTGGTGGCCAGATACAGCGGAGATCACTTTATGGTGCTGTCGCAATGCAACGCGAAGCAGGATCTGGAGGAGCTGCTTGTCCGGATCGAGGACGGCGTGCGCAGTATCAAAACCGTGGAACAAATTCCCTGTACGGTTTATTTTAAAAAGGGAATCGCGTGCTATTCGGAGGTACACAATTTGCAGGCGCTCTATAATCTGGCGGAAGAGCGTGCGCGGGTTTAGGAGGTACGGCTATGTATACGGAAAAGCAGTTATCGCAATACCCCTATTTTGCAAAGGTTTTGGAGAAAAACAGTCTGGATATCGTTTTGGATACATTGACCGGCATTGTCTCCCGTGGATATATTCTGGGATTTGTGCGTGCACTGATCGCGGACGGGACGCCGTTTACGTTTGCCATGCTGGATCTGGATAACTTTAAATTTATCAACGATACGTACGGGCATCATGTCGGGGACGGCGTGCTGACCGGCGTGGCGGAGGATCTGATCAAGTATCTGGATGGATATGGCGTGGCTGGCCGGTTCGGCGGGGATGAGATGTTGATTGTGAATCTGCGCGACATTCAGCTGGAGGATAAGCGGGCTTTTTTGGACGGCTTGTATCACGACGACTCCGTGCTGCGCAAGAACATTGCGCTGGACAATTGCCGCCCGTTTATCACAGGTACGCTGGGGTGTGCGACCTATCCGGAGAATGCGACGGATTTTGACACCCTGTTTTCCCTGATCGACAAGACACTCTATCGCGGCAAGACCAAGGGGCGCAACTGCTATGTCTATTACAGGGAAGACATGCACAAGAACATTCAGATTCAGGAGATCGCAAAGCACGGCCTGTACACGACGCTGCACAGTCTGGCCGTCCAATTTGAGAAGGGGCATACGGTCTGCGAAAAATTGCAGGCGGTGCTGCCGGGGCTGCTGCAGGAGCTGCGAATCTCTGACTTGTATTACACGGGTACAAGAGGTATTATGCATGCGGTCGGCGCGCCGGAGGTGGAAGAGATGGTCAATGACATCGGCGCCCTGATGGCGGAGGATGTGTACGCAACCAATTCCTTCCGACAGATCGAGTACGTCAGCCCGGTCTTCTATGAAGTGCTGAGAAAACGCGAAGTGGAGACCATTTTGATCGTGCGCATCGGGTCGAAGGAGAAGATGTATGGATGTCTGTTCTGTGCCCAGCCCAAGAGCCTGCGCATCTGGCAGGAGGACGAATGTGCTATTTTGTATTTTGTCGCGAAATTGCTGGAGTTCCATCTGCGCCTGACCGGAGAAGAGATGCCGGAGTGAAAGTTTCGCAATTACTGAAAATAATGGAATCTAAGAAAGGATATAAGCGCATGGCGACGAGAATTGCAATCATCACCGCGCGGGGCGGAAGCAAGCGGATTCCCCGCAAGAATATCAAGGAGTTTTGCGGCAAGCCGATTCTGGCCTATTCCATAGAGGCGGCGGTGCAGTCCGGCATGTTTGACACGGTGATGGTGTCCACGGATGACGCCGAGATCGCGGAGATTGCAAAGCGGTACGGCGCGGAGGTTCCTTTTTTCCGCAGTGCGGAGACGGCGAACGATTACGCGACGACGAACGATGTGCTGTCAGAGGTGCTTGCAGAATATGAGAAGCGGGGGCAGACTTTTGATCTGGCGGTGTGCATCTATCCGACGGCGCCCTTTGTGACGGCGCGGAAGCTGACAGGTGCCATCGAACAGCTGGAACAGTCGGATGCGGACACCCTGATCCCTGTGGTGGCCTTTTCCTACCCGCCGCAGCGCGCGATGATCGTCGAGGATGGCAGGCTGGTCTTTGAGTATCCGCAGTATCTGGACAGCCGTTCGCAGGATCTGGTGCCGCATTATCATGATGTAGGACAATTCTATGTATTCCGCACCAAAAGCTTTCAAAAAAATAAAAAGCTCATGGTGGGGAATATCCTGCCGCTGATCGTGTCGGAGCTGGAGGTGCAGGACATCGACAATCTGACGGATTGGGAGATTGCGGAGATCAAGTACCGGATGATGACAAACGGCGGGGAAAAGAAATAACAGGTAACAAGAGACAGGCAAAGACACAGGGAACAAGGAGCGGAGTAAATCGCAATGCCAGAAGAAAGAATACAAAATGTGGGGCAGGATGCGCAAAAGAGACGCATTACCCTATTGTCCAATGTAAATATGAGTTCGGTCAGCAGACGTCTCTCAAGGGAGGCGCAGGTACACCAGCCCTCCGGATACGGAAACGAGCTGGGTGCGATGATGAATCCGGAATCCGATTACAATCAGTTTGATCCGGAGATTACGTTCATGATTATGGATCTGGCGGAGCTTGCGGAGCACACCTTTGAAAAGGATGCCGTGGAGGCTTGCGTGGAACAGTGGTACGCGACGTTTGCGGAGGCGGTGCGCCCGAATCGGATCTATTATGTGAGCGACGTCTACTTATGGAGTCTGGAGCTGGAGGCGACGGATCTGTTGACAGACAGGGTGGCGCTTGAGCATCTCTGGACCGAGCGGCTGGCGGATCTATGCGAGAAGTTTCCCAACGTGCGCAAATTTCCCTATCGGAGAATGATTGCGCAGCTTGGTGAGGAGAACGCCTTTTCCGTGAAAATGTGGTACATGGGCAAGATCCTGCTCAGCAACGAGGCACAGAAGCGGCTGGCGGAGCTGATCCTGCGCTATGTGCAGCTGGAGTACCGCACGCCGAAAAAGGTGCTGGTGCTGGATCTCGACAATACGCTCTGGGGAGGACTTGCCGGCGAACACGACACGAATCCCGTCGTGCTCTCGGAGGAACACAGCGGACTGGCCTATAAGAATCACCAGCGGGTGATCCGGCAGATGCAGCGGCAGGGCGTGATTCTGGCGATTGTCTCCAAGAACAATCCAGAAGATGCGGAGGAAATTCTGAAACATCATCCGCACATGGTACTCCGGCCGGAGTGTTTTGCCGCGACACGCATCAACTGGAAACCGAAGAGCGAGAATCTGCTGGAGATCGCCGAGGAGCTGAACCTCGGCGTGGATTCCTTTGTGTTCTGGGACGACAGTCCGCAGGAGCGCCTGGAGGTCGCACAGATGCTACCGCAGGTGACGGTGCCTGATTTTCCGGAGAATCCGGAGGAACTGGCGGGTGCCTTAACGAAGATCTATCATGCCTATTTTGAGAAGAGTGTGTTGACCCGGGAGGATCTGGACAAGACGGCGCAATACGCGGAGAATGCCAAGCGCAGACAGCTGCAGCAGTCCACCAGCAATTTTTACGAATATCTGAAGGAACTAAAGATCGTGGTGACGCGGGTGGAGGCGGACAAGCACTTAAAGCGTCTGGAGGATATGGTCAACAAGACCAATCAGTTCAATCTCACGACGGAGCGGCATACCATGAGCGAACTGCAGCAGATTCTAAGCGATCCGTACCAGAAAGTATTTGCCTATCGGGTGGAGGATACCTTCGGCGACAACGGCGTGGTGGCCTGTGTTATCGTGGATATGTCCCAGGCAGTGCCGACCATCGAGGAATTTCTCATGAGCTGCCGTGTGATGGGCAAAAATGTGGAGTATGGAATCCTGAAGGATGTGGAGCTGGAGATGCTGGACGAGCATTTCACCAAGCTGCGCGGCTATTACAGCCCCACGGCCAAAAACAAGCCGGTGGAGCAATTTTACGAAAAGGCCGGCTATGAGATGCTGGGGGAGCGCGCCGACGGCACGAAGGTGTACGAGGTGGATCTGACGCAGGCGCCGATCCGGGAGTTCGTGGGCCAGATGGTGCTGGAAAACATCAAGATCAAGGACATTCCGCTGTGATGGTTGATTTCCGTTTCTTAAGAAAAATTCAAGATCCGTAGCGGAAAGATTAAGGATTGAAAAGTTGTGTAACGCCGGAAGGTGTGTTATAGTAGTTGCAGTGTGATCTGCTTTCGGACGGCTTGCGAAAGAGGAAGAGAGGCACAGGTATGCCCGCTTATTTTTGTGTTCGGTTTATATGCGAAAAAAAGAATATTTACCCGAATATGGTGAAGGATTTTTATGAAAGCCTGCTGGCGGGCGGTTTTAGCTTTTTGAGCGGCTACTGGGGAAGCGAGGAGGACTCTTTTGAGGAGATTGCCGCGTGGAATCAGAAAAAGCTGGAAGCAAATTACGAACCGGAGTCTGCAGAGCATTATTCCAGACGCTATAAGCAGATACTGTTCGACTACGGCGGGTTTTCGGAAGTGCGGATGTATATGCTGAATGAACGTGAGGAAGAGGAATTTTCCTTTGATCTGATCGTTCCGGAAGACGAACTGATCGAATGGAATGAGGGGAAGCCTGCGTATCGCCCGGACAGGATGGAAGGACTGAGGCGGCTTGCCGAGCGGATATGGCAGCAGCCGTATATTTATATGGTTCAGACAGAGCTGGAGCTGTCGGACCCGGCGCCCACAGGCGCTGAGATTCTGGCGGGGGCAATGCCGGGCGTGGAGCCGTTTGCGATTTTGCCGAAGCACATGTGGCAGACATATTGCCAAAGCCAAAAAGGGACAGCAGTCGAAGGAGATATCTCTGAGAGATTTGTTGAGAGGAC
>JAFVAO010000070.1 GCA_017480445.1 Lachnospiraceae bacterium
CCGGCTCCAGCACCCACTTTAATCTGCTTTGCAGCAGGGTGTACTGCACCGGCGTGAGCAGATATTTCAACTCATGCCTCATCTCTATCCTCGCCTAATATAGTTTACCGCTTCTCCTCGATAAATCTGCCGCTGTCTGTATCCTTCACATACACACCGTCCTTCGACAGATCCGGTATCTGCACACGCTCCACACATTCCGCAAAATAAGTGAGCGTCAGCACCTCTCCCACCTTGAGGTCAAAATTCAATCCGTACTGTCCCAAACTGTCCGGACTCGCGTTGTTCTCGCCCACCATACGCAGGCTCTCTCCGGCGCCCAGTGTCAGCTTCGGCAGCGCGTACCGATATGGATCATCACCGTCGCTCAGATAATAACCGCCTGTGCTGACCGGCACGGAGGATGCGTTGATCACCTCCACATAATCGGCATTTCCTTTGGCCGCCACTGCACCGATCAACAAGCGCGGCTCGGCGCATTCTTCCACCAGCAGCTGCACCTCCACATGATCCGCCGCGATATCCGCACCGTGCAGCGTCAGTACCTCTGTGTCATAGGTTTCTCCGTCGACCACCCATCCGACAAATGTCTCGTTCGGTCCCGGGAGCGCAGTGAGCGTCACCGGAATTTCCTTCAGATACGTTCCGGAGAACAGCACAGCGGGTGCCGCTCCTTCCGTAGACTCCGCCGCGTACTCCCCTGCTTGATCCGCCGCATAATCCGCTGCATACTTCGCCGCGTAATCCGCGCTACAGACCGTGTTGACCTGTACCGCCGCATAGCTGCTCTCTGCGGTCACCTCCAATCGATACATCTCCTCATACCCGAATTGCTCGGCAATATCCTGGAGTACATAGGGCGGCCTCTCCTGTGCGAACGCTTTGATGCGCTCGATGTTCCATTCCACTGTCTCCATGCTAAGCTGTGCCGGATCTAAAAGCAGCCCGCCGACCAGTCCTTCCGTGTCGAGCGTGCGCGCGAGCTCGTCCCGTCTGGATGCATGCAGCAGGTCTACCTGCTCGGCTACATTCTCCGCCCGCATCGCACCGTTGATCAGATCCATCGTGTAGGATGTAAACATCTGTCTGCAATCCTCCCGCTCCATCAGCGCGGCAAACAGCGGCGACTTCTCATACAGGATCTTTTGAAGCGTCATTTCATTGACCAGACAACCAATCGTGTCATAATAGAACAGCAGCCCGAACCCGTAATCCGCATCAAACAAAAGCATCCGGTACCTGCCGTCGAACGCGCCCTCGCCGTACGCGCCGGCACCGGCATTATAGCGATAGGCCTTCACATTGGAATCCGGCCAGTCATCATTTCCCACATAATTTTCAATTGCAAAATAGCGCAGATAATTCTCCACATCCATAAATGCACAGAGCGCTGCATAGTTTGCGTCATCGGTGAGATCCATCGCCGCGAACCGGTCGTAGGCTTTGTTGTAGGCACCCGCCAGCGCGGCGTCCTGCGCCTCCTCACCCGCGGCCGTCTTCAACCGGTCGCCGCCCTCTACCAACTCAAACGTGCCCTCATACGCACCGTAACGATCTTCGAAATAAGCTTTGTCAAAGGTGTTGGCCAGCCAGTAGCTCCCATAGTAATCGCCGTTGATATAGACGCACACCGGCCGCACATGCTGCGTGTCCGGAAAGCCCGCCTGATCCGCCAGTTTCCCCACCAGCTGGGTACGGATAAAGCCATAGCCGTAATCCTGTCCGGCGTTCTGCAGCAGGAGCCGCTTATAGGACTGCCCCAGCGTTCCGTCCTGCAGCGAATACAGATCCCCGAAGAAATCATACCGAAATTTGTTCTCTTCATCATATTCCGAGCGGGCGTATAGCCGCAACGATTTTTGATCGTTCAGACGGGAGAGCTCTCCCGCCACGCGCACGCCGCCGTCGAGCGCGCACAGACACTGTCCGTCTGTGTCATAAAATGCAAGCGCCACCGCGCGCTCCGCGTCTGCGCCGCGCATGGTATAATTGGCCTCCACGCCGCCCCCCGGGTGCGCTCCCGGATGCGCCTCCAGAAATTCGTCGTAGCGTTTCCCGGGCACCAGAATACCGTCATCATAGCCGAACAATCCCTCCGGATCACCCACGATGCTCAATACCGGATTGTCATAGCGGCTCCGGATCTCACTGCCGCAGAAGTACGTGTCGGTGTACACCTTCGACGCGGATCCGTCATGGTAGAAGACCTTCACCCGCAGCGTATACACCGTTTCCTCCGCGCCGGCCGCAAACGTAAGCGGCGCCGTATATACTTGTCCCGTCTCTGTATCCGGCTCCACGCCGTTTAAGGTATAACAGACCACGGCATCCTTCGGCGCCGTGATCTGCACAGAAACATCCTTCTCATAAAAACCGCCCGCCGGATAGATCACCGGCTCATCCACGTCCCCTTGCGGCACAGTGGTCATCGCTCTGCCGCCGCGCGCGATCCCCGCAGCACTCACAAAGATCAGCACACACAGGATCGCCAGGACAACGGCTCTGCCCCGTTGCTTCATCGTCATCCTCCTAGGCCAAGATCAAAAAATAGCACAGTACCACCAGTCCCAACACGATTCTGTACCATCCAAACACTTTAAAGTCATGCTTTTTGATATAATTCAGCAAAAACTGTAGCACAAACAAAGACACCAGAAACGAAACCGCCGTCCCGATAAATAACAGTACCAGTTCCAATGTCGTGAACGCAAAACCGAATTTCACGACCTTCAACAGACTTGCGCCGAACATCACCGGAATCGCCAGGAAGAACGTATACTCCGCAGCCACCGTTCTGGACACACCGATCAGCAGCGCGCCGACGATCGTCGCACCGGATCTGGACGTCCCCGGGAAAATCGCCGCGAGCACCTGAAACAGTCCGATCAACAGCGCAATCTTATACGTGATCTCCCCCAGTGAGCGGATCGCGGGCTTGCGTCCCTTATTCCAGTTCTCCACCACGATAAAGGCGATACCGAACACGATCAGCGCAAGCGCAACACACACCGGATTGTAGAACAGCGCATCAAACAGATCGTCAAACAACAGACCGATCACCACCGCCGGCAGGCAGGAGACCACAATCTTAAACCAGAGCGTCATGATGTCCATTTTGATAAACGCGCCGAGACCGCTCTTGCCTTCCCTCTCCTTCGCCGTCAGTGCAAAGGGCCATATTTTATTCCAGAAAAGCAGCACCACCGCCAGAACCGCGCCCAGCTGGATCACCACCTCAAACATATCAAAAAAGCCTTCGTTCACCTGTTTGAAGGAAAGCAGTTCCTCCACGAGGATCAGATGTCCCGTGCTGCTGATCGGCAGCCACTCCGTGATGCCCTCCACAATACCGTAAATAAATGCTTTCAGAATTTCCAGCATGAATTTCTACCTCCAAGCTTCCCGCTTCACTGACCTGTTCCGGACAACCCGTTTACATCGGATATCCATTCATTTGATTGACAACCTGCATCTGGGCTTTTCTCTCACGGTCAATATGTGCCATCGCCAATATCAGGTATGCACAGCAAGCCGCAATGAGTCCGAAGGACAACATGACGCCGAGCACCGGAATACTGCTCAGACCGGTTAATTTAAATATGGCCTTCAGGATGCAGGCCAGAGTCTTGCTGTAGATCGAAAGCACATAGATCTGGCCGAAGCTGAATCTGTATTTTTGCGCGGAAGCCACAATGAGACCGAGCAGTGCAAGGATCAGCGCACCGAAGAAATAACCGATCAGACTGCCGAAATACGACAACACATAAATCACCACCATGACAATCGGAATGATCGGCAGAAACTGTTTCAAGGTATCTCTTGAGACCGAGATATCCTTGGGCCACTGCACAATCTGAAATTCTCCGTCAGACTTAAAGACGATGCCTTTGGAATCGCCGACGATCGCGTCTTCGTAATCCCGCAGCATATCTCTCCACTCCGACTCGGTGAAGTCAAACACCACATCCGTGTCCGAATCGAAGGAGATCAGTGCAGTGTCCTCCTCCAGATAAATCGGCTCCTCCATATACAGCCTGCCGTTTTCCAACGAAAAGTCCGGAATGACTTCCGCCAGCTTATCCTCCATGGTAGATGCAAATATCGATGTGCCGATAAACCCTTTGATGTTCCCCACCAGAAACGCCAGCGTGACGAGTAAAAACACATACCCGATCACCTTTCCCGCTCTGTTTTTCAGAAACTGCGGATACGCCTTGACGCCCGCAACCGATCCTCCGATCTCCTGAAATACATTCATCCTACATTCCCCTTTCCAGATAATCCATCAGCGCTTCATACCTGTCTTCCGCTTCTGTATAGCCCTGCGTATAAAGCGCTTTCATTTTCTCTTGATCATGCTCAATCCGCGCCACCTCACTGGGTGCCTGCGGACGAATCACAAAAATCTGTCCCTTTTTCTCCAAGCGCTCCAGATAATCCAGACAGGCATTGTACGCGATGTGCCTGTGTTCGATCACCTCTGTCACTTTAGGATATTTCGCATAGCGCAGCTTTATGAGTGCCAGCTGTGCTTTGTCGATAGGTTTTCTGCGATAGCCGACCTCCTTGGTCAGCACCACGACATGCTTGCGGTTGCCGTCCAGAACCGATTTCTGAATCGGTATGGAATCCGCCAGGCCGCCGTCCAGATACAGCTTTCCGTCGATCTTCACCATGTTGGCCACCAGCGGCAGGGAAGATGACGCCTGTACCTTGATAATGTCCTCATCCATATTTTTCAGACGCAGATACTCCGCCTGTCCGGTCTCCACATTGGTGACCACCGCGTAGGCTTTTCCCTCATACTGCATAAAGGTCTCGTTGTCGAAGGGATTCAGGTACTCCGGAATCGTGTGGTAGCACATATCCACGTTGAACAGATTCCCCGTGGTGAGCAGACTCGCCACACTGCAATAGTGCTTCGAATCCAGATAATCCACATTGACGTCATACGCCCGTCCCCTCTGCTTCGACACATAGCTGCAAAGGTTGCAGGCTCCTGCGGACACGCCGTATATATGGGAAAATTCCAGTCCCTTGTCCAGAAAAAGATCCAGCACGCCGGAGGTGTAGACACCCCGCATACCGCCGCCTTCCAAAACCAATCCCGCGTGATGCATAGTTGCTCCTCTCTTCCTGCTGATACCCGCTTACCGGTTCGAATACTCCGTGTTGACAAAGGTGCGCAGCGCCTCCAGTGAGCGCTCCACCTTCTCCGTCGCAATGCAATAAGCCATCCGGAAAAAGCCGGGTGCGCCAAATGTATTCGCCGGCACCAGAATCAGGTCATATTTCAATGCCTTCTGACAGAAGGCGATGGAATCCTCCTCCAATGCCTTCGGGAAAATATAGAAGGTACCGCCGGGCTTCACACAGGTAAAACCGAGCTTGATCAGCTCATTGTAGAGAATGTTCATGTTCGTCTCATAAATGCTGGTGTCCGCCGTCAGCTCCAACACCTGCGCCACAGCCAGCTGAATGATGGAGGGCGGGCAGTTGTGTCCGATCCCTCTGGAGATCTGACCGCTCATATTCACCATGAGCTCCGCATCCGGACAGGCCGGATTGATCGCCAGATAGCCGATGCGTTCCCCGGGGAGCGAGAGCGACTTGGAGAACGAGTAGCACATCAGCGTGTTGTCGTAGAATTTCGACACACAGGGAGCGTCCACGTCCGCAAACACAATCTCTCTGTAAGGCTCATCCGAGATCAGATAAATATCATGCCCAAACTGTGCGGATTTCTCCCGCAGCAGATCCGCAAGGCGCTTGATCGTCGCCGTGGAGTACACGACGCCGGAAGGATTGTTGGGCGTATTGATCAGAACCGCCTTCACCTTCTCCGTGAGCATCTCCTCCAGCGCGTCGAAATTGATCTGGAACGTCTCCGTGTTGGGCGGCACTACCTTCAGCACCGCACCCGTCAGATCCACGTAGGGGTGATACTCCGGAAAAAACGGAGCAAACGTCAGGATCTCATCCCCGGGCTCCGTCACCAGACGAAATGCATGCGCGAGTGCGCCTGCTGCCGCGGAGGTCATGAAAATATGCTCCTTCCGGTAGGGGATGCCGAAGCGCTTCTCCAAAGAAGCCGCGATCTCCTCCCGCACGGAGGTGATACCCAGACTCGGGCTGTAACCGTGCAGCTCCATGGGATTTTTCTCCTGCAGCATGCGGATCATCGCATCCGTAAATTCCTGCGGCACAGGCACAGAAGGGTTCCCCAGACTATAGTCAAACACGTTCTCATAGCCGATCTCCTGTCCTCTCGCCGTCGCGAACTCCGAAAGCTGCCGGATGACAGACTTTCCGGATAACATGTCTTTATATTTCTGTACAACCATCTCTTTTTCTCCATTCTTGATCGTATTCTTTCGGGTCTATTATAGTCCACCCGAAGCAAAAAATCCATCCTATTCTTCCGTCCACGCGAGCGCACAGCGCACTGCGCGTCTCCAGCCCTGTAACAGCGCCGCTCTCTCCTGATCGGAAAGCCTGGGGTGAAAACGTTTCTCCAGCTGCCAGTTCTCCCGGATTTCCTCCCGGCTGCGCCAATAGCCGGCGGTAAGCCCTGCCAGATAAGCCGCGCCCAGCGCGGTGGTCTCGATACATGCAGGGCGCTCCACGGCCGTGTCGATCACATCCGCCTGGAATTGCAGGAGAAAATCATTGGCGCTGGCCCCGCCGTCCACCTTCAGGCTCTTGAGCCGAATTCCGCTGTCCTGCTCCATGGCATGGATCACGTCCGCCGTCTGATACGCAATGGACTCCAGAGTCGCCCTGACAAAATGCGCCCGGCTGCAGCCCCGGGTCAGTCCCACAATCGTCCCTCTGGCATAGGGATTCCAATGTGGCGCGCCCAGTCCCGCAAACGCCGGCACGAGATACATACCGGCCGTGTCCTCCACCGTCTCCGCAAGCTCCCTGGTCTCCGCCGCGCTGCGGACGAGCTCCAGGCCGTCCCGCAGCCACTGCACGGCGGCACCCGCGATAAACACACTGCCCTCCAGCGCATAGACCGCTCTGCCGTCATCGGAGGCCGCCATTGTCGTGAGCAGCCCCGCCGAGGAGGTCACTGCCTGCTCCCCGGTGTGCATCAGCAGAAAACATCCCGTTCCGTACGTGTTTTTGACCTCGCCCTGTTCAAAACAACACTGTCCGAACAGTGCCGCCTGCTGATCACCGGCCACGCCGCAGATCGGGATCCCGCCCCCGAGCACCGTTTCGTCCGTCGTCCCGAAGCGATGTCCTGACGGATACACCGCCGGCAGCACGCTCGCCGGAATATGGAAATACTGCAGGATCTCCGGATCCCAGCACAGCTTGTGAATATCGTAGAGCATGGTGCGCGACGCGTTCGTGTAATCCGTCGCATGCACCTTTCCCTTGGTCAGATTCCAGATCAGCCATGTATCCACCGTGCCGAATCTCAATTTCCCGGCCTCCGCCTTCTCCCTGGCACCATCCACATGCTCCAGGATCCACGCCAGCTTCGACGCGCTGAAATACGCGTCCGGAATCAGTCCCGTCTTGTCCCGCACCGCGCCGTCAAAACCATCCGCCTTCAGGCGCTCAATGACATCCGCCGTGCGGCGGCACTGCCACACGATAGCATTGTAGACAGGCACGCCCGTATCCGCATCCCAGCAGATCGTCGTCTCCCGCTGATTGGTAATCCCGATGGCTTCCACCTGATCCGCGCCCACGCCGATCTTGGCCATCGCCTCCGTGGCCACCGCCAGCTGTGAGGACCAGATCTCCATAGGATCGTGCTCCACCCAGCCCGGTTGCGGATAAACTTGCGTAAACTCTTTTTGCGCCATGGAACAGATCGTTCCATGCCTGTCAAACAGGATACAGCGGGAGCTGGTCGTCCCCTGATCCAACGCCATAATCACTTTCTGCATGCCGTCCTCCGTAAGATCATCGTATAAAACCCGGCCTTCAACACCGCAAAAAGCTGTCAAAGCCGGGTCTATCGTCCGCTATCTTATTCTTCCGTAAGCACCGTGTTCAGATCCACAAACGCGCCTCCGGCTATCTCCACATACTGTGTGCCGTTCAGCTGCAGCCACACTGCGGACGCATTGGGATTGTACACCCATTCTCCATCCGCCGAGAACTGCAGATTCTTCGCCGCCGCCATATAGTCCGCGATCTCGATATTGGTGGCATACCAGATATCCTCTCTGCCGCCCATATACGCGCAGAATTTCTCGATCACATCCCAGTTATCGTTTTTGTCGAACTCATAGCTGTGACCCCACAGATAAAATAATTTCAGATACTGCGGCTTGCGAAATTCCGCAAACTGCTCCGCAAGCTCCATGAGTCTCGGATCATCGTGGTGGCAGGTTGCTTTCCACTCCATAAAGTCCGTTGGCAGCTCAAATCCGCCGGTCGTCTCCACCACCCGCGCATACGCCACGCCCAGCTGCCTGAACAGCTGCTTGATCTCCTCATTGTACGAGCCATTGGGATACGCATGTCCGCGCACCAGCATCCCCGTCGCTCTCTCAAGACCCTTGCGATCCTCCAGAATCTCCTCAGCGACCTTTGTCATCGGACAACGTGCGATCGTCGGATGCGTCATGGTGTGCGTTGCGATCTCATGCCCTTTGTACAACTCCTTGATCTGCTCCTTCTCGAAGCGGGGCGGTTGCTTATCCAGTCCCATCAATCCGTAATTCAGATTAAAGGTTCCCTTGATGCCGTGCTGATTAAAAATAGAGAGCAGCCGCTCGTCCTGCAGCTTCCCATCGTCGTAACTCACTGTAAGCGCTTTTGCCTTCCCTCCGGGAAAAGAAATATATACCTTCATGTCAATCCTCTCTCAAATCCGTTTCTGTTGTCACATACACTTCCACACAATGCTTACAAGACAAATATCCCTTTTATCATACCGCTTTTGCGTATTTTGCGCAACTGTTTTTTCTATTGCGGTCACTGGCCGCTTTACACTGCTTCCGACACGCATTCCACACGGCAGCCACCTCGTATTTTACGCTGCGCCGACACTTATTTCCGCCCGCCGGCCTCTTGTGCGACATACGTTCCGAAGGTCTGAAAATGCTCTATTTTCTCCACAATGCGGTCATATTGCCGATACATCTTCTGCACCTCGTTCTCCAGAATATAATAATGTCTGACGTACGGAATCAGCAGCACCAGGAATACGCCCACGATCAGCAGCCACCCGGGACCGCCTTCCACGCCGAAGGCCATCAGCGCAAAGCTCATGCAGATACACAGCACCGTCAGCACGGCAAAGATCACCGTCACGATCAGGTGGATCAACCGCTCGTGCTGGAAGAAGCCCACCTGCACCAGATGCTCCTCCCGAAGCCGCACCCAGTCCACATCCTCCTGCATAAGCAATGCATCCATATACTTCCGATAATTTAAAATCCGCTGCTCCATGGTCTGTCGCCCTCCTGCTTATTTATAAGTACATGCTGCGCGTCACATCACATCGTTTCCATTGCATGATTCGATTCCGTTACATGATTCCCGCTACGTCATGCTATCCTGTCATGTGATTATATTCCCGCTCTCATCATATTTCGTTACGCTGATCAGATTCCCCTGCGCATCATACTTGTTCATTTTGCGCTTCGTTCCCTGCTCGTCATATTCATAGGTCACTCTTATAATCCTTCCGCCCTGATAGCCATAGGGTTTTCCGTCGGTTCCGTAAAACCGTTCCTCGATCCGGTTCCCCTGCGCATCATACGCATACCGCACGATTGCGTAACCGCCGAATTCCATCAGCTGACCATCCGTGCCGTAGTAACTGGCTTCCGTCAGATTCCCCTGTGCATCTTCTTTCCAAGCAATGCCCGCAAACTTCCCTTCGTACAGCATCGGTTTGTCATCCGTGCCGAAAAAGCTGTATTTGACTTCGTTGCCCCACTCGTCATAGGCCACCTCAAGAGCTGCATAGCCATCCACCATAATCAGCTCCCCGTGCACGCCCAGATTCTCAAAGCGGATCGTATTGCCGCGCTCGTCGTACGCATACGTATTCGCAGCGCGTCCGTAACTGTCCGGTTTCGGCTTTCCGTCCGCATCGAAATAACTTTCCCGCACCAGATTGTCACGGTCATCATATGCCCTTTCCCGAACGGAGGGTTCCTGCCCGCGATCCGCCAGCCTGCCGTCCGTCCTGAAATAGCTTGTCCGAATCTCATTGCCGTGCGCGTCACGTTCGATCGTACAGCTTGCAAAACCGGCATCGGTCATGACCGGCTCTCCGTTTACGCCGAAAAATTCCATTCCTGTCCGGTTCCCCTGCCCGTCATAGGAAAATGCAGCCACCGCATACGCATGGTCTGCAGAGAGTACCGGCTGTCCGTCCGTCCCGTAGAAAGCCGCGCGGGTAGCAAGTCCCTGCTCATTCCACTCATAAGTGACCGATGCGGCGCCGGTCGTGGTATCCGCGACCGGCTTTCTCTCCGTGTCAAAATAGCTTTCGCGGCACTTTCTTCCCTGCGCGTCGTAGACGATTTCCACCGACGCATACCCGCTGTTACACAGAACTGACCCGCCATCTGTCCCATAGTAGGTTGTCTTCATGACATTTCCGTGCGCATCGTACTCGTAGGTATAGGACGCGACCCCCTCCTCTGTCATGACGGGTTCGCCGCCCGCATTGTAATAGCTGACCCGCGTCCGATTGTTTTGCGCATTGTATTCATAGCGCGTCGTCTGACGCACGCCGTCCGCATCATAGATCTGTGTTTCCGCGAGATGCCCCCGGGCATCATAGGACAATCGATACCCGCTGACCGTTCCCTGCGGACCACCGGTCACATAGTCCTCCGCGTAGGACGCCCGATCTCTGCTGCCGGTATGATACAGATACGCCCGCCCGGTCATGCGTCCCTGTTCGTCCCGCTGATAGCGAATCCCGCCGATCCCGTCTGCATCCAGAGCCATATAATTTTTACGCGTATCGCTGGCGTAACGCAGCTCTGCAAGGAAGCCCTGTTCGTCATAATCGAACAGATACCGGACGATATTGCTGCTGTGTGCGTCATTGTCCAACCCGACGCTGCTGCTTTGATCATACAGGCTGCTGCCGTCTGAGGTATGTGCGATCAAAAAGCTGCCACCGATATAGGCGTCCGTGTCTCCCTGTCTGGTCGGCCGGATCAGATCTGCCGCTTGCAGGGTCTCATCTGTATAATCCAAAATGACGGATATTTCTCCCTTTGACCCCTGGTAAATCACCCGATCCAGAACGCCTTGCGTATATTCGTAGATCGCATGGGTGGGTCGATCCGCATATACACCACCGTGGGAGATCAATTCTCCATAGGCGTCCTCATGGCGCAGCTCCCGCACTTTGCCCCGGACGGTGATGATCGTGTAATGCTCGCTCATGCCCTGCGTCTGTTCCTTCGTCAGCTCGGAAAGTCCCTCCGGTATCCCGTATCGCTCCGTATAGTCCTCGTAATACGTCGTCTTGGGCACATAATAATCCCAATACCGATATCCCCCGTATGTGCCGAGCGCCAGACAGGCGACAATGCCCGCAAGAGCCGCGACCGTGTTCCGCAACCGCCTGTTACGCTCGTCGCGTTTCAACCGTTCCGGCTCCAGCCCGTGCATCCGCGCCACAAGCTCCAAAAATGCATTGCGCTTTCCCAGTGTGCAGGCGTCGATCCACGAAAGCTCCACACCGCCTGCGCAGAGCTCCTGCAGCCGCAGCGGATAGCAATCCTTCGTCGGGTCCTCAGAGGGCTCGATCACAAACGGAATGATCTGTGACGGTGCCGCGCCGCCGTCCAGAAAATATTGGATCTCCTCATCGAGATATTTGGACTGGTCATGCGCCGCATGGGAACAGAGCACGATCAGATATTTCGCGGACTGCACCTCTGTGCGCAGCCCTTCGTCCAGCATACCCGGCATCAAATTCATTTTATCCAGAAACACCGGACTCAAACGACTTGCAATCTCCCCATGCCGCTTACAGGTCGCATGCGGCAGCCGATAGTCCTGCAGCTTCTGCCGCAGCCATTTTGCCCATTCCCAGTTAACGCGCTTATAGCTGATAAACGCATAATAGTCGTATTTTCGTATTCCCGCAGAATGCTCTGTGGGATGCTCTCCCTCTATATATTGTTTTGTGGGATAATCTGTATGATTGTCTGTCTGCATCGTACTATTGTACCTCAACCGGATTATGGTGTCCGTCATAAAGAATCTGTACCGCAGCATAGCCGCTCACGCCCGCCGTCGGCGCATCCTCGCCGTCGACATACGTCACTTGCTCCAGATCAAAGCGGTCGCTGTATGTATAACGCTCTCCGCAGACCATTCCCTTCTCTGCCATCGCGCTATAGGCATCCGCATCCGTGGCGCTGCCCCGACCGCCCAGATAGGTCAGGTACCGGACTGCCGTCGCACGTCCGTAGCCATCCCGTTCAAAGCGAAGTCCCGCGACGCCGGCCTCATCCGTTGTCATGGTGTTATAAATCTCGCTGCTGGTATAGCGCAGCTCCGACAGATACCCCGCCTCGTCGTAATCTGCCAGATAGCGCAGGATCACCTGCTCGTCTTCCGGCAGTGCACCTTCTGCCGTACTCCCGTCTGTGCCATCCGACATTCCCGCAAGTCCTGTCTCATCCATTATCTCCGTCTGCGCAAGCTCATCCGGCAGGCGCTCCGTTCTCCAATACGAGCCGTCGTCATGCGGCGTTCCGGACTGTTCCACGTAGACATCGATCGTCCGCCGATTGACATATACCAGACGCATCGTAAGGGAATCCGCCGCGTCATACCAGTTTGCGGCACTGAGCGTTCCATCCTCACGATATTCGTACGTCACCCGCACGGGTCTCCCGGGGTCGATCTGCGGCAGATACGCACACAGCGTCCCGTCGGCGCTTTCCCGCCTGCACTCTCTGACCAGTCCGCGGCTGCTGACGATCGTGATATGTGCATCCATCTTTGCCAATTCACTCTTTTTCAGACTGCCGATCCCTTCCGCAATCCCTTCTCTCTGCGTCCAGTCGACAAAATAAGCGGTCTTGGGCACATAGTAATCCCACGCGCGATACCCGATGACAGCTACCGCAACGGAACATACCGCGGCGATCACTGCGGCATTCCTCCTGGCCCGTTTGCGTCTGCGGGATTCCTCGCTCTCCAGCGCTTCCAGCTTCAAGCCATACATGTACGCAACCGCTTTTAAAAACGCGCGCCGTCTGCCGGAATCGTTGACATTGGCACCCAGAATCGTCCGGGTCTGATTCAGTTCCTGCAAAAGCAGCGAAAAACAGTTCTTCTCCGGCTGCGGATCATCATCCACGATAAAAGGAATGATCCTGTCCGCGGCCGCTCCCGCGTCCAGAAACCGCCGGATTACTTCATCGACGGGCGCCGTATCCGCAAGCGTATTCCGGGAACAGACGACAAACAAAAACCTTGACCGCTCCAGCTCCGTCCGGATCCCCTCATTTCCCATAGATATATTCTGCGGGTCATGCAGAACAGGACGGCAATGCGCCGTTTCATCCCTCTCCGACTCCTTCTGGCTGCTATGCGGCAGCCGGTAAGTGTTCAGATTGCGCGCGAGCCACCGGGCCCACCGCCGGTCCCGCTCAGCGTAAACAATATATACATAATAATCAAACGTTTCGTTTTTCATCCCAGTTGGTTCCTTGTACTTTCAGTGGTTGCACCGTGCGCTTTGATTCCTGCATGATCGTTTCTGTTTAGCATTGTACCACATTTCCCGTCAATTAACTAAAAGTTAAATGATAAACGCTGCGGCAACTGCAAATACAACAGCAGGAAGCATATTTGCCACCCGCACTTTCTTGCCCCAGACCAGATTCAAACCAACACAAAAAATCAAGATAGACCCGATCAGTGA
>JAFVAO010000071.1 GCA_017480445.1 Lachnospiraceae bacterium
ATTCCTCCGGTTCGGCAACCAGCACATCCTCTGCCGCCGCTTCTTCGGACTGTTTCCTCCACGCATCGGCATTTGCCGCCGAGACGATCTGCGGCTCACTCTCCAGGATCATTGCCACAGAGAGCAAGGCGCAAAGGCCTCTCTTTAACCACGTTTTTACGGTAACTTTTTTCCTATGCACTTGTTCTCCCTCATCTTTCTGATACTTTTGATAAATGAGATTGTACTCCTTGTTATCATGATAGTCAACGGCGCTATTACACAATAATTCTTTGTGTATATTGTTTTATTTGTGCATTTTTTCACTTGACAAAATTAACATAGGCTTTCTTCCTATAAGACAAATGCCCTCCCTGAAAGATATCAGGAAGGGCGGCAATGGTGGTTGCTGTGCTTCGCTATTGCATCGTATCATCGTATATCGCGCGCTCACCGCCCACGAACTTCGGCCTTGTACGCGCACACACCACATGGGCGTCACCGATCCGGTCGGTGCGAATGCGCACCGGCACCGCCACATCCTTCAGATGCATGCCGATCAGCGTGTCGCCGATATCCATCCCCGCTTGCGCTTTGATATGCTCCACCGCCGTCGGGTGCTCAAAGGCCTTGTAAGCCGCCGTCGCAAAGGAACCGCCTGCCTTGGGCTGGGGCACCACGTTCACCGCCTCCAGACCGTACAGCTTCGCCGCCTCTTTTTCCAGAATCAGCGCGCGATTCAGATGCTCGCAGCACTGTGCCGCCAGATACACGCCGGCTTCCTGCGTCGCCTGATAAATGCCGCCGAACACGACCTCCGCCACCTCGGGGCTGGAATACGTGCCGATACCGGCACCGCCCACCTCGCTGGTGGAACAACCCACCACGAACAAATCATTCTCCGTAAGCTGCGCGGCCTCTAGGATCTCCTTTGCCGCTCTGTATGCTTCTTCGCCGATCGTCGTCATTTCCTTCGTCAACATAAGCTTCTCCTCCCGCCAAATACTTCTGTCAAATATTTCTGCAGCATACCCTTGTCAGCTACAGTATACTCCAATATCTGCAGGAAGTCACAAAAAGTTTGAAACTCTTTTAAAATTTTTTCGTCTGTATGTATAGAGATCTAAGGAGGTGTTTCATATGAAGAAAACTACAACGATTCTGATCGTACTATCCCTCGCGGCAGCACTGAGCGCCTGTGGATTAAAAAGCAGTAAAGAGATAGCGGAGACCGGCGGTGAGCAGCCGGAATCCTCACAAAGAGCGTTTCCCAGACGCGCTGTTATGGCCAACGGCGTTCTGTATCTTGATACCGGATATGTGTCGGGTATATGGGGACGCTGCGGGAATCTGGATGGCAATATCGAAAAAGTGATCGACCGGACAGAGCTTCCGGATGAAGACGGAGAGGCGAACTTTGAAGCCTACGGATGGCAGGTCGGCTTTGAGGAGAACACCATTGATGTCCCCATCGGCGATGAATTCTGTATCTTTGGCGCGAAGGGCACCGAGCAGGGCGTGCAAGGATATATTCCAAAAGGGGTGCTGCAGTTTATGGCTACCGTAGAAGAAGTATCTGACGACGGTTATATGGTCGTAAAGGCAGATTTTGATATTCCGGCAATGTTCGGTCAGATCAAAAAGGACGGCCGGTATCGATTGAGCCTGGAACACTATGAGCCGGGGATCTATACAGATACTCCCGTCCCGGGCAATATCGTGGTCGTGATCTGCAAAGGAATCGTCGAAGAAACCGATCCTGCCATCCTTCCGGAGATTTACAGCATTTCACCCGTGGGTGGAAATGTGTGTCAGCCGGCGGTCATCGGTCCGTGCGAGTAGGCGGAAACAGAAATATTTCAAATTGTTTGGGAAATACTAATTCGGGACAGGAAAATCTTACAATGATAACGGAGGCGCATTTTGGAACAGCTACAACAACCCGACTCGATATCTCTTTCCCGAAATTTATCCGAAAATATTGAAATGTTACATCGCTTTTTGCCCATCGACACAAGCTTTGACCTGCTGACCCGAGACCTCTATCTCGGGGAGACGAAAGCCTACTGGATCGGGATCAACGGCTTTTGCAAGACGGAGCTTCTGCAGCGGATTTTTTCCGATCTGCAGAATCCGGTTCGTATGAAAAACGCCAAAATTGCCGATCTGATGGACTATATGAACACACAGATCGGCTTCTCCTCCGTAGAGCCCGTCACGGATTGGGACACGCTGCTCAAAAATCTGTTGAGCGGACCGTCGGTGCTGTTCATTGATGGGTTCGATCAGGCGCTGATTCTGGACGCGCGCACGTATCCGGTGCGCGGGATTGAGGAGCCGGAGTCGGAGCAGGTGACGCAGGGCGCGCGGGACGGCTTCGTGGAGACACTACTGTTCAATGCCAATCTGATCAGACGGCGGGTGCGCGGCAGCGACCTGACGTTTGCCATGCACACCGTCGGCAGCGTCAGCCGGACGGATGTTGCGATCGCCTACCTGGCGGGTTCTGTCAATGAGCGGCTGCTGAACGCTTTGGAGCAGGCGCTGGATCGTCTGCAGGTGACCTCGCTGACGCTGGGAGCAAAAAGTCTCTCGGAGCTGCTGGTGCCGCACCGCCTGTGGAATCCGCTGCCCTCCATTCAATATACCGAGCGGCCGGACGTCGCCTGCAGCTATCTGATGGAAGGGCATATTCTGATCCTCGTGGACAATTCCCCGCTTGCGCTGATTTTCCCGGGCACGATCTTCCAGTTTACGCAAAGCCCCGAAGATTATTACAAATCACCGCTGGTGGGCACGTATTTTCGTCTGGTGCGACTGATTTGTATCCCGGTAACGTTGCTGATCCTGCCTACTTTTTTGCTGTTGGCGCTGTATTATCCGCAGATCGGGGAGAAATGGCAGCTCTTATCCGCCGAGCCGGACGGACCGGCACGCCTGATCTTTTATGTATTTGCGGTGGAATTTATTCTGGATGTGTTCAAGTATTCCGCCGCGTTAAGCTCCGGCCGCTACGCGGCGTCGCTCTCCATCGTCGGCGGACTTCTGATCGGCGATATCGCGGTGACGCTGCATTGGGCCTCCACGGAAGCGCTTTTCTACGGCGCTATCTCTCTGCTGGCCTCTCTGTCACTCTCCAGTATGGAATTTGCCGATGCACTGCGGGTGTACCGGATCTTTCTGTTGATCACGACAGCAGCTCTTGGACCTGCCGGATACGGGATCGGCTTATTTCTCGTGCTGCTCTCCTGCGCCACCACGCCGGGGTTTGGCGGCATGAGTTACTTCTGGCCGCTGTTTCCCTTCAACCGGGAAGCGCTCGGCACACTGCTGTTTCGCTATCCGACGGCGAAGGCACAGCCCAGCAATGTCTGGCGCCGGAATAAATAATCGCCGGAAAAAATGCGCCCGTAGCTGTGTGACAGCTTCGGACGCACTTTTAGGATGCCGTTATATGCCTCTTTTATGCCTCGGTGATCTCCGCGTCGGGTGCGTTCTTTTTCACGCTCTCGATACCATTCATGCAGCCTGCCAATGCCTTGTAACCCTCGCCGGTAGCGATGATCTGGCCGTTGGTCGCTTTCAGGCGGAAACGGAACTCGCCGGCCTTGTCCTTGTATACCTCAAACTTCGGATTCTTCTCAGTTGCGTAACCCTCTTTGGTCTGATCCTCTACCGCAGCAACCGGCGCATTCTTTTTCACGCTCTCAATGCCGTTCTTGCGGGCAGCCTCTGTGGTATACACTTCGCTGGTCGCGATCACTTCGCCGTTTCCTGCCTTCAGATCAAATTTGATACCCGTGTTTGTCTTTTTTACTACAAATTTTCCCATGTTCCTTCTCCTTTTCGTATAAATCTGGTGTATTCGCCTTATTGCAAATACAATTCTATTTTACACCAAATCGAACAAAAGGACAACCTATGATCTGTTTTTTCCTAGATTTCCGACAGTCCGTCTGCATCCTCCTGGCTCTCCCGGATCTCGAGCAGTCTGTCCGCCTCTTCCTGGCTCTCGAGCACGTCGATCTTGGACATGCTCTTCTGGATCTTGGCGGTCCGCTCCTTCAGCCGGTCGGTGGAAACCACCGCCGCATCCAGCTTTTTGCGGGTCTGCTCGATCAGCTCGTCCAGCTTGCCGTACTGCGTCTTCACCGCCTGGAGCATCTTGCGCACTTCAGCGGTCTTCTTATTGAGCGCCAGATTGGCAAAACCGATGCGCAGACTGTTTAAGAGCGCGGTGATGGTGGACGGGCCGGAGATCACGACGCGATAATTGTTCTGGCAGTACTCCGCGAGACCGTTGATCCGCAGCACCTCTGCATACATGGCCTCCGTGGGCAGGAACATGATTGCAAAATCCGTGGTGACGGGCGGCACAATGTATTTGTCCCGTATGGTGCGCGCCTCTTCCTTGATGCGCTGCGCAAGCTCCCGCACCGCCTTGTCCAGGGCTTCCTTGTCTCCTGTCGCGGAGGCATCCACCACACAATTGTAGCGATCTACGGGAAATTTAGAGTCGATGGGCAGATAGATCACCTCGGTGCTGTCCTCCTTGGACGGGATGCGCACCGCGAACTCCACCATGTCGTCAGAATCCTTCCGCAGCTTGATATTCCGGACAAACTGTCCCTCCTGCATCGTCTCCTCGAGGATGCTGCCCAGCTGAATCTCACCCCAGGTGCCGCGGGTCTTGACATTGGAGAGTGTCTTGTTGAGCGAGGAGATCCCATCGGACATCTCCGAGAGCTCCCCCAGACTTTTATACAGCTCGGAAAGCTGTGTGGAAACCTTCTCAAAGCTTTCATCCAGACGCTTGTTAAGCGAGATATCCAGCTTTTTGTTCACATCATTCTGGATGCCGGTCAGCTTCTCCTCCGTGGAGTGCTGGATCCGGTCCAGATTCTCCGTGAGCGCACGGATCATTTTCTCCTGCCCGCCGGCGTTTTCTTTTAGCAAATCAATCATGCGCTGGTCAAGCTTCTCGCTCACATCCGCCAGATTTCTGGCAGTGGACTGCATATTGCCGGTGACGGAGCGGTCGATGCGCTCCATGTGATCCCCCAGCATGCTGCCCATGCTGCGCAACGTCTGACTGAGTCCTGTCTGCACTCCTTGTATGGACTGCGCGGACAGCGCCGCGTTATTGTCCAGCTTCGCGGAGAGCTCCTGATATTGCCGCCTGCCCTCCTGATCGGTTTTGCCGAAAATATCATACAACACCAGCACAATCAAGATCGCCAGCAGCACGATCATTACCACCTGCAACAACATCCGTCTATTTCCCTTCCTGTCTACTCTAACTTAAATCCGCTGCGTCATAATGCACTTCCACATCCTTTTTGTCGTAGATGCGGTAGAAATCCGCCAGAATGCGATTGATGACCTGTTTGGTCTGCATCTCATCCAGATTCTGCAGCAGCACCACATACTGCATGTTGGTGTATTTGGCAGCATCGCCCATATTTTTGATGGCACCGGCAATCGCGCGCTCCAGATAGCCCATGATCAGCTCATGTGCCTCCACGGTCACCTCGCCGATGTCCCGCAGCGTGAACAGCACCACATGCACCCTGCCGGAACTTTGCATGATCACATCCTTGACCATGTCATAGGACTTGGCAAATTCCGGTACGGAGCGAACGAGCGCTCCCATCTCCATATCGTCCCGTTTCAGGATAGACATCAGATATTCCAGATCGGAGGAGTTGGCCACTTCCACATCATCCTCATCAATCTTCTCCAACCGGTGACAGAAATAGTTGCCGCCGCCATACTGTTTGGCCACAAACAGCGCTTTGCTGGCGTTCTCGTAGGACACCATCACCTTGTCCTTCTCCGTGGCGATCTGCGTGATACCGATGGACACGGAAAGCTTCGCGATCGAGCTGTCCCGCGCGATCATTTGCCGGATATCCTCTGTGAAGGTACGCGCCACGTCCTCCGCGTCCTCGGCAGTGTCCACCTTCGGCATATAAGCGACAAATTCATCCGCGCCGAAGCGGGATACAATCTCATCCTCCGTAATCCGCTTGATCTTGTCCGACAGAATCCGCAGATATTTATCGCCGATCATAAAGCCTTCCGTCTCGTTGATCCGACGGAAATTGTCGATATCAAAGATAAACAGCGATCCGGTACCGTAGCGGGAGATCTGCTCCTGCATGACGCTGACGCCCTGCCCACGACTCAGAGTACCGGTCAACTCGTCGATCTGAATCTCCTCCTGCGCCGTCTCCTCCGCCTTGTCGATGACACGGGTCAGAATCTGTGTCGTCTGCTTCATTTCCGTGGAGTCACTGTCCGGATTAAACTGGGGCAGCCGCCCTTCCTCCACCAGACGGATCATCGCCTCACAGGCCCTTGGGTCAAACTGGGTTCCGTTTCCTTTTTTCAGCTCCGCAAGCACTCTGTCGGCCTCGAGATGTCTTCTGTAGATACGGTTGGAGGTCATGGCGTCATACGCGTCCGCCACGCCGATGATCCGCGCGATCAGCGGGATCTCCTCCCCTTTGAGCCCCTCCGGATAGCCCTTTCCGTCAAAGCGCTCATGGTGATATTTGGCACCCACATCCAGATTGTCGATCATAGTAATATCCTTTAAAATCTCGCCGCCGATCGTGGTGTGGTCCTTCATGAGCTGATATTCCTCATTGCTCAGCTTCCCGGGCTTATTCAAAACAGAATCCGGCACACCGATCTTGCCGATATCATGCAGCAATCCGATAAACCGGATATCCTCGATCTGCTCCTCGGAAAGCCCCAATTCTCCGGCGATCGCAACCGCATAGTCCGCAACCCGACGGCTGTGGCCTCGCGTGTACTCATCCTTTGCATCGATGGTGTTCGCGATGGTCATGATGGTCTGCATGGTCATTTCCCGCATCTTGGCGTTCTTGATGAGCAGTTCATCCGAATACTTATTCCGCTCCCCGTTCATGGCCTCCAATTCCTCTGCCTGCTGGTACAGCTCCTCCCGCTGATCCGCAAGCTCCTTCGTGTACGCCTCGTTTGCCTGATAGATGGAGTCATAGATCCGCGTCGCCAGATACGCCGCCAGAATACACAGGAACAACAGCGCAAGCTGAATCTCCGTATCCTTCGTAAAAAACGCCTCGAGCTCTCCTCTGTAGCACCGCATAAAAATACTGACCAGATTGATCACTGTCGCAATAATGCCGGCTCCCATCACAAGCTGCGGGTCGTGATAAATGACCAAAAAGGCCATGAGCGGCAAAATATAAGTAAATACCAATGTCGTAGAGCCGGTCAGCATCACGAAAACATACATGAAGAAATAACCGATCACCACATAGTATCTCAGGTTCTCACTCTCTTTGTTTTTGACATACTGAATTGCCACCCCGATCATGGGCAGCGCTGTGATCAGCATAAAGACGATGAGGTAGGGAACCGTACGGTTCCCGCGCAACACCTCACCTACATAACTGACGAATAAAATCATGACGATCAAAAACCAGCCCCATACGAGCGTCCGGTTGATTCTTTTTATCTGTGTATCCATATGATGTACCCCTACTTCTGCTGTTTACAGTACGCTTACCCTCTCAAAAATTATAGCACATCAAACGGTGGTTGCAAATACTTTGTCCTTTGTAAATTTTTTGCATGATATTCCGGAACATCATACGCCAGCCGGTCCATGCGCCGCTCAAACTCCTCTACTGAAAGCGGTTTGTCAAAATAGAATCCCTGCGCAATATGGCAGTTGTTTTCCCGCAGAATATCGATTTGCCTGCTTGTCTCCACGCCTTCAACGATACAATCCAGGCCCATTTCCTGTGCCATTGATATCACATGCTTGAACATCAATCCGGTCACGCCGGCCTCCCCGGTTTCATCCATCGGCAGAAAGCATCTGTCGATCTTTAAGACATTCCACGGGATTTCCCGTATCAGGTTCAGCGATGAATACCCGATGCCGAAATCGTCCACAGAGGTATAGACTCCCTCCTCCTGTAAACCGTGCACCACACGCTTGAGATCCTTGAACTCCACATCCGTCGTTGTCTCCGTGAGTTCGATCTCAATATATTGATGCGGCGTCTGGTTCCGGTCAATCACGGCCATAATATGCTCCAAAAGATCTGCATCCGTCAGATGCTTTCGAGACAGATTGACCGATACACGAACCACCGGCTTCCCCTCCGCCAGCCATCTGCAGATATCCTTGCACACGCAGTCCAGCATGTAGAAATCCAGCTGGCAGATGTCCATTGTCTGCTCCAGCACCGGAATAAAGTCCATCGGCGGAACAATCTTCCCATCGCGAAACCACCGGCAGAGCGCCTCCGCGCCCACAATCCGCCCCGTGTCTACATGCACCTTAGGCTGATAGAACACCTTGAATTCTCCTGCGGCCAGTGCGCCAGGGAACAATCGCTGAATCCGCATGGATCTGTCTCTGACCTCCATCATTCTGTCATCATAGAAAATGACAGAACCCTCTTCTTCTTTTCTCGCCAACGCGGAGACGATCATGATCCGGTTGATGATATCGCCCACATTCTCAAAAACCGTGCCCTCCGGTATCACATAGACACCCGCGTTCGCCGACACATTCACGCGCTTCTCCCCGGCCGGATCATACGGCACCGGAATGCCCTTGATGATCTCCAGCACCTGCTCCAACAAATGATCGCGAAATATGGCGACAAAATTATCTCCGCCCATGCGGCAGAGAATTCCCTCGTCCCCGATCACGTCTTTGATCCGGTTAAAATAATTGCGCATGACGACATCTCCGGCGCTCCTTCCGACATCCCCGTTGATCAGCGTAAAATGGCGCAGGTTGAAGTGCATCGCTGTATAGGCTGACAGCCTGCCCTCCTCATTCACCTGTTCCATGTAACGCAAATATGATCGCTGGTTGGGATAGCCGTTGTCGTCGTAATAGCCCAGCATCTCCACCGCTTTCTGCAACCGGTTCCTGCTGACAAAGCTCAGCAGCGCCCGCAAAATCAGATCCACGCGAACATAATCCTCGTTGCTCAACGGCTCATCCTCCGACGACATGTAAAGTGTCCCGATAATGACCGCCATCGTGTTCGTGACAAGCCTCCTGCGCACGACCACCTTGTCCCCCCTGCCGTTGTCATAATCGATCAGGATCTCGCCCTGTCCGGCTTTTTCCTGACTCAAGCTGGTGTAAAACTCCGTCACACCTTTGGCAATATGAAACAATTCGCAGATTTCGCTCAGAATATCCACAAACTCCTGACGGTTAAACTTGGCACCGCTCGTCATGGCGTTGATCAGTTTCTCAAAAAGCTGATAATAGATTAATGTTTTTTCATCCATGGAAATCCCTCAATCAATGCAATATGCAATGTCTTCATATGCCTGACTGTGCTGTTGTCTCTATTATACAATATTTGATAGGAGAATAAAAGTAATTTACACACAGAGAATTTGCAGGATTTATTTTTGCTTTCACGTAAAAAATGTTTGGAATGTAGTAGTTATGCGGGTTGTACCACATTTGTACCACTTGAAAAACGGTAGAAAGTGCGTATTTAGGGAAAAAATAGAGCGGGTGATGGGAATCGAACCCACGTGTCCAGCTTGGAAGGCTGGTGTTCTACCATTGAACTACACCCGCATGAGAGCGCGAGACGGGGATCGAACCCGCGACCCCCTCCTTGGCAAGGAGGTGCTCCACCGCTGAGCCACTCGCGCATGATCTATATAAAGTTTTTGAGCTTTTATATATGAAGCAGTCGGTCAAAAATCGGCCGCCTGCGGAATGCCCAGAACCGGAATCGAACCAGAGACACGAGGATTTTCAGTCCTCTG
>JAFVAO010000072.1 GCA_017480445.1 Lachnospiraceae bacterium
GGCCGGCACCACTTATCTGGTGCGCGCGGTTCCCTTCATAGCCATCCGGCAGAAGATTGAAAACCGGTTCATCCGCTCCTTTTTGTATTACATCCCCTACGCCGTGCTGACCGCAATGACGATCCCCGCGATCTTCACCGCAACGGATTTCGTACTGTCCGCCATTGTCGGAATGCTGGTGGCGATTGTGCTGTCCTATCGCGGCAAAGACCTCACCACAGTGGCGCTGTCCGCCTGTGTGGCGGTGTTTATCTGCGAGAGCATCTTATATCTGATGTAAAAAATTACATACGCTGACAGGCCGGGGCTGCACGCTCCGGCCTGTTGCTATATCGTTTCTGTTGTTGTATTATTTCTGCTGTTATATCTCTTATCGGGGTCAGCGCTTCACGCGGGCCGTCAGCTCGTCTCCCGACGCATCGATGAGGATTGTATCCCCGCCCTTCACCTGATCCGACAGGATCAGTTTGGCCGCCAATGTCTCCACATATTTCTGCACATACCGCTTTAACGGTCTCGCGCCGTACACCGGATCATACGCCTGCTCCACCGCGAGCGCTTCGGCTGCGTCCGTCAGCTCCAAATTCACATCCTTGTCCGCAAGCCTGCGGTTCAGATCCGCGACAATCAGCTTGATGATGCCGCCGATATTGCTCTTGGTCAGCGGTTTGAACAAAATCGTCTCATCCAGACGATTCAAAAACTCGGGGCGGAAATGGGCGCGCAGCTCGTTCATCACTGCTGCCTCCGCATCCGGCCTGATATTGCCGTCCGCGTCAATCCCCTCCAACAGATACGGTGCGCCGATGTTGGAGGTCATGATCAGGATCGTATTCTTGAAGTCCACGGTGCGTCCTTGGGAGTCCGTGATCCGTCCGTCGTCAAGCACCTGCAAAAGCACGTTGAACACGTCCGGGTGCGCCTTCTCAATCTCATCAAACAGCACAACGCTGTAAGGCTTTCTGCGCACTGCCTCGGTGAGCTGGCCCCCCTCCTCGTAGCCCACATATCCGGGAGGCGCTCCGATCAGACGGGAGACGGAATATTTCTCCATATACTCACTCATATCGATACGCACCATATTGTTCTCATCATCGAACAGCGATGCCGCCAAAGATTTTGCAAGCTCCGTCTTACCGACGCCGGTCGGACCCAGAAACAGGAAGGAACCGATGGGTTTCTCCGGATCCTTGATCCCCGCCTTGGAGCGGATGATCGCCTCTGTCACCTTCGTGACCGCCTCATCCTGTCCCATCACGCGCTCGTGCAGCTCTTCGTCCAGATGCAGCGTCTTATTGCGCTCACTCTCGGTCAGTTTGGCTACCGGGATGCCGGTCCAACGGGAAATGATACGCGCAATCTCCTCATCAGAGACCTTCTCATGCACCAGCGTCAACTCCCCGCCCGCCGTGCGTGCCTCCTCCTGCTCCAGTTGCTTCTTCAGCCCCGGCAGCGTGCCGTAGGACAACTCTGCCGCCTTCTCATAATTTCCTTCCCGCTGTGCAATCTGGATTTCATTGTTCACGCGGTCGATCTCCTCGCTCAGCTTGCTGAGTTTATCCACGGAAGCCTTCTCATTGTCCCACTGCGCCTTCTTCGCCGCAAACTGCTCCTTGCACTCGGCCAGCTCTTTCTGCAGCTGCGCCAGCCGCTCCTGACTCAGCTTATCGTCCTCTTTTTTCAGCGCAGTCTCCTCGATCTCCATCTGCATGCATTTCCGCTGTAATTCGTCCAGCTCTGTGGGCATGCTGTCCAACTCTGTCTTAATCAGCGCGCACGCCTCATCCACCAGATCAATCGCCTTGTCCGGCAGGAATCTGTCAGAAATGTATCTGTGGGACAGCACCGCGGCGCTGACCAGTGCATTATCCATAATCTTCACGCCATGATATACCTCATAGCGCTCCTTCAGGCCACGCAGGATCGAAATCGTATCCTCCACGGTGGGTTCATCCACCATGACCGGCTGGAAACGACGCTCCAGTGCCGGATCCTTCTCGATATACTGTCTGTACTCATCCAACGTGGTCGCGCCGATGCAGTGCAGCTCCCCGCGCGCCAGCATGGGCTTCAACATGTTGCCGGCATCCAACGCACCGTCGGTCTTGCCGGCGCCCACGATGGTATGCAGCTCATCGATGAACAGGATGATCTGCCCGTCGCTGGCCTTCACATCCTCCAGCACCGCCTTCAGACGCTCCTCAAACTCGCCTCTGTACTTGGCGCCAGCCACCAGCGCGCCCATGTCCAGCGCGAAAATCTTCTTATCCTTCAAGCCCTGCGGCACATCACCCCGCACAATCCGCTGTGCCAGTCCTTCCACCACGGCCGTCTTGCCGACGCCGGGTTCACCGATCAGCACAGGATTATTCTTCGTCTTACGGGACAAAATACGGATCACGTTCCGGATCTCGCTGTCGCGCCCGATGACGGGATCCAGCTTCTGATTTCTCGCCTTCTCCACCAGTTCCTGACCGTACTTCTCCAAAGTATCGTAAGTTGCCTCCGGATTATCGCTGGTCACACGCTGATTGCCACGCACGGTGGACAACGCCTGCAGGAAACGCTCTCTGGTGATCCCGTATTCCTTGAAAATACGGGCAATCTCCTGATTCGGCTCCTTGATCATGGCCAAAAACAGATGCTCCACAGAGACATACTCGTCTCCCAACTGTTTCGCCTCCGTCTCCGCGCTGATCAGCACCTGGTTCAAATGCTGTCCGATGAAGACCTGTCCTCCCTGTACTTTCACACGTTTATTCAGGGCCTGCTGCGCACGGTTCACAAAATGCTCCCTGTCAATCTCCATCTTCTCGATGAGCTTCAGGATCAAACTGTCCTCCAGCATCAGAAGACTGTACAGCAAGTGCTCCTGCTCAATCTCCTGGTTGCCGTATTCATAAGCAAGCTTCTCGCAGTCGTTCACTGCCTGGATCGATTTCTGTGTAAATTTCTGAATGTTCATACGCACACCCCCTTCGTCCGCTCTGCGGACACAGCAATGTCTGCCTGTTATCTGTTCTATTCATACTATAACACGCAGACACGCAAAATCAATAAAAATTTTATAAAAATTTGGTAAATTTGAAAATCTCCCCATTTTAGACAATCTCAATGAACCAAAACAGCTCAGCCTTTTCGTTTGCGCGCCTCAGCACGGATATACTCCTGCAGCTCCGCGAGCGCATCCTCGTAAAAACGGTGCTTCATATGGGGAAATGCATTGAGCAGACGCCTGCTCCCCCAGTGCTTGCCCTGCGTATATTCCTCCATGCGCCTCGTAAACTCTCTCCGGTACTCCGCCATGCCGTCCTTTAACTCTGCCATGCCATTCTTTAACTCCGCCTTGCCCAGCGACGCCTGGATCCGGTACTCCGTCAGATTGTTGGAGAGTTCGATGGTATCTTTGGCAATGTGTTCGCTCATGCGGTCCGACTGGCTGCGCAGCATATCCCGCAGCGTTTCCAGCTGCTTCAACTCCCGGTTCAGTCCGATGACAAAAGCCACCGTGACACCGGTATCGACGAACAGAACCAGATACAGTGCCGCCAGAATCCACCAACCATATCGAAACGGCAATGCGGCAAAAGAGAGATGCGCGATCACCGGATGCGCGACTCTGACCGCCACCACCACAGCAAATCCCCAGATCACACTGAACAAGGGACATATGTATCCGTTTAAATTGAACGGACGGTCACTGTAATCCCACCATCTCGCGTGAAACGCTTTGTCCAACAGCCACCCCGCGGCCAGCTCAATCAGGGTCGTAAATACCATACCGACCAAAAAGGTGAGCCAGACAGAAACCATTCCCGTCTCCGGATCCGCCGGCAGCTTTTGCATGATCTCCAGCACAACCACCATCCCGATCCCGTACACCGGACAGACCGGACCGTTCAAGAACCCGCGGTTGACCACTTTTCCCAAGGTCAGCGCGTGATAAGCCACCTCGATGACCCAGCCGATCCCTGCATAAATCATAAAAAACCACAGCATCTGATAGAACGTCATGAAAACTCCTTCCGGCACATACGCCTTCTGCTGTACTGCAACGGTTTTATTATAGCACACCTTTCCGGCTTTTACCAGAAGGGCTGTATGCGTTCCCGGGGCTCCAACAACTCGCCCGCCTCCTGTGGTCTGTCGCCCTTGGCCACGTACAAAAGCGGCTCTCCGGCCCGCAGTGCCCCCTGCTCCGACACGGTCACACTGTCAAAGGCCTGGGCATTTTCCACGCTGATCCGGATCTCCGCGCTCGCGCCCTCCTGCTCGATCCCCGCCGGATCAAATTCCAACAGCAGACTTCCCTTGCGCACATACTCGTGCTCCATCACCCGACAGCGGTAATAGACACTGTACATATCATCGACGCGATCCCCGACCTGCAGCAGAATCTCTGCGCCGTACTCCGTCTGCAAGAGCATCGCCTGCCCCATGGGATATAATTTCTTGATTCTGCCGGCCGCAGGCGCATACACCTTTCCCTGCTCCGGCAGAATGCGCAGCTGCTTTTTGCCGTTCTCTTCCGTGACACTCACGGTTCCGGCCGTCGGCGCCGCGATCTCCCTGCCCTGTAGAATCGTCTTGGTTCTGGGCTCCCGCTCCGTCTCCTCAATCTGCCACTGCAGACTTCGCCCCAGCCAGAACCCTGCCATTGCGGCCAAAATCCCCACCGCACATACTACAAAAGTATCCATCTTCCGCTCTCCTGCCCGTCTAATGTTATTTCATACATTATTTTTACAAAAGAGCATCAAAATATACTTGACAATTTACCCAAAATGATGCTATACTTACCACGTATTCTAAATGAAAGTCATTGAACTCACATATTTTTGTAAGTCATTGTTACTTTTATTTTCAAGTGAAGAATGATTTACAAAAATATGTGATTTTTTTGTCCTACGTTTTAGAATTACATTACTGAAAATGGGAATTACCCAAAAAGAAGGAGGTACCACATGAATAACGGTACAGTAAAATGGTTTAACGCTCAGAAAGGCTACGGTTTCATCACCAACGATGCAACCGGCGAGGAGGTATTCGTACACTTCTCCGCAATCAACGCTGAGGGCTTCAAGTCCCTTGAGGAAGGTCAGAAGGTTACTTTTGATACCGAGACAGATCCTCAGAACAGCAGCAAGGTTCGCGCTACCAACGTTACTGTTGTAGCATAATGTCCTGACAACTGAGTACAAAAGGCTGACTCCTACCGGGTCAGCCTTTTTTCTTGACATTTTTTATCAGAAGGAATATGATATCATAACAGTCTTTCCTGCATATTTGGGAACTGCTTTTTGACCTGCATCAATTTGATTGAGGAGATTATGTATGAGTTTGTTCAGTCTGTTTTTGATCGCTGTCGGCCTCTCCATGGACGCCTTCGCCGTGTCCATCTGTAAGGGTCTGGCCATCAAAAAATTTTCCCTGATAAAAGCCTGTATCGTCGGTCTCTGGTTTGGCGCCTTTCAGGCGCTGATGCCCCTGATCGGCTTCTTGTTGGGCAGTCAGTACGAACACTATATCGCTGCGATCGACCATTGGATCGCTTTCGCGCTCCTGTGCATCATCGGGCTCTCCATGCTGCGGGAAGCTTTCCAGAAAAAGGACGGCGCGGCGGAAAACGCAAACGCTTCTCTGGGCGTGAAGCACATGTTTGCCCTGGCCGTCGCCACAAGCATTGACGCGCTCGCCGTAGGCATCACCTTCGCATTCCTGCAGGTTGCGATTCTTCCGGCGATCTGCCTGATCGGTATCACAACCTTCGTCCTCTCCGCGATCGGCGTGCGGGTCGGCAATGTGTTCGGCACGCGCTATGAGGCCAAGGCGGAACTGGCGGGCGGAATCATCCTGATCCTGATCGGTCTGAAGATCCTGCTGGAGCATCTGGGCATCCTGCAGCTGCCTTTTTAAACAGCCGCTTCCTTGGGAACTATGAATAGCATCTGATTCCCTTTGACGATACACCTTGTTATATGATACTGAATTTTTCCTGCTTTGCGCCGTTTTTCAGCTAACTTTCCGTTCTTGTACTACTTTAGCTGCATTTATCGACATAACCGTTCTACCTTGAATGATTCCCCCTGTAGAACAACCCTTTTAGATGGCTACACTTTACAGAAAGCCGCAACCGAATTGCGTGGTGTTCGCATGTTCAGCCGCGGAGGCTTACGCATCGTCGGCACTTAGGCGGGGTACTCTCCCGCCTTATGTGCCGCTACGATGCGCATGCAGCAAAAGCGTCCCGCGGGGAAACATGCGAACGACGCGCGATGACTCTTTGCGGGACACGGCACGCGATGCCCTTCGCGAGACGCGCCCCCCCTACCGCAAAGAGCATCCGTCTCCCCCAAGACGAATGCTCTTTTACCTTCTCTAAAACTCATCCCATTCTGAACTCAATCATCCAGTCTGCGCATCTCCGTATAAGCGAGCAACAGAGGTCCCACGCCCTTTGCGTCGTCTTCTACGATCGGCTCTGACATGTAATACTCAAATGTACCGTCCCGGCGAGTATTCTTCTCCGGTCCCAAACCAGCCACCAGACAGATACCGCCCAAACTCAAGTGGCCATCCTTCTCCTTCAGATATCTGTCGCAGATGCCCTGGAATGCTTTCAGGCCATATGCTCTATAGCTCTCCGGCAGGAAACCGAGCCGCACACCCTTCAAGAGGGAGTACGCCATGATCGCGCTGCCGCTGGTCTCCAGGTAATTGGGCTCCTCACCGCCTCTTGCGGGAAGCTGGTACCACATACCGCTGTCGCTCTGGAATTTCAGCATCGCATCCATCAGCTCTACGAATACCTTCTGCAGGTTATCGTACTGTGCCTTCCACTCTTCACCAGGCTCGCACTTATCCAGTGTATCCAGAAGCGCCATAGAATACCATCCCAGAGATCTCAGCCAGAAGTTCTTGGAAAGACCGGTCTCCTTATCCGCCCAGAAAATGGATTTGGAAGAATCATAGCCGTGATAATACAGACCCGTCTTCTCATCGCGCATGAATTTCACAACATTGGCAAACTGATCAAAGATATCCTTGTAATGTTCTTTATTGTTAAACTTTGTCTCATACTCCATGTAGAAGGGCTGTCCCATGTACATACCGTCCAGCCATACCTGATGCGGGTAAATCTTCTTGTGCCAAAAGTTGCCGTCCACGGTACGCGGCTGTGTGCGCACCTGACTGTAGATCAAGTCAATCGCCTTTCTGTATTTCTCCTTGCCGTTCAGCTCGTACAGCGCAAACAGCGTCTTACCGGCATTGACATCGTCGATATTGTAATTGTCCACGGAATAACCCATGATCGACCCGTCATCCTGTACACGGTAATCGATAAAGGCATCCGCAAAATCATAGTATTTCTTCTCACCGGTCGCATTGTATATCTCTAATAGCGCCAGGATCATGCATCCGTCAATATAATTCCAGCCCGACACCTTCCCGTTTCTCGCCTTCTCAATATTCCAGGCGGGAACTTCCATTGTGCTCTTCTCGATGAGTTCATCGATATACTTCTCAAAAATTTCCATCTGCATTGGGGCACCCTCCACTGTTGTCGTATTTTCTTCTAGTTTACATGAGTTTGCACAATAAGTCAACGCCAAATTGCCCTTTTTTTATAGATTTTAACAATGTTTTCCCGCAAAACAGGGGCCCGGTTTACAGCACACTGCAATACGCCAGCCCCATCCAGACGCTGATCAGATACAACATGCCCAAATGAACCGGATAAAATCCATAAAAGAACACTTTGGAAGAAACACCCTTTTTTCCCCGGTAAAAAAACAGGAGCAGGAACGCCGGAAACGCCCAGAACTCTCCCAGCACAACCAGACAGACCAGATACCCTGCCATAAGCTGCAGCTGTTTCCATGGCCGCAGCAAATACAGTACACCGATCAGCAGCACACCGCGCCAACGATAGTCGCAGCACAGCACCGTGGCCGCACCTGCCGCAGCCGCGCAGATCACCAGAAGCAGACAGCCCTTTACGATTCTGTCCGCCCACAAATGCCCGGCAAAAAAAGATTTGCGCAGAGTCAGCTGCATGCCGATCAGCATCAACAGCCCCAAAAACAATGTAAAAAAAACATTTTGATAGGTGAATTCCAGAATTCTGGCCTTGAACGCCAGATCAAACGGCACCTCGCTGATAAACGCCAGCAGACCGATCCGCAACAGATAGCGCCATTTGCTGTGGGTATATGTGATCCCCTCCGCCAGCAAAAAGGCATAGATCGGAAACGCATTGCGCCCGATGTCCCGCATGATCCGATAGATGATATATATCTCCTGCCGGTGTGCCCCGCAAGCCCCCGTGAGCAACAGCCGGCCCAGGATCGCCAGTCCGAAGTGATCTATGAACATGGTGATCACAGCGACCACTTTCAGCGTACCGGCGGACGCGCCCTCTGCGTGTTGTTCTTTCAAACGCTGTTCCATCTGATTCCCCGCCTAAAAATAAATCTCCATCAGTGTCAGTCCCTTCGCCGGCACCAGCGGCCCCGCGAGCGCTCTGTCCTGCGCCTCCAAGAGCGCCGGCATACTGTCCGCCGCCCGTTTTCCCATACCGACCTCTAACAGAGTCCCCATCAGGATCCGGATCATATGATGCAGAAATCCATTGCCGCGAAAGGTAAAAAGCAGGCAGTTTCCCTCCCGGCGGATCGCAATCTCGTCAATGCGCCGCACGGTGGATTTTTTCCCCTTTTTGGCCGATGTAAAGCTCTTAAAATCATGCTCTCCCACCAGGTGTGCCGCCGCGCGACGCATGGCCTCCACATCCAGCGTCTCCGGTACCTCCAGTGCATATCTGCGCCGGAACACGTCCGGAATCGGACTGTTGATCACCTGATATTCATAGCGCTTTCCCTGTGCGTTCAGCCGGCTGTGAAAGCGCGGTGCAGCCTCTGCGACCCCGATCACCGCGATGTCCTCCGGAAGATATTGATTCATATAGGCCAGCATCTCCTGCACCGGCATGTCACTGTCGGTGTGGAAATTGGCGACCTGTCCGCGCGCATGCACGCCGGCATCCGTGCGGCCACTGCCGTGCAGCTCCACCTCCTCGCCGCACATTCGGCTGATCAGCCGCTCCAGCTTCCCCTGAATGGTCTGTTCTGTGGAGACCTGCCTCTGCCATCCCTGATAACGTGTTCCCTCATATTGCAGCAGCAATCTGATATTCCGCATCTGTATCCTCCAAGTCAACAACGGACTCTACGGCTCAATCCTGTTCCTCCAAAACGCCGTCCAGAATCGCATAGATCTCGTCCCGCCCCTGTTTGGTCGTCGCGGAAAACGGGATGATCATCGTCCCCTGATCCGCCTGCAGCGTCATTTTAATCAGCTTGAGCTGTTTCTGCACCTGGCTGCGGTTGATCTTGTCCAGCTTGGTCGCAATGATGATCGGCTGATAGCCGCGGCGCCGGATCCAGTCGTACATGAGCACGTCATTTTTGCCGGGCTCGTGCCGGATGTCAATCAGCAAAAAGACATAGCGCAGCATCTTGGACTGATGCAGGTAATCCTCAATCATTTTGCCCCACTGCGCCTTCACCTTCTCATTGGCCTTCGCATAGCCGTATCCGGGCAGATCCACAAAATAGATCTCATCATTGATATTGTAATAGTTGATCGTCTGGGTTTTCCCCGGCTGTGCGCTGGTTCTGGCCAGACTCTTGCGGTTCATCAGCGCATTGATCAACGAAGATTTGCCCACATTGCTTTTGCCCGCGAACGCCACCTCCGGGTGGACATTCTCGGGCAATTTGCTGGTAATTCCGCATACAGTTTCCAAATTTACATTTCGAATGATCATGCAGGTCTTCTGCGGATCGTGGTGGGATTGCCACCTTCCACAGCCTCCTTTGTAATCACACAGGTTTCTATCGTGTCGTCCGAAGGGATCTCGTACATGATCTCCATCATAATGCTCTCCATGATGGAGCGCAGTCCCCTGGCACCCGTCTTTTTCTCGAATGCCTGATCTGCAATCGCCTCTATGGCGTCTTCTTTGAAGATCAGCTCCACATCATCCATGTCAAACAGCTTCTGGTACTGCTTGATCAGTGCATTCTTCGGCTCCTTCAAAATACGCACCAGCGCGTCTCGATCCAGCCCTTCCAGCGATACCACGATGGGCACACGTCCCACGAATTCGGGGATCAGACCGAATTTCACCAGATCCTGCGTGGAAACCTCCTGCAGCAGATCACTGACATCCTTGGTGGATTTCGCCGTGATCTCTGTGTTGAATCCGATGGACTTTCTGTCCAGCCGGGTCTCTATGATCTTGTCCAGACCGTCAAACGCACCGCCGCAGATAAAGAGGATGTTGGAGGTGTCGATCTGGATCAGCTCCTGATGCGGGTGCTTTCTGCCACCCTGGGGCGGCACGCTGGCCACCGTTCCCTCGATGATCTTTAACAGCGCCTGCTGCACGCCCTCACCGGACACATCTCTGGTGATGGACACATTTTCGCCCTTTTTGGTGATCTTATCGATCTCATCGATGTAAATGATACCAAACTGCGCGCGATCCACATCGTAATCCGCCGCCTGAATCAGCTTTAACAGGATATTTTCCACATCCTCGCCCACATATCCGGCCTCCGTCAGGGTCGTCGCATCCGCAATGGCAAAGGGCACATTGATGATCTTGGCCAGTGTCTGCGCAAGGTACGTCTTGCCGGAACCGGTGGGACCCACCATAATGATGTTGCTCTTCTGCAGCTCCACATCGTCCAGATCCTTCGGCGCCGTCACACGCTTGTAATGATTGTACACCGCCACGGAGAGAGCGCGCTTCGCCGCTTCCTGCCCGATCACGTACTCATCAAGAAAGCTCTTGATCTCCTTGGGTTTTAACACATTAATCTCTGTATGGACAGCAGCCTCATCGGCCTCATCCTCCAGCTCTTCCTCAAGGATGTCGGCACAGATATCCACACATTCATCACAGATATAGACGCCTGCAGGACCGGCAATCAGCTTTCGCACCTGCCCCTGGGTCTTATTGCAAAAGGAACATCTGATGCTGTTGTCAACATTCTTTCCTGCCATAAATCCACTCCTTACAAATTACTTTTCCTCCGCTGCTGCGTGGAAGGTGATCACCTTATCCACCAAGCCGTATTCTCTGGCTTCCTCAGCGGTCTTCCAATTGTCGCGCTCTGTATCGGCGCACACGGTCTCGTAATCCTTGCCGGTGTTCTCGGCAAGCATGCGGTTCAATTTCTCCTTCGTGCGCAGGATGTGCTTTGCAGCGATCTCGATCTCCGTCGCCTGGCCCTGCGTCCCGCCGAGGGGCTGATGGATCATCACCTCTGCATTGGGCAATGCGTACCGTTTTCCCTTGGCACCGCCCGCCAACAGGAACGCGCCCATGCTGGCTGCCATACCGATACATACCGTGGACACATCGCATTTGATATACTGCATCGTGTCATAGATTGCCATACCCGCGGTCACACTGCCGCCCGGGCTGTTAATGTACAGGTGGATATCCTTCTCCGGATCCTCCGCCTCCAGAAACAACAACTCCGCCACAATGATGCTGGCAGTCGTCTCATTAACCTCTTCTCCCAGAATGATGATTCTGTCCTTTAACAATCTGGAATAGATATCATAGGATCTCTCTCCCTTGCTGGTCTGTTCAATGACATAAGGTACTAAACTCATGGGGTATCCTCTCTTTCTTAGCATCCGCCTATTTTGTTCATTTTATCCATCTTACTTCCGACATATACATTATTACAGGTATGCCGCCCGTAATTTTGCCAAAAATCAAGAGTCTGAAATATGCGAATAGTTGTACCCAAAACAAGAGGTACAACTATCACATGCTTGTCACATATTTATCGGTATGGATTATTCTTCCGTCTCTTTGGTTTCAGGCTCTTTGGCTTTCTTTGCTCTGGTCTTTTTGGGCTTGGTCTCCTTGGCATTCTCTACCACGAACTCCACCGCCTTCTTGATGCAGATGTCTTCCTTCACCTGCTTTGCGCCGCTCTCGCCGAGAAGCTCTTTCACCTTCTCCGGCTCCAGCTGATAAGCCTCGCCCATCACCTTCAGCTCGTCCTCAAATTCCTCGTCGGTCACCTCGAATTTCTCCGCTGCCGCAACCGCCTCCAGAACCAGACGGGACTGAATTCTCATCAGTGCCTGCGGTTTCACCTGATCCATCATAGCCGCAGAGGTGAGACCCGTAAACTGCATGTACTGCTCCATGGTCAACCCCTGTGCCTGAATTCTCTGTGCAAACTCCTCCACCATCTGTCTCTGCTGTGTCTCCAGCATCGCATCGGGGATCTCCATCTTGGCATCCTCGATGATCGCGTTGATCACTGCCTCTTCCTTGGCATCCTTGGCAGCCTCAGCCTTGCGCTCACCCAGTTTCTTCTTGACATCCTCTTTATACTCAGCCATTGTATCAAACTCGGATACATCTGCCGCGAAATCATCATCCAGCTCCGGAAGCTGCTTCTCCTTGATTTCCTTCACAGTACATTTGAATACAGCCGCCTTACCAGCCAGGGACTTCTCCTGATAATCCTCCGGGAAAGTCACGTTCACATCTACCTCTTTATTCAGCTCAGCGCCGATCAACGCCTCCTCAAATCCGGGGATAAACTGGCCGGAACCGATGGTGAGGGAATGATTCTCTCCCTTGCCGCCCTCAAAGGCAACGCCGTCCACAAATCCTTCAAAATCCAGCACCGTAATGTCGCCGTCCTTGACCGGTCTGTCCTCAACGGTAACGGTACGCGCGTTGGAGTCGCGCTCCTTCTCGATAAACTCGTCCACTTCCGCATCCGTTACGCTCAGATCTGCCGCATCCACGGAGACACCCTTGTACTTGCCCAGCGTCACCTCAGGCTTGAGTGCAACTTCCGCCGTGAAAATAAAGGGCTTTCCTCCCTCGATCTGCACAACATCTACCTTGGGGGAAGACACGATGTCCTCGCCACACTCGTCAACAGCCTTCTCATATGCGGTAGGGATCAGCGCGTTGGCTGCATCCTCATAAAATACGCCTTTTCCATACATCTGCTCAATCATTTTGCGGGGTGCTTTGCCCTTGCGGAAGCCGGGAATATTGATCCGGTTCCTGTTTTTCTGATATGCAGACTCGATCGCTTTCTCCAGCTCCTCCGCAGGCACCTCGATCGTAAGCTTTGCCATACCTTTGTCCAGTTTTTCTACCTGTACGCTCATTCTATAATTCCTCCTTCAAAGCTGCGCCGCAAGCCGTTTCCTCGGGTCTGTCCGCCATACGAACAGTCGGCACAGTCACAGTCATTTTAAGATTATAGCAAATATCCGGCGCATTTGCAAGTATTTTCGTGTGAACCGCCCCCCTGTCTGCGCCACTCTGCGCCGCCCGGCCCGATCAACCGCGTCCGGCCTTGATCAGGGGACTCAACGGTTTATAGATAAACAGCGTGATCAGAGAGACACTGGCTCCCTTGAGCAGATTGAGCGGCGCTACGCAGGCCGCCACGAAGCCAAGCAGACTGTTTTCGCCCACCAACGGATTGACCTTGGCCCCCATCTCCAGAATCGTCTCCAGGGGCATGTGGAACAGCTTGGCAAACGCAGGCAGCAGATACACCGCATTAAACGCTGTGCCAAACACCGTCATCACCAGTGTTCCCGCCACGCAGGCGGCAATGGCGTGCTTTTTGGTCTTGCGAAAAGCGTACATGGCGGACGCCGGCAGAATAAAGCTGCATCCGACCGCAAAGTTTGCCAGTTCACCCACAAATGCGGTGGACGTGCCCTTCACGCATAATTTCAGCAAAATCTTGACAAATTCCATCATCACACCCGCCATCGGCCCAAACGCAAAAGCGCCCACGAGAATCGGCAGCTCGCTGAAATCCAGCTTGTAGAAGGACGGTGCGAACGGCACCGGAATCTCAAACAGCATCAGCACCATCGCCAGTGCCGAAAACATACCGATCATAACGACCTTGCGCGTCCCAAACATCGCCTCCTGCACACCGCGCTTTTTCTGTGCTGCCTTTTCCAACAGGACGCCGACGATGAACAGCGCCAGAATCACTGCCAGAAACTCCAGAACGAACGGACCGTTTTCCAGAGCAGTTTCCCATAATTTCTGCATTTTCATTTCCTCCTTTAAAAAATCCCCGAATCATATTGATTCGGGGATTCCGGTTTCTTCACAAAAAGATACAGGGTCACGCATCTGCCATGTGATTCTTCTCTCATCCAGACTATACTGTTGGTCCCGGAGTCACACCGGGTCAGCCGTGGAGACATGTCGTCTCCGCGGGTCGCGGACTGTACCGCCAGTAGGGAATTGCACCCTGCCCCGAAGAATATGTTCTGTCGGCATTATAACGCGTTATCCGTGTAAATGCAAGTATTTCGTGCAAGTATTTTATAACAGCATGTTCAGCTGGGCCATATCGACCTTCTGCGCCTTGCGGATCCATTCCATGCAGCCGTCGATATCCATATTGTCGATGGCATCGTACAGCGTATCCTCCGAACCGCGCAAATCATCCGGAAGCGCATAGCCCTGCAGCAGCTCTTTGACCTGCTCCATCCGATCCATGTCCAGATCGTCGCAGGCCTGTGCCAGTTGCTGCAGCTGTTCCTGCAGCAATTCTTCCGAGATAACCGGCAGGTTCGCCGTTTCAGTCTCTTCCACAAAATACCGTGCCAACACCGCAAGCTGCTCTGTAAATTGCTGCAGCAGTTCGCCGGTCTTTTTCTGGATGGTTTCTGTATCCAGGGCATTGCCGGCATTTTCCAGCTGCTCTGCCAGACTGCCCAGCCCCATCGCGCCAATCTGTCTGGAGCTGCTCTTTAGCGCATGCACGCGAATCGTATAGTCTCTCCAATCCTTTGTATCGTATGCCTTCTGGATGCCATCCGCCTTGTCCTTGCCGGAGCGGTAGTACTCTTTTACAATCTTGTGGAACAATGCGGCCGAACCCAATGCCTGTATAGCTCTCTCGCAGTCCAGTCCCTCGTATGTAATATCGTCCGCCGGCATCGCCTGGGCGCGCTGCCCGGCACCTCCGGTCTGCAACTTCTCCTGCGGCAGCCATTTGGTGACTTTTTCGATCAGCTCCTTGACGTCGATGGGCTTTGCGACGAAATCGTTCATACCTTCCCGTATGAACATCTCCCGCACTCCGTTCATGGCGTTTGCCGTGAGGGCGATGATCGGTATGTGTTCCGCGTTCTCCACCGTACTCCGGATGATGCGGGTCGTCTCGATGCCGTCCATCTCCGGCATCATATGATCCATCAAAATGATATCATAATGTTCCGTTTTTACCTTTTCGATCGCTTCCTTACCGCTTCCAGCGGTCTGACATTGCGTCTGCAGCGGCTCCAAAAGTCCTTGTGCAATGGTCAGATTGATGGCGTTGTCATCTACGATCAGGATCTTTGCGTCCGGTGCAATGCAGTCTGCCTCGAATGTCTGCTGCTCCTTTACGACGTAATCTCCGACATCCTTGCCGTTTAAGGCAAGCACCAGCCCCAGGGTTGTCAGGGGCTTTCTCATCACCCGCAGGTTCGACTGCCCCGATGCAAACAGAGAGTCAAATCCAACAAGCACCACACCGGAACATTTGCGGTTGAAATTCAACAGATTGCCGATATACTCGCCATATTGTGCCTCGTCGAAAAACAGGAAATCCTGCTCGCCCGTGGATCGATATTCCGCCGGCGACTGGAGCACTTTGCCGTCGACCCCAAGCTTGCGCATCTCCTCCGCAAACACTGCCGTCAGGCGGCTGTCCGTACTGCAGCAAAAGGCATGCTTGGCCTGCGCGTCCTCCACCACAAGATCAGTCGCGGACACCACTACCTTCTGCGGAATGGAGAAATAGAAATCAGAACCTTTTCCATATTCACTCGTCACGCCGATGGTGCCGCCCATGGCTTCACACAGGCTGCGCGAAATGGCAAGTCCCAGACCGGTTCCCTCCACCGCGCGGTTTCTCTTGGAGTCCACCTGCTGGAAGCTGACGAAGAGCTTCTGCAGATCCTCCTCCTTGATACCCGATCCGGTATCGACCACGTGATAGGTCAACAGCACCTCGTCCTCCGCCTGTTTTTCGCAGCTCACCTGAATATTGACGGTTCCTTCTTTGGTAAATTTGATCGCGTTGTTCGCCAGATTGATCAGGATCTGACGGATACGCATGGCGTCACCCTCCAGCGTGTGCGGCATCTTCTCATCCACCGTCACAAACAGCTCCAGATTCTTCTCACCGATCCTCGTCTCCAGAATATTGGCGATATCGTTCAGCTCGGAGAGCGGCTCATAGCGATCCGGGATGATCTCCATCTTACCGGCCTCTATCTTGGAGAAATCAAGGATATCGTTGATGATGTTCAGCAGATTGCGCCAGGAATTCTGGATCTGCATCAGATAATCCTGCACCTGCGGGGGGAGTTTTTCCCGCATGGCGATCTCCGCCATGCCGATCACCGCATTCATCGGCGTCCGGATCTCATGCGACATATTGGCCAGGAAATCGGACTTCATTTTCGCCGCAAGCTCCAGCTCCTGATTGGCCTTCTCCATGATCCGCATCTGCCGGATCGATTCTGTGGTATCGTGCAAAATGTAGATGGTTCCCAGACTTTTTCCCTTCTCTCCCACCTCCGTCTTGCGCACTTTGAAATAGATCTCCCGCTCTGCGCCGCCGCATGTCAGAACCTCGATGTTCTCGATGAATGTCGTCCTAGAGATCCAGTCATCCAGCTTTGCCTTGTCCGCAAAACTGTCCAGCAGCTCCTGCGGCAGGGTGTTTTTCAGCAGATCATTCATGTGGATCAGATCCTGAAATTCATTATACAGAATAAACCCGTCACTCATCTCATTGGCAAAACTCATGAGCGACCAGTCCCGCAATTTCGAGTTGGAATAACAATTGACGTAATAAAAACCGATGACACAGATCAGATTCATGCTCAGACACACGATCCAGACGGGCCATGTACGCAGGGTTGCGAAGATCTCCGCCACCACATACACCGCCTGCACAAGCATCAGGACATAAAATTTGACACGGAATAATCTGGCGGAACGGACACAATTGACGATCATCACCGCCAGAATCAGCAGCGCGCTGACAAAAATCAGATTTCGATACACAGCATAGCTTAGAATTTTATTGGTTGCATACTGGGCGCGCTCTGCCACCCACCAGGTTCTGCCAAGCAGAATATGTTTTGAAAAGGACAAAAACCGGTTCCCGAAAAAGTTGCTGGCGATCACCACTGTCTCATAGCCACACAACAGCCCCATCGGGATCAGATACCGCACAATGTGCCGATGCCTTCCCATGACACCGATGGTCCACAACACAGCAAAATAAAGCCAGGTCTGGCAAATATAATAGGCGAGCAAGGCGTTTCTGGCGCCTCCCACGCTTTTGCAGCCCAGCAAAAAAAAGCAGATCACATCACAGACCGCCACCAAAACGGATGCGATCAAAAAACCAATATTGCGCCGCTTGAATCGAACCCCCACCACTGTGCAGGTCAACGAAATCAGCGCGCAGAGTATAAAAACCATCCTGAAGACCATGCAACTCCTCCGGCGGCGATATCATATGCAGCCGCAAGTGCAATGACACGCACAGCTGCTATCACATCACGCAGTAACGATCTGTTTTACTGTATTTTCTTCAACAATTCTGCATCATACGTATTGGCAAACAACTCCACCGCAGAGGAGGTCGCCTTCTTAAACTCGTCCAGATCCGGATACGTAACGGTCATGCCGGCCTCTTCGAGCTTCTGAATGTACTCGTTCGTCTGATTTTCGATCAGCTCCCGATCCTTCTCCTGCGCCTTCTTCGCCGCATTTTGCAGGATCTCCTGATCCTCCTTGGACAGGCCCTTCCAAACATCCTGACGGATCACAAACAGCATAACGTCATAGCTGTGATTGGTGATGGCCAGATTGGACTGCACTTCGTAGAGGTTATTGTTGTAAATCACGGGAATCGGATTCTCCTGCGCATCAAATTCGCCCTTGGAAAGCGCTTCATACAGCTTGGTGAACTCCAGAACCTTCGGCTCGGCGCCAAGCAGCAGCATCGTCTGCATCACGATCTGATTCTCCGGCGTACGGATCTTTAAGCCCTGCATATCCGAAACCGAATTCACCGGTCCGACACTCGCGGAGGTCGTCACGCACCGGAAACCGTTGTCATAGTGGCCCAGTACTTTAATATTGTAATTGGACAGCTCCTGCTCTGCCTGTACCTCCACATCCCCATCCACGAAGCTCCACGCCTCGTCAAAATCGTCAAACAGGAACGGGAATGCAGAAATGCCCACATTCGGCGCATAGTTTGCAAAATTGCCGGCGCTGGACGCCGTGATATCCACCTGACTGTTCACCACACCGCTGATCAGATCGGCGTCCGAACCAAGCTTTCCGTCCGGATAAATCTCCACTGTAATCCTGCCGTTCGTAGCTGCCTCTACTTCCTGCTTAAACAGCTCTGTCGCAACGACTCTCGGATCCGACTCACTGGTCGAAAATCCGGCTTTTAACACAATCGATTTGGAACTGTTCTCTCCGGATCCGCCGCATCCGCAAACAAAAAGTCCCAGTCCCATCGTCAACGCCAATACCAGTAATCTGTTTGTCTTCATCATGTGTTTTCCTCCTTGATTCGTATGGAAAAATGATCATATTTAGTATAACGGATTTCGGGTCAAAATACAATCCTTATTTCGTATCCCGAGAGAATTTTCACTTGTATCTGCGTATGTACAATGTTATGATTAAAAATGTTATAATAGGCGTTTGCGAAACGCCAATTTGGAAGTGCCGAATTGGCGTTTCGCAATTGCCTAAAATACTATAAGCAAGAAAGAGAGGTAACAGGAAATGAATCCAAAACAGGAATCCAAAAAGGCCATTCTTGCGGGGATCCGGATCGGCATTGTGATCCTGCTGATCTTCATGTCCGCCGGCAGCAGCTATTACAGCGTGTCAGAGCAGCAGAATGCTGTAGTGACCATGTTCGGTGAGTTGGTGCGCACAGACACTGCAGGCCCGCACTTTAAATTTCCCTTCATTCAGAAGGTGCGGAAGGTGGACATGACCACCCACGGCATCGGCATCGGTTATGCGGTGGCCGCCAACGGGCAAAATATCGTGGTGCCGGAGGACGGCGTCATGATCACCTCCGATTTCAATCTGCTCAACATCGATTTTTATCTGGAGTACAAGGTGAGCGACCCCGTGGCTTACCTGTTTAACACATTGGATCCGGAGGATATCCTGACCAACATCACTCTGGCCAGCATCCGGACCACCGTCGTCAACTATACGGTGGACGAGGCCATGACCACCGGCAAAAGCCAGATTCAGGCCGAGATCAAATCCCTGATCGCCCAGGAGCTGGAGGAGCACAACATCGGCATGCAGGTTGTCAACATCACGATTCAGGACTCCGAACCGCCCACCCAGGAGATCATCGCCGCCTTTAAGGCCGTGGAGACTGCCAAGCAGAGTGCGGACACCGCCAAGAACCAGGCGCTGCAATACCAGAACGAGCGGATTCCGGCAGCAGAAGCCGAAGCTGACAAGATCGTGCAGGATGCGGAAGCCTACAAGAGCGCCCGCATTGCCGAGGCAGAGGGGCAGGTTGCCCGCTTCAACGCCATGTACGAGCAATATGAGCTCAATCCGCTGATCACCAAAAAGCGCATGTTTTATGAGACCATCGAAGAAGTACTGCCCGATCTGAAGGTCATCATCACAGACGGCGGCACGCAGACCTTGTATCCGATCGAGCAATTCTCTTCGTTCACGACAGATACCACAGCAAGGGAGGTGCAGTAATATGAAGGCATTTATACGTACACTGCTCATCATCATCCTGTTGGCCGCTCTGCTGACTGTCTGCAGTGCATTTTATACCGTCAATCAAAAAGAATATGTCGTTGTTAAACAATTCAACAAAATTGTAGCGATCGTGGACAAGCCCGGTCTGCATTTCCGGGTTCCCTACATCCAGAGCTGTCAGCGCGTCTCTGGCGCAGTGCATCTCTATGACATTCCGTCCTCGGATGTCATCACCAAGGATAAGAAAAGCATGATCACCGACAACTATGTCCTCTGGCAGGTGACTGACCCCACGAAATATCTCCAGACCCTGAACGGGATCGACGCCAGAGCGGAGGAACGTGTGGAGGCCGCCGTGTACAACGCCACCAAGAACGTGATCTCTTCCCTCTCCCAGGATGAAGTGATTGCCTTCCGCGGCGAGCAGCTCTCCGCCAGCATCACTGTAGAATCCAACTCCGACATCGGCCAGTATGGCATTGTGATTATCTCCACCCAGATCAAATCTCTGGATCTGCCCGCCGACAACAAGGAAGCGGTATACCAGCGCATGATCTCCGAGCGGAGCAATATCGCCGCCGGCTACACTGCCCAGGGACAGGCGGAAGCACAAAAAATCCGCAATGAAACCGACAAACAGGTCGCCATCAAGAAGGCAAACGCCGAGAAACAGGCTTCTATTCTGGAGGCAGAGGGCGAGGCCGAGTACATGAAGATCCTCGCCCAGGCCTACAACGACCCTGATAAAGCAGATTTCTACAGCTATATCCGTGGTCTGGACGCTTTGAAAATCTCTCTGAAAAGTGGAGAAAAGACCATCATTCTGGATAAGGATTCGGAACTGGTGAAGATCCTGTACGGGAAATAAACGATTCAAAACAGAATTTTCCTATCAATCAAACAGCCGCCTTGACAATGTTCCAATCGCATTGCCAAAGCGGCTGATTTTTGCATAAAATGACAAGCTATGTCAATTGTTAAATCTCGCTTTAACTTCTGTTTATCTCCTGTCCGCTCTTGATACGCATGGTCAGTCCGATCCGCTTTTTCGCCAGATCAACCTCCAGCACCTGCACATCCACAACATCTCCGACGCTCACCGCCTCCAGCGGGTGCTTGATAAAGCGATCCGTAATCTGCGAGATATGTACCAGACCGTCCTGGTGCACACCAATATCCACAAAGACACCAAAATCAATCACGTTCCGCACTGTCCCCTTGAGGATCATACCGGGCTTTAAATCCTTCATATCCAGCACATCACTGCGCAGGATCGGCTTGGGCATATCGTCTCTGGGATCCCGCGCCGGTTTCTCCAGCTCCTTTAAGATGTCGGTCAGGGTGATCTCTCCGATGCCCAGCTCCTCTGCCAATGCCTTTTTATCCTTGATCCGCCGTTCCAGTCGGGAGGGCGTTTCTGCCGCCGCACGATTCTCTGCCGTGCGTTCCGCTTTCTTCTGCGTTGCAGGCGGCTCCTCGGTCACTGCCAGACCTCCCATCGCTGCCGCCAGCGCTTTCCCCATCGCCGTGTTGGTATTGCGCACCTGGATCTGTTTTGCCTTGCGCTGCCGGTCACGCTGGTCTGTCTTCGCAGCGCCAGCCACGCTTCCGGATGCAGACCCGCCTCCCGGGTTGCCGCTCTTTTTCTGTTCTGCGGCCTTCTTCTGCATAGCGCGCACATCGTCCATCGTCAATTCCAGCTGTCCCAACAGCTTCTGCGTTGCCTCATAAGATTCCGGATGCACGCTGGTGGCATCCAGCGGATTGTCTCCGCCCGTGATACGCATGAAACCGGCGCACTGTTCATATGCCTTCGGCCCAAGCTTGGCCACCTTTAACAGTTGCTTGCGATTCGTGAATCGGCCATTCGCCTCGCGATACTCCACGATATTCTTGGCAATGGTCTTATTGATGCCGGAGATGTGCTCCAGAAGAGACGCGGATGCCGTGTTCAGATCCACGCCGACCTTGTTCACGCTGTCCTCCACCACGCCGTTTAGCGCATCGCTCAGTTTCTTCTGATTCATATCATGCTGGTACTGCCCTACGCCAATGGATTTGGGATCGATCTTCACCAATTCCGCCAGTGGATCCTGCAGACGTCTTGCAATAGAAGTTGCACTTCTTTGCCCTACATCGAACTGTGGGAACTCTTCTGTTGCAAGTTTACTTGCAGAATATACGGAAGCCCCCGCCTCGTTTACAATCACATACTGCACCGGGCGATCCAGCTCTTTTAACAGCTCTACGATCACCTGCTCCGACTCTCTCGATGCGGTACCATTGCCCACAGAAATTAAATCTACATTATATTTCTTGATTAATTTCTTCAGTTCTGCCTTTGCTTCCTCGACTTTATTTTGCGGTGCAGTGGGGTAAATCACCTTTGTATCCAGCACTTTTCCCGTGGCGTCCACCACAGCCAGCTTACAGCCGGTTCGGAAAGCCGGATCCCATCCCAGTACAACCTTCCCCGCAATGGGCGGCTGCAGCAGTAACTGCTCCAGGTTCTTGCCGAACACGCTGATCGCGCCGTCCTCCGCCTTCTCCGTGAGCTCATTTCGGATTTCTCTTTCAATAGCAGGTGCTATTAAACGCTCATAACTGTCTGTGATCGCCTCCTCCAACAAAGGTGTGGTAAATGCGTTATCAGAAGTGATATTTTGTTTCTTTAAATAACGGGTGATATTTTCCACTGGTGCATTGATCTTTACCGTCAGGAACTTCTCAGCCTCCCCGCGGTTGAGCGCCAGCACCCGGTGTCCGGCAATCTTTTTCACCGGCTCTTCAAACTGATAATACATCTCATAGACACTCTGCGCCTTTTCGTCCTTCGCCGTGCTGACCACAAGTCCCTCATCCTGTGTCAGCTTCCGAATGAACAGGCGATAATCCGCCTCGTCAGAAACAGCCTCGGCAATGATATCCTTTGCGCCCTGCAGCGCCTCCGCCACAGTTGCGACGCCTTTTTCCTCCGAAAGATATTTTTCTGCCTCTTTTTCCACCGGTTCCTGCGCGTTTTGCGCCAAAATATAGTCCGCCAGCCCATCCAGACCCTTTTCCTTGGCCACACTGGCTCTGGTCTTGCGCTTGGGACGGTACGGCCGGTACAAATCCTCCACGACCACCAGTGTCTGCGCCGCCAGAATCTTCTCGCGCAGTTCCTCCGTGAGCATCCCCTGCTCCTCAATGCTGCCAAGGACCTGATTCTTCTTGTCTTCCAGATTCCGCAAGTACAGAAGTCGTTCGTGCAGATTGCGCAGCTGTTCGTCGTTCAGCGATCCCGTGACCTCTTTTCGGTACCGGGAGATAAAGGGAATCGTATTCCCCTCGTCGATCAGCTTGACCGCCGCTTCCACCTGCCACTTTTCTACCTGTAATTCCTCTTTTAATGTCTGTAAAATATCCATGCATGCTCCTCGTCTTTCCTGTGGTAGTTGCAAGATTCATTTTATAGAAAAACTGCACTTTTTTCAAGATTTTCTCATCAAGTATTTGCCAAACAGCCCAAAAAGTGGTACAGTGAAAGTGGAAAGGTGTCAATAACAATGGACAATCAAGGACTATACCGTGCCGACGTGCAAAATCAACAACTGAACCCGTTTGCCCTTGCCTCATTTATCTGCGGCATGCTTTCGACTTTCGTGTGTTGCACCGGCATACTTCCCCTTTTCTTCGGAGCGTTCGGCATCCTTTTCGCAGTGCTCTCCAAACGGCTCGGGAAGCCGACACCGCCGCTGTCCTCCCTGGGATTATTCCTGTCCTGTCTGGGGATTGTGCTGGGGCTTTCCATGTGTGGCTTTGTCCTTTACCAGTATTTGACTGATGAAGAATACCGCAACATTGTGAATCAATATTATCAGCAATACAGCAACGGCATATACATGAACAACCTGTAAGGTTTCCATCGAAAGTGAGGTGTTCGTTATGATGATATCTCCAATCAATCCGCTCCAGGGAGCATCCACCGCTTACAGTGTGGGCAGCAATCCCAACATTTCCGGCGAGACACGCACCGGTACCGGTGCGCCCATCACGGACGACATGGAGAAAAAATTCCCCGGCCTGCATGACGGCGGCCGCAAGGATCCCAGCGAATGCGAGACCTGCAAGAACCGCAAATATCAGGACGGTTCCGATGAAATGGTTTCTTTTAAAACAGCCCAGCACATCTCTCCGGAGAGTGCCGGTGTCCGTGTGCGCGCCCATGAGCAGGAGCATGTCGGCAACGCATATACCGAAGCTGCGCAGAATAACGGGAAGGTACTGCGCGCCTCCGTTGCCATTCACACCGCCATCTGTCCGGAGTGCGGCCGTACCTATGTAGCCGGCGGTCTCACCACCACCCAGATCAAATACAATAATGAGAAAAATCCTTATCAACAGGATAAAAAAGCCCGCGATTATAATAAATTCGTGGGCATGAACGCAGAATACAATACCTGATCGGAGCAACATGCATGCAGGACACATCGAACTATCTGAGCGGAAAACTATTAAAAGACAAGGCCAAAGAGATCCTGAACGGCAACTACACGCAGGCAGCGCTTGTCGTATTTCTCATTGGCCTTCTTTCACTGGCAGCGCAATTCCTGGTTGAATTCTCTGCTGGTTTTCTTTTCGCGCTCATTCTCATTGTCAAGGAAATGTCCTCTTCCTCCCTGACGAGTGACCAGATGCTCATCCTTCTGCAAAATACCGAATACATCAAACAGTATATGGACTTCTATGCGGTTCTTGAATATATCTTCGTCACGGTTTCCGCAGTCTTTACCGCCGTTTTTAACGTAGGTTTTAGTCTGTTCTGCCTGAACTTGTGCTGCCACAGAGAGGCACACATCACCGATATTTTCTATGGGTTCCGCAGACAATTCGGCAAATCGCTTGCAATCAGTGTCGTATTTGTGCTGGTCAGCCAATTGTACGCGTTGCCGGCCAACCTGCTTAATTTCTTTCTCAATCAAAAAGCCGATTTGAAAATGGCACTGTTGTGTCTGGCCATTTTGGTGATCGGCGTTTGTATCTATATACCGCTCAGTCTGAGCATCTCACAGGCTTACCTGCTCCTTCTGGATGTGCCGGAGCGCTCCGTCTCCGAGCTGATCAAGCTAAGTGTACAGATCATGCAGGGGCATAAGATGCGCCTGTTTCTCGTACAACTCTCATTTCTTCCGCTCATGTTGCTCAGCTTTTGTACAATCGGCATTGCCAACCTGTGGCTGACGCCCTTCCTGAATGTGACCTGTGCGCTGTTTTTCCTGAACCTCATGCAGACAAGAGCTGCTGCATAGCCCGCGCACTTATTGTGGACGCACTTATTGCGGCTGTTCCGCACCGGTGTTGATCCACTTTAGATACCCGTTGATGAACAGATCCAGTCCGCCATCCAGAACGGCGTCCACATTTCCGGTCTCCACCTCGGTACGGTGATCCTTTACCATCGTGTAGGGCTGCAGCACATAAGACCGAATCTGATTACCCCAGCCGATGTCTTTGATCTCTCCGCGGATATCCGAAAGCTTCTCTACATTTGCTTCCTGCTTCAACAAATACAGCTTTGCCTTCAACATCTGCATCGCTTTGTCCTTATTCTGGAACTGACTGCGCTCATTCTGACACTGTACCACTGTGCCGGTGGGAATATGCGTGATACGCACCGCAGAGGACGTCTTGTTGATATGCTGTCCGCCGGCACCACTGCTTCGATACGTGTCGATCCGCAAATCCTTTTCATCGATCTCCACGTCCAAATCCTCTTCAATATCCGGCATCACATCCAGCGAAACGAAAGACGTCTGCCGCTTTCCCTGCGCATTAAACGGGGAAATGCGCACCAGACGATGCACCCCTTTTTCAGACTTTAAATACCCGTACGCATTGGTTCCGTTCACCTGAAACGTCACAGACTTAATGCCGGCCTCATCGCCGTCCAGATAATCCAGAACTTCCACGGTAAACCCTTTGCGCTCTGCCCAGCGCGTGTACATACGATACAGCATCCCTGCCCAGTCGCAGCTCTCCGTGCCGCCCGCGCCTGCATTCAGCTTCAAAATCGCGTCATTCTTATCATATTCTCCCGAGAGCAGTGTTCCGATACGCAGCTCTTCAAACTCTGCCACGAACGCATCCAGCTCCTGTCGGATCTCCGCCGCCATCTCCGGATCCTCGTCCTCGTATCCCATCTCAATCAACGCCAAAATATCTTCATATTGCGTTGCAAGCCGATTGCACTGCTCCACAGTGTCCTTCAGATTCTTCAATTCCTTCATTTTGAGGTTGGATTTGTCCGGGTCATCCCAGAAACCGGGCGCCTCCATCTCCATCTCCAACTCCTCAATCCGCTTCGCTTTGTTCTCCAAATCCAGCGAAGCCTGCACTTCTTTTAACCCCTGCTCATAGGACAGGATCTCTGCCTTCATTTGGTCTAATTCTACCATTCAAATCTCCCTTAATAAACAATGCTTTTCGTGATCAAATCAAGATTTAACTTGTAGTTGCAGCCTATTTGCGGCCGTGGCACTGCTTATATTTCTTGCCGCTGCCGCAAGGACAGGGATCATTGGGATAAATCTTCACATTCTCCCGTTTTTTCGGTGCCTTTGCAACCGAATCGTCCTTGTTCGTACCGGTGACCTTCGCAACCTGCTCGCGCTCCACCTTCTGCTCCACCTTAATATGCAGCAGCAGCCGCACCGTCTCTTCCTTGATGTTCTGTGTCATTTCATCGAACATCTCATATCCTGCCATCTTGTATTCCACAACGGGATCTCTCTGACCGTACGCCTGCAGTCCGATGCCCTGACGCAGCTGATCCATGTCATCGATGTGATCCATCCATTTCCGGTCGATCACCTTCAGCAAAATCACACGCTCCAACTCACGGATCGCCTCCGGCTCTGGGAACTCTGCCTCCTTGGCCTCATACAGCTTGACAGCCTCCTCTTTCAGTTGCTGTTTCAGGCTGTTCTTCCTGCCCTTCTGCACACGCTGTGCTGTGACAGGCTCTAACGGAATCGTCGGTAGCAGCAGCGTATTCAACTCATTGTAATCCCACTCATCCTTGTCTGCATCGTCATTGATACTGATATCCACGCAATTCTCTGTGATATCCGTGATCATCTTATAGATATAGTCACGCATACTCTCGCCATCCAGCACACGTTTCCGTTCCTCATAAATGATCTCTCTCTGCTCGCTCATGACACGGTCATACTCCAGCAGATTCTTACGAATACCATAGTTGTTGTTCTCAATCTTTTTCTGAGCGGACTCGATCGCATTGGTCAGCGCCTTGTGCTCAATCTCCTGTCCCTCCGGAATCCCCAATGTATTAAACATGGATATCAGACGTTCCGAGCCGAACAACCGCATCAGATCGTCCTCCAGCGAGATGTAGAATTTCGCCTCACCGGGATCACCCTGACGACCGGAACGTCCGCGCAGCTGGTTGTCAATACGTCTGGACTCATGCCGCTCCGTCCCGATAATCTTGAGGCCTCCGGCGGCTCTCGCCTCATCGTCCAGCTTGATATCTGTACCACGGCCGGCCATGTTGGTTGCGATCGTCACCGCGCCGTGAATACCGGCATCCGCCACGATCTCCGACTCCATCTCATGGAACTTCGCATTCAGAACTTTGTGCTGGATGCCGCGCTTTTGCAGCATACGGCTCAATTCCTCACTGGCCTCAATAGTAATCGTACCCACCAGCACAGGCTGCCCCTTGGCATGCGCCTCCTCCACTGCATCCACAATCGCATGCAGCTTCTCTTTCTTCGTCTTATATACCGCATCCTGCAGATCAATACGGGCAACCGGCTTGTTCGTGGGAATCTCCACCACATCCATGCCGTAAATATCCCGAAACTCCTGCTCCTCTGTGAGTGCCGTACCGGTCATGCCGCATTTTTTCTCAAATAAATTAAAGAAGTTCTGAAACGTGATCGTCGCCAACGTCTTAGACTCCCGTTTCACCTTCACATGCTCCTTCGCCTCGATCGCCTGGTGCAAACCGTCCGAATAACGGCGTCCGGGCATGATACGACCGGTAAACTCATCCACGATCAGCACCTGATCGTCCTTCACCACGTAATCATGGTCGCGGAACATCAGGTTATGCGCGCGCAGCGCCAGAATAATATTGTGCTGAATCTCCAGATTCTCCGGATCCGCAAAGTTCTCAATGTGGAAGAAATTCTCCACCTTTTTCACGCCGGCCTCAGTCAGATTGATGACCTTATCCTTCTCATTGACGATAAAATCACCGTTCTCCTCCTGCACCACACCCATGATGGCGTCGATCTTGGAAAGCTCCTTGATATCGTCTCCGCGCTTCATCTGACGCGCCAGAATATCACACGCCTCATAGAGAGAGGTGGATTTGCCGCTCTGACCGGAGATGATCAGCGGTGTTCTCGCCTCATCGATCAACACCGAGTCGACCTCATCGATGATCGCATAATGCAGACCGCGCAGCACCAGCTGATTCTTATAAACGACCATATTGTCACGCAGATAGTCAAACCCCAATTCATTGTTGGTCACATACGTGATATCACAGTTATAAGCTTCCTGACGCTCCTCGCTGCTCATGCTGTTTAACACCACGCCGACCTTCAGACCCAAAAATTCGTGTACCTGTCCCATCCACTCGGCGTCACGCTTTGCCAGATAATCATTTACCGTGACCACATGTACGCCCTTGCCCTCCAGGGCATTCAGGTACGCCGGCAGCGTCGATACCAGTGTCTTACCTTCACCGGTCCGCATCTCCGCGATACGTCCCTGATGCAGGATCACACCACCGATCAGCTGCACACGGTAATGCTCCATATTCAACACACGCTTTCCTGCCTCGCGAACCGTGGCAAACGCCTCCGGCAGCAAATCGTCCAACGTCTCTCCCTCCGCCAGCCGCTTCTTAAATTCCTCTGTCTTCCCACGCAGCTGCTCGTCGCTGAGCGCCTGCATCTCGGGCCGCAGCGCCTCAATCTGATCAATCAGCGGAGCGATCCGCTTCAACTCTCTGCTGCTGTGTGTGCCAAAAACCTTTTCCACTAATTTCATGATTTATCTTACCCTTATTCCTTGCCTTCCGCGCCGGACACTAGATTCCTCGGCCGGATTTTTACTTTTTTACATAGCCAAAAGATATTTTACCAGATTTGACGAATATATTCAACACCTCATTCACTGACTTCCCCAGAAAAAAGACAGATCTGCCGTGCTTTTGATTTTCTGTATCTTTTCCTGGCCCCTTTCAAGTAAATATATTTACTATTAATTTAATACATATATTTACTACGCGCAACTAAAATTGCTTCCACAGTCTATACTAAAACCAATAGGAGTAAGTGCATATGGATTACATCAGACGCATGCGGGATTTGCGCGAGGATTCCGACTATACGCAGGAATACGTCGCCTACTATCTCAAAACTTCACAGACTATGTATGCGCGGTACGAACGCGGCGCCAACGAGATGCCCATTCGTCACCTGCTTTCTCTATGCAAGCTCTATAATGTTTCCGCCGATTACATGCTGGGCTTATCTGATAAAAAGAGATAATAAAAGTGCCACACCGGTTGATCCCCGATGTGACACTTTTTTATTCCATACATACATTCCGCGCACTCGTGTCTCATGCAAACGGATGCAGTTTTGTGTCGCGTCTCCCGCTTACAGTGTTACGCCCTGCTTAAAGATCGCCATATCATGGAAACCTGCCGCCTCACTGCGCACCTGCTTGCCGCTCGCAGTCTCCACCACGAGGTCAAACAGCTTCTTCGTCTCGGCCTCCATATTGCTGTCCTCCACGATCACGCCGGCGTTGAAGTCAATCCAGTTGGACTTCTTGTTCGCCAGTCTGGAGTTCGTCGCAATCTTCATGGTCGGAACCGGTGATGCAAAAGGCGTACCGCGTCCGGTGGTAAAGAGCACAATATGCGCGCCCGATGCAGCCAGCGCCGTCGCAGCTACCAGATCGTTCCCCGGTGCGCTAAGGAGATTCAATCCCGGGGTCTTCACAGGCTCGCCGTAGGCCAGCACGCCTTTCACCAGCGCGCTTCCGGACTTCTGCGTACAGCCGAGGGACTTATCCTCCAGCGTAGAGATACCACCCTTCTTATTGCCGGGTGAAGGATTCTCATAGATAGTCTGATTGTGGCTCTTAAAGTAATTCTTAAAGTCATTGATCAAATCCACGGTCTGGTTGAACAGCTCCTCATTCGCGCAGCGGTTCATCAGAATCGTCTCCGCACCGAACATCTCCGGCACCTCTGTCAGAATGGTGGTGCCGCCCTTGGAGATCAACAGATCCGAGAAACGTCCCACGAGAGGATTCGCCGTGATACCGGACAGACCGTCGCTGCCGCCGCACTTCATGCCGATGATCAGCTTGCTCACACTGATGGGCTCACGCTTGAAGCCTGCCGCATATTTTGCCAGCTCCTTGATCACTTCCACCGCGTCCGTGATCTCATCGTCATGCTCCTGACAGACCAGGAACTTGGTTCTGTCCTCATCAATCTCACCGAGATACGGCTTTAACACATCAATATTGCTGTTCTCACAGCCAAGCCCCAGCACCAGCACGCCGCCGGCATTGGGATGATTGATCAGATCCGCAAGTATCGTTCTGGTGTGCTCCTGGTCATCGCCCATCTGCGAGCATCCGTAAGGGTGCTTGAAGGTGATCACCTCACCCACCGTCTGCAGACCCTCTTTTTCGCGGTTGGCATCCAGCCACTTATTCGCCATGCGCACAATCGCGTCAGCGACATTGTTCACACAGCCCACCGTCGGCACCAGCCAGATATCATTGCGCACGCCCACTTTGCCGTTCGGACGGTTGAAGCCCATAAAGGTCACATCCTCCGTCTTCTTCTCCTCCACCGGTGTCGGCTCGTAGGTGTACTCCAACAGATCGCCCAGCGCGGTCTTCACATTATGTACATGAATCCAGTTGCCGGTCTTGATCGCTTCCTTCGCGTTGCCGATCCGGTAACCGTACTTGATCACCTCGCCGCCCTCCGGAATGTCCTTCAGCGCCATCTTGTGCCCTGCCGGAATCTCCTCGAGTGCCGTGATCTCTTTCTCCACACCGTCCACAGGCACCTTGATTGTCTCGCCCTGCGGAATGGTGTTCAACGCTACCACTACATTGTCATTGTCATTGATTTTTAAGAAATTTTGCATAATGCTGCCCTCATACCATTCGCTTTAATATCATCCAAATAAGCTACAACTGCATCGGTCAGACCCGGAACCTTGTTCAGATCCTGGCCGTGGAAATTCTCGTTGCCGAGATAATCGGTCACGAAAGTCCTGGTGTCTTTTCCGCTGTTCGCCGCGAAGAACTCCAGCACTGCCTTGTCATCCTTCACCAGATACTCCTCACCGTTTCTGTGGCCGATCAGCACGCCGTCTCTGATCTCAGAGCCGGTGTAGAATGCCATCAGCGCTGCGATGGAGAAAGTCAGGTGTGCAGGAAGCTTTCCGAACTTGTCCACATAGCCCAGCAGACTCGGCAGACATCTTGCTCTCCACTTGGAAACAGAGTTTAAGGAGATGTCCAGAAGCTTGTGGTCTACATAAGGGTTGTCGAAACGGTTCACCACCTCAGCGGCAAACGCCTTCAGCTCCTCCTCGGGAAGCGTCAGGGTCGGAATAACCTCCTCATAAATGGTCTTGTCCATAAAGTTGCGGATATCGTCATCCTTCATGGAATCTCTCACGATATCCAGACCGCAGCACCATGCAGCCAGTACAAAAGAGGTGTGCGCGCCGTTCAGAATACGAACCTTTCTCTGCTTGTACGGATGATGATCGTCGGTGATGATCGCGTTGAAGTTGTCGATGGGCAGCTTCGGGAAGTCTGCGCTGATATCCTTGGGAGACTCGATTACCCACAGAGAGAAAGGCTCTGCGGTCACCATGATGTCATCCTGATAACCCAGTCTGTCCCACTCAGCCTGCATGTCCTTCGGACGTCCGGTAACGATACGGTCCACCAGCGTGGAGGTAAATACGCAGGCATTCTCCACCCAGTTCTTAAACTCATCGGAGAGCTTCCACAGATCGATGAACTGCATCACACACTTCTTCAGGTTGATACCGTTGTCGTCGATCAACTCTACAGGGAGCATGATCAGACCCTTGGTCATATCGCCCTTGAAGGTCTCAAATCTTCTGTATAAAAACTTGGTCAGCTTGCCGGGGAAGGTCGCGGGAGGATTGGACTCAAACTTGTCGCTGTCGTCAAATACGATACCGGCCTCTGTGGTATTGGAAACAACAAATTTCAGTGTATCAATCTCTGCAAGTGACATGTACTTGTCATACTCATTGATGGTGTCCACCGCGTCCGCAACAGAAGTCACGATACGATCGATAATCTTGCCCTCGCCGCCCACATTGCCGCGAAGAGATACGGTATACTGGCAGTCCTGCTTGTGGAAATTGTCCAGATTGCCGAATGCGATGGGCTTGATCAGCACGATATCGCCGTCAAACTTACCCTGCTCATTTGCAAGATCGAACATATAATCAACAAACGCACGGAGAAAGTTACCCTCTCCAAACTGCACCACCTTGATCGGTCTCTCTTTCTTGCCTGTCTTTGCCTTGTTCAATAATTCCATTACCCTTTGTCCTCCATTCCGCGCTCGCGGCGCATCTTAGCATTCCGGCCTGTAGCCGATTTTGAACTTAATACATTCACTATAACATATTTTCAAAATATTTTCCACCACAAATGTATCGGAATATATATATTTTTTACGTCTTGAAAAAAGCCCTGACATTAGGTATAATTAGGCATATAAACTTATGAAAATACTTTCATGACAGCAAAGGGGTAATCACGCATGACCATCTATGATATATCGGAGAAAGCAGGGGTATCGATTGCGACCGTCTCCCGCGTGCTCAACGGCAGCGCCAATGTAAGCGAGGAGACAAGACAACGGGTACTCGATGTGATCGAAAAATATGAGTATACCCCCAATGCGTTTGCCCGAGGTCTGGGTCTCAATACGATGCGCACAATCGGCATCATGTGTGCCGACAGCTCCGATCTGTACCTCGCCAAGGCGATCTATTATCTGGAGCGGCAGCTGCGGGAAAATGATTATCGCTGTATCCTGTGCTGTAGCGGCTACGAATTGGACACGCGTCGCGAATCTCTGGATCTGTTGCTGCAGCAGAAAGTAGACGGCATCATTCTGGTCGGTTCCAATTACATCTATGGGCAGGCGGCACAGAATAAATACATATTGGACGCGGCGCTCACCACACCGATCATGCTGTTGAACGGCGCGCTGGATGCACCCAACGTGTACAGTGTGCTCTGCGACGACTACACCTCCGTGCAGGAGGCGACCGGGCGCATGATCGCATCGGGGATTCACGACATCCTTTATTTTTACAATTCTGATTCCTACAGCGGCAAGCGGAAACGCTCTGGCTATTTAAACGCCATGGAGACCCATGGTCTGGAGCCGATGCAGGAATTTTTTGCCGGCAATCACGAAGATATCTCCGGCATGACGGAGCAGCTTCTGCGGCTGCATCAAAACGGACAGGCATTCCATGGTCTGATCGCGGCCGACGACACGCTGGCACTGGCAGCCGTCAAGTATGCGCAGACGCTGGGAATGCAAATCCCCGATGACCTCTCTGTGATCGGCTACAACAACTCCATCTTGGCACAGTGCTGTCATCCGGAGCTGACCAGCATCGACAACAAGTTGGAAGCGCTCTGCCAGCATCTGACCGACACCCTGATGGATGTCCTCACCGACAATTACGGCATCAAAAACACAATGTTTTCCGGCGACCTGATTCTGCGGGGCACCACCAAAGCCCTGTGATCCGGACACATCAAAACACGGTACCACCTCGCGGCATAAGCCGTATCACCGCTGCCCTTTGACGGCGGTCGGCAAGCGATCGGTTCCTGTCAGCGAGAATCAATAAAATAATTTAATTTTTTAACGGAGGAATGGAAATGAAAGCATTTATGGACAAAGACTTCCTGCTTGAGACTGCGACAGCCCAGAAGCTGTTTCACGAATATGCAGAGAAGACCCCGATTCTCGACTACCACTGTCACATCAATCCCAAGGAGATTGCAGAGGATCGTCAATTTGAGAACATCACCCAGGTATGGCTGGGCGGCGACCACTACAAGTGGCGTTTTATGCGTTCCTGCGGCGTAGACGAGAAATACATCACCGGTGACGCTTCCGATTACGAGAAATTCTGCAAATGGGCGGAGTGCCTGGGCAAGGCCATCGGCAACCCCCTCTTCCACTGGAGCCATCTGGAACTGCAGAGATATTTCGGCTACAACGGTGTACTGAACGCCAAGACCGCCGATGAGGTATGGAACCTTTGCAACGCAAAGCTGAAAGATCCCTCCATGAGCGTGCGCAACATCATCAAGCAGAGCAACGTCACTCTGATCTGCACCACGGACGACCCCGTAGACAGTCTTGAGTGGCACTCCAAGATCGCCGAGGATAAGAGCTTTGATGTCATCGTACGTCCCGCATGGAGACCCGACAAGGCAATGAATATCGAGAAACCCGAATATCTGGACTATCTGGCAAAGCTGGCTGAAGTATGCGGCAAAGCGAAGATCGGCACCTTCGCAGAGCTGAAGGATGCGCTGAAGCAGCGTATGGCGTTCTTCCAGTCCATGGGCTGTAACGTGTCCGACCACGCGCTGGAGTATGTTATGTATGCACCCGCAAGCGATGCGGAGATCGAGCAGATCTTTGCCAAGAGACTGGGCGGCGCTGCGATCTCCAAAGAGGACGAGCTCAAGTTCAAGACCGCATTCATGCTCTTTGTCGGCAAAGACTATCACAAGCTGGATTGGGCAATGCAGCTGCATTATGGCTGTAAGAGAGACAACAACGCAAAAATGTACGCAAAGCTTGGTCCCGACACCGGCTACGACTGCATCAACAACTATGCACCTTCCGCACAGATGGCGGATTTCCTGAACGCTCTAATCGAGACTGACGAGCTGCCCAGAACCATTCTGTACAGCCTGAATCCGAACGACAACCAGGCGATCGGTACAATTCTCGGCTGCTTCCAGGATTCCACCGCTGTCGCAAAGATTCAGCAGGGAAGCGCATGGTGGTTCAACGATCACAAGACCGGTATGCAGGATCAGATGATCTCCCTCGCAAACCTCGGAAATCTCTCCGGATTCGTGGGCATGCTCACCGATTCCAGAAGCTTCCTCTCCTACACCAGACATGAGTACTTCCGCAGAATCCTCTGCAACCTCATCGGCAACTGGGTAGAGAACGGCGAGTTCCCTGAGGACTACGATATCCTTGGCGAGATCGTAACGAATATCTCCTACAACAATGCCAAGAGATATTTCAAGTTCCCTCTGGACTAAGTGGTGAACACCCCCAATAACGATGCAAGTAACCAAAAAGGCTGTCCGCAGATCCGTTCTGCAGACAGCCTTTATTTTGCATTACCGCGCAGCGCCAGCGCTTCCAACGCCCGCCGCACGCGCAGACACAACACATTCGGTACAAAAGGTTTCTTGATGAAGTCCAGCGCCCCCATAGATAAGCCCTTCTCCTCCGCTGTTTCATCCTCCACATCCGACAAAAAGATGACAGAAAGCGCCCCTTTCGCGTTCTTTCCATTCCGCAGATGCTGCCATGTATCAAAGCCATTCATGCCAGGCAGTGCGACATCCATCAGGATCAGATCCGGACAATTTCCGCCTTCGATATAATTGAACAGGGCCTGCCCGCTGTTTAGCACCGTCACACGCACGCCGCATTCACTGAGCGCATTCCCCGCAGCCTTCAGCACCGCAATATCCGCATCTACCACAACCACCCGCGGCAGCTTGCTGTCCAGCTCCTGCTGTCTCTCTGCCTCCTCCGGTGCGATCGACTCCGCTTCGTAAACGATCTGTAAATCCTGATCATAACCATTCCGGCTCCACGCAGTCTGGATCCGATCAATGACCTTCTGGATATCTTCCTCTGAGACCATCGGCAAAAACAGAAAAAACTGGTTTGATACATTCTGCATCATGATATCGCTGTTGCGCAGCGTATTCTTGATCGACTCTCCCAGCTTCTGCATTCTGGCCGCAAAATCCATCTCCGTCATTTCTATCTTCGGCGTGACCGTGTACAGAATCTTATATGCCTTTTCGTGGTACCGCTGAATGTATCGATACATATAGCGATAAATACTTGCAAACGCCTCCTGTCCCAGCCACATTGCATGCCTGGCTACATAACGCTCCGACAGCACCATATCCATCCGGTTCAAGTCTGCTTCGCTTTTCTCCTCCGCCGGACGCAGCCGATCCGCCTCGTCACAGACAGCACAGCCATGCCGACCGTTTTGCTTGACCGTGTACAGTGCTTTATCCGCCTTGCCAAACAGGCTCATAAAATCCGCATTCCCCTCGGTGAGAACGGCGCCAACCGAAACACCCAAAGGAATCGTCATATTCGCCCCCAGAATCTGCTGCGCTGCGGCATACAACTGTTCTCCCAGTCTCTGCGCAATTTTCTTTAGCGCTTCTGCTTCTTCCAGATTTCGCAGAAACGCGATAAATTCGTCTCCTCCGATACGACCGACAATATCCTGGGAGCGAAACTGTTTTTTCAAAATTTCTGAAAAGGCAGACAGAATCTTATCGCCCGCCTCATGTCCATACAGATCATTCACCATTTTGAAATGATCCATATCAATGATCAGAAGCGCACCTCTGTACTCTCTGCATGCCCGCTCCAAGCGATGGTTCACACTCACTTTATTCAGCAGTCCCGTGAGTTGATCCATGGATGCCTCCTCCGAAAGTGCGATGATCCGCTTTGAATTGTTCAGGATATTTTTGATTCTGTGAACTAGGATTTCCGGCTCATAGGGCTTTCGGATGTAATCCACCGCCCCCAGCGCCAGTCCCTCGCGCTCCGTTTCAATACTGTCATCTGCAGAGAGGAACATGGTGGGAATATGCTCCTTCCCCTTTACCTCTTCCATCGCACGGATTTGCTTGAGCAGCGCCAGTCCGTCCATATCCGGCATCCGGATCGTCAGCAGGAGCACATCCGGCTGTTTCTCCTGCGCGAGATAATTCAAAAGCGCCTGCCCGCTGTTCAGGGCCGTCACCCGCATACCATTCTCACTCAGCAAATGCCCGGCAAGCTTCAGATCCGCGATATTGTCATCGACGACAATGACCCATTCCGACATTTCCATATGCTTCATCCCCTATATCCCGTATTTTTCCAGATCGACCTTCCCGTCCACGACCTCGATCCCGTCCGCGGTCAACCGCTTTGCCTGCTCCCCCGGACCGCCGAAGGCAAATTCTCCCGAAAGCTCACCTTTGGAATTCACCACGCGATAGCACGGTGTTCCCTCCGGATCCGGATTCTTGTGCAGCGCATTGCCCACCGCCCGCGACATCTTCGGATTTCCCGCCAGCGCCGCCACCTGCCCGTAGGTCGCCACTTTCCCTCTGGGAATCTTGCGCACTGCCTCGTAAATCCGCTTCGTCGGGTTGTCCGTGATCAGTACATAGCTCTCATCAATCCGTTCATACACCTGCTCCTCGGGCACTGTTCCATCCAATAATATGGTCAGCCAGTGCTGTTTATTCATATGATACGCCGGCAGGTACCCATCCGTGCTTACGATCATCCCGATCAGCTCCGGATCTGCCTTGACATTGATCACCCATACCATGCCGGTACCCTGCAGCCCCAGACTGTGCCTGGACACCGGCATGATCAGTGCAAACCACTTGTCGTTCTCCAACGCCTTGAAGGTTTCATTCTCCGGGTATTTCCCCCAGGGGTGCTCCGGCGCAACGCCGTATTTCCCTTTGATATATTCCTCGATCTGATCTTTCACGCAATCCACATCTCCTTTTGCTCCATTACTCTTACCAAAATACCACTTTTCCCTCCACAAATCAAATTTCTGAATAAATTTTATGTGATCGCCGGCGCATCCACGTCGAAAGGGTGCTCCCCACGATGCACTGTGTCAGCCATCGTTTCAGAGCACCCTCTGAATATAAATACTTGCAGGCTATCCGCTATAAGTGATATCGCCGCTTTCACAGCATTCCCGATCACCTCCCAGGCAAGCTCCATCAGCATCCCTTCGAAAGTGCAGGCCGCTTCTCCGCCGCTGCGTCCAGCTTCTCCAGATGTGCCTCCAGCCTGCGATAGTCGTTCAGCAGTGCTTCCGTATTCTGTCTGATAAAATCCGCATCCTCCCGCTTCCCCGCGAGCTCCAATGCTTTTGCCTGATCGGAAAGTGCCGCCGCTCCTATGATGCGCGCCGCACTTTTCAACGCATGTACTTTGATCGTGTAATCGTCCAGATCCTCCTGCTCATACAGCTTCTCAATCTCGTCCGCCTCTTGCCGCGCCGTCTGATGAAACACCTGCAAAACGGATAAAAAGCTTTCCGTCGAACCACAGTTTTGAATCCCCTGCCCGACATCGATCTCCGGAATTTCGTAGAGCCACTGGGGCAGCGCAGCAGATGTTGCAGACTCTGCCTGCGCGATCTCCTCTGCCGACTGCAGCCGGTCATCGGCTGACAGGACAATATTCCAGATACGGTCGATCCCCTTCCATATCTTCCGCCCATTGCCGCGCTCATTCATGGCATAGGCATGGTCCTCATCGATCATGGCAATCATGATATCCGCAATCTTCGGATCAAAGTGGGTTCCCCTGCACCGCAGGATCTCCTCGCGAACTGTTGCCTGCGGTCTGGGATTGGAATAAGTGCGGGTACTCGTCATGGCGTCATAACAATCCGCCACACAGATGATCCGTGCCTCCTCGGGGATCATCTCACCCTTCAGACCGTCCGGATAACCGCTCCCGTCATATTTTTCATGATGGGAACGCGCGCCGACAGCCAGCTCCGGCATGTCCTTGATGCCCTTTAATATTTCATACCCGATGGTCGTATGCTCTTTGATCTCGCCGAATTCGTCCAGGGTCAGCTTCGCCGTCTTGTTGATGATCAACTCGGAGACACCGATCTTTCCGATGTCATGCAAAAGCCCCATCTTATACAGCTTTTCCTGCTCCTCAAAGCTCTTGCCCATGCGCCTTGCGATCTCCGCCGAATAGGCCGCCACACGCTCGGAATGACCGTTCGTATAATGATCCTTGGCATCCACCGTATGGGACAGGGCAAGCATCATTTCCTTGTTCAGACGTTCCGCGCGATCCGTCTGCCGGACCACCTCTCCCTGCAGGTTCTTCTGATACCGATCCAGCGCAATGATCCTTCTGCACCGCTGCAGAAGCACTTCCGGCGCAAACGGCTTCCGGATCAGATCCTGCGCGCCGTTCTTTAACGCCTGTGCCTCCTTTTCCCTGTCCTCATCCGCAGTGATATAGAGCACCGGTATATCGCAGGTATCCGCGTCCTCTCGCAACTTCTGGAATACCTCAAATCCGTTCATGCCTGCCATATTGATATCAAGCAGGATCAGTGCCGGCTGCATGTCCTTCGCAAGCTGCAATGCCTCGCTTCCCTCCATACAGCTCTCCACCGCAAAGCTTCCCTCCAGAATCTCTCTTGCCAAAGCACAGATCACCGCGTCATCATCCACCACCAGAATCTTCTGTGCAAAAACAGCTTCTGCCTTCGGATCCGTTTCCTGCTCCGCCGTCGCCGCAACAACCTTCTCCGCTGGCAGGTAATGCCGCAGCATCTCCTCTAACATTCTTCCGTCCACCGGCTTCGACAGATAATCCGCAAAACCTGCCTGCAGATACAGCTCCCGCGCGCCGGACACCGCATTCGCAGTCAGCGCGATACAAACCGGTGCATGGTCGATTTCTGTCTGCAGACGGTGCAACGTTTCGATCCCGTCCATATCCGGCATCATATGATCGATAAAAATCACGTCATACGATGTTTCCTCTGCCGCCTGCAGCGCCTCCGCACCCGAGAATGCCGTGTCGACCTTTACCTGCGTCTGCTTCAGCAGATTCCGGATCACTGTCAGATTCACTTCATTGTCATCCACCACCAAAATCTGCGCATCCGGTGCATGGAACAATTCATGATACGCTTTATGCTTTGTGGTTTCCGTCTCAAATCTTGTGCCAAAATCCCCGATTGCCTCCCACCGGATGACACGCTGCCGGATCGCGAAGGAGAAATCCGACCCTTCCCCGTAGACACTGTTTACCTCCAGCTGACTGTCCATCAAAGCAAGCAGCTGCTTCACGATACTCATGCCGAGTCCGGTACCTTCAATAGAGCGGTTCCTGGATTCCTCAATGCGTGAAAACGGAGAAAACAGCTTCTCCATATCCTCTTCCTTCATGCCGATGCCGGTGTCAGCAACTGCAAACCGAAGCAAAATCTCCTGGTCAGCACATTTTGAAAAGCCCACCGAAAGCTTTACCGTTCCGCTTTCCGTATATTTCACTGCATTGGTGAGGAGATTTAACACGATCTGCTTGATGCGGATCTCATCACCGTACAAAATATGCGGCGTATACTGATCCACAGCAACCTCCAGATGCAGCCCCTTTTTATTGGCCCGATCCCGTATCATATTGACCAGATCACCGATCACAGAGGAAAGCGCGTACTGCGTCGGCAGAATCTCCATCCTGCCCTCTTCGATCTTGGAAAAATCCAAAATGTCATTGATCAGCGACAACAGCGTCCGCCCTGCTGTCTGAATATCCTGCGCATAGGAAATGGTCTCTTTTTCCCTGCTCTCCCGCAGGATCATTTCATCCATGCCGAGCACCGCATTGATCGGCGTCCGTCTCTCATGCGACATATTGGCAAGAAACGAAGATTTGGCCTGATTCGCTTCATCCGCGATCCGTTTCTGCTCCTCCAGCTCCGCCATGTATTGATAATGCTCGGTGTCATCCGCAAACGCATAGAGGGTTCCCGCCTCCACCCCATCCTGATAGAGGATATTTTTTTCCGGTGAATAAATCCGATCCTCTATCCGCAACGGTTCATCCGCCTCAACGACAGCACGCAGCCTGTCCATGACCTCCTGTGCGTTATCTTCCAGCGCCGGGAAAATTGCCAGCGCCGGCTTGTTGAAATAACTCACCTCACCCTGCTCATTCGTCGCGATGATCCCCTCCGACAACTCATCGATCACATACTCTCGTGCCAGCGTCTCCGTGTCCAGCAGTTTATATTTAAAAATACCGATAAAAACGAACAATGTGCCGATCGGGAAGCCCAGCATGGTCACATCATATACCCTGGTTACGGGGAACAGCTTGAGCATTGCGATCATCGTAAATGTCCCTTCCGTCAACGTCGCTATGATGACTGTGAGCAAACGCGCCCTGGCGATCTTATTCCTCTCCTGATGCCTTTTCACAAACAAAATCCCCAGCCCCAACACAATATGAACAGCCACCACTGCAGTCCACATATCATGCCAGATACCGTTTTCGTGATGAAAATTGGGGAACTGCCTCACCACTTCAAAATCACCGCATATATAGTAGAGTCCCGTGTATTCCGTCGTATAAATAATCACATAGGTAACCACATTGATCAGTGCCATGACACGCTTCAAGATCTGCGATATTTTGATTTGGGTCAGCTCGGCAATGAATAAAATCAGTGCAAACGAGATCCACACTCTGCCCAAATAAGAAAGCTTTAACGCCGTGAGATATGCCTCACCCGACCTTGCCAAAAGCTGTGAGAGATACCCGATATTGTTCACGAGTGTCGTTGCACAACTGAACAGCAGGCAGGTATGCAACGCGCCCTTCCCGTCCCGAAAAACCAGATAACATTCCGCCAGCAGCGCAATGATGCTGACAATCTGAATACCAAGTACAAGCTGATACATATTTCCCCCTATCCGGCCTGATTGATACGTTCTCTCCACACTTCGATCAGCCGTTCCAAGCTCCACGCGGCGTTTGCCGGGCTTGTGGACGGCAGCACCACCGCCGTTCTCCCGGTCACCGGCTCCGTATATTTTCGATACATCTTCTCCGCGGTCTTACCGTTCACAAAAATCTGCCGGATCGGCGCCGCGTCCAAAATGACACTCAGATCATTGGCAGTCACATTCCTGATACTCGCGTCCGAAGACCCTACAATATCACAGGACTTGATCACATCCCACGCAGCGACTTGATGCCGCAGCAAAAATGCCCGCCGCTCCTCCACCGTCTCCGGAAAATCATCCGCAAACACCGCCGCCATCACCTTCCAAAAACGATTCTGCGGATGGCCATAGAAAAACATCGCCTCTCTGGATTTGACTGACGGAAAACTTCCAAGAATCAATATACGTGAGTGCGCGTCATACACCGGCGCGATCGGATGCTCCAGTTTCATTTTATCATTCCTACCTCTATACTAGTATGATTCAGACAGTAAATCAATCTCTATTTTAACACCCACACAAATCCTTTCGCCGTACGCTTTTCCGCATCCATAAAATGATTCCCCGGATTCCACTCCAACACACATGCCTCACATGTAGTCTGCTCCCTCAGCGCCGCGTACTGCTGCCGGATCGCGTCTCCCACCTTCGCCATCACCGGATTCCGCGTCTTCTCCTCCTTGTCGCCCAGACTGAGATATACACGTTCCGCAAGAATTGCATGCTCTTTACTGTACTGCTCCCATCCCGGAAACCACACCGACGGTGAGACCGCAGCGATCCCCCTAAACACCTCCGTCCTGCTCGCAGCCCAGAGCGCAAAAAGTCCAGCCAGTGAATAGCCGCCCAGACAGATCCTTTTTCCTTCCGCGGAAATCCTTTCTTTTGTGATCTCCTCCGGCTTCATGCAAAGCAGCTCCGGCAGCAATTCCCCTAAAATAAATTGCAGCGTCCGCTCCGCGCCGGCGCCGAACCCTTCCTTTCCAAAGACCGGCGGCGCCTCCCACGGCGATAACTCCTCGTTCCAGTCACTGATCAAAAAAGCTGCCAGCAAAAACGGTTTGTCTCCCGCGCCTTCCCGGATCAGCGCGACCTCCGCATCCAGCTGCTCGGACTCATGCCCGTCAACCGCCTGAATTAAAATGTCGAAATCACAATCCTTCCCAAGTGCTTCGCCACCGTATATATAACATGTTCTGCCGCCGATCATTTTTTCCTGCCGCATCAAAATCTCCTCCCTCTTCCTGCCTTGCCACCGCATATGGCAACGCTTGCGCTCTTACCATCTTCAGTTTCAAATTCATCTTCTCGCATTGCTGTATACTATCAAAGATTTTTACCATTTACAAGTTGAACTCTATAATTTATATGAAAAGCCGAGCAGCATTACAATATGATGTTAATTTAAATAAAATATCAATACATCGCCCTATCAATACATTCGGAAAATATCGTAAACTGAATATAAAAAATTATAAATGGAGGATAACTCATCATGACTAAAGCATACGGATATGTACGAGTATGTACCAGAGAGCAAAATGAAGACCGTCAAATGATTGCATTGAAAGAAATGGAGGTACCGCCTGAAAATATTTATGTTGACAAACAATCCGGGAAAAATTTTGAACGCCCTCAGTACAAAAAATTGGTGAAAAGACTGCGCAAAAATGACATCCTATATATAAAAAGCATTGACCGTTTAGGAAGGGACTACAAAGAAATTCTGGAACAATGGCGTATCCTGACAAAAGAAAAAAATGTGGATATCGTCGTGATCGACATGCCATTGCTTGATACCAGAAGAGGAAAGGATCTGATGGGAACATTCCTCGCCGATATCGTGCTGGCACTTTTAAGCTATGTCGCCGAAAACGAACGAACAAATATAAGACAGCGGCAAGCGGAAGGAATCAGTGCTGCCAAGGCTAGAGGAGTCAGATTCGGAA